>NZ_DATJJF010000045.1:0-7441 GCF_035492435.1 Trinickia sp.
GCGCGGCACGCTCGGTCTGCAGCGAAGGGTCGAACGCGATGACGCCGTTCACGCTGCCCGAGCCGTTGCCCGGAACACTCGCCGCAATCTCCGTCGGCCCGCCGAGCACCTCGCCTCCGCTCGCGAGATCGAGCGCATGTAGTCGATGGTGATAATTGCCGCCGCCGTCCTTGGTCATGGCGACGGCAAAGAGCACGCCGTTCTGGCCGCGATTGCGGTCGATGACCGGCGTCGACGTTATCCCGATTTCGGGCGTGAAATCCTGGCAGCTTTGGTCGTCGCTTGGCGTCTCGCCCTGACTTAGGAGCGAAACGTGCCAAAGGAGCGCGAACGAGTCGGCATCGTAGGCATAGACGCTATCGTGCTCAGTCACCACGTAGACGATGTTGTGCAACGAGCCGCCGATCGACTGCTGTGTCACGAAGAGCGGCTGCCCGTTTACCTTGCCGTCGGCGGGCAGGAACCCGACCTTGCCGAAAAGGTTGGAGCGTACGTTCGACGGCGTCAGCGTCGTTTCCGCCAACATCTGCCCCGTGCGCGCGAGGTCGTTGTGGTGCATGAGCACGTCGGTCGCGAAAGCGATGTGGGCCGGCGCCACGGGCCCGGTACTAGTGCCGCCGCCCCCGCCAGCGCTGCTGCTACCACCCGTACCGCTATTGCCCGATCCACCGCTGCCGCTGACGCCGGCCGCCGTGCTTGTGCCGCCACTCGAACCGCCGCCGCAAGATGCGCAAACGCCTGCGATCACGAGCCATGCACAAGTGCGGCGAACCCGCTGCCAACGGTCGCGATTACCTGTGCGAGTCACGCGCTGCATGATTTGCATGCTCGCCTCCCTGCGCCTGCCGCGCTTGGCAAGCCGCCAAGTCGTCACGGGCGCTTGTCGGTGTCCCTCAGCACAGATACTAAAAACTCGGCGAGTGGACCTACCGACATATCCACGCATCGTTCCGCCACGCAATGCGCGGGGATGGCGTGGTGCGGCATAGGCGCGCAACGGGCCGCCCGATCTAACGTCCGTCCTCATTTAATCGCCCGCCAGGGCTGGATGCCCGATGCGACGGGGCTGTAACACCCCATGACGTCGGCAGCCGAAACGCGCGACAATTACGGTCTTTCGCAGTTACTTACGCTTACGCTTTTACGATGGAACGGTATTTCATGTCTCGCACGAGCGCGGTGGCGCTGCTGGTCGATGCGCGCCGCACGCTTCTCGACGGGTTGGAGGACAAACCCGCGGACGAGGCAACCCGGAATCAACGCCTGCTCAAGGACATCGAACGGCGTCTGCTCGACGTGCGCGCCGGCCGGACGCTCGAGTTTGACATCGAGTATCCCGTGTCCTTGCACATCATGGTGTCCGACTAGCGCCCCGCGCTTCATTTCGCTGGGCGCGCTCTCGTCTACAATCTCGCCCACCTTCTGTAGCAGGCCGGCTTTCGCCAGGCGCGCCTCGACCACTTTTTGTCACAATGAACCACGATCGTAACGAAGCCGGCGTGCCGCCCGGTACGCCCTACCCCGACGACGAAAATGCCGCAAGCGCTGCAGCCAGCGGCGAGCATGGGCAACAGGATCAGAAAGCAGCGGTCGCCCCCGCCGACGGAGACCGGCCTGATGCATCGGCCGAGCCGTCCGATTCGTTGCATCATCGCCGCATTCGCAGCTTCGTCACACGCGCCGGTCGCGTATCAACAGGCCAGCGGCGCGCGCTGGACGAGATCGGCCCGCGCTTTATCGTCCCCTATCAGGTGGCACCGGTCGAGTGGGCCACCGTTTTTGGGCGCCACGCGCCGCGTGTGCTGGAGATCGGATTCGGCATGGGGGCAACGACAGCCGACATCGCAGCGCAACGACCACAAGACGACTTCATCGGTGTCGAGGTGCACGAGCCGGGTGTGGGTGCACTGCTGAAGTTGATTGGTGAGCACGATCTGTCGAACATCCGCATCGTGCAGCACGACGCCGTGGAAGTGCTCGAGCAGATGATCGGAGAAGCAACGCTCGACGGCGTGCACATTTTCTTTCCCGATCCGTGGCACAAGGCACGGCACCACAAACGCCGGCTCATTCAGCCGAAATTTGTCGCGCTCCTCGCCTCGCGGATGAAGCCGGGCGCCTATTTGCACTGCGCAACGGATTGGCAGAATTACGCGGAGCAGATGCTGGAAGTGCTGAGCGCTGCGCCGACGCTCGAAAACACGGCCGACGGCTACGCGCCGCGCCCCGACTATCGCCCAATCACGAAGTTCGAGCGGCGCGGGCTGCGCCTGGGGCATGGCGTCTGGGATCTTGTCTTCAAGCGGCGCGCTGACTGACAAACGTTCAGGAAACCCACGGCAGCTCGTAGGTGTAGCCGATCACGAGCACGAGCAGGCCGAATCCGATACGGTACCAGGCGAACACGGTGAAATCGTGCGTGGCGACGAAGCGCAGCAGCCACCGTACACAAGCGAACGCGCTCACGAAAGCGGCGACGATCCCGACAGCCAGCACATCGGCCGCGCCGGCCAACGCGCTGTGGCCATACTTGACGATCTCGTAGCAGCTCGCGCCGACGATGATGGGGATGGCCAAAAAGAACGAAAACTCGGTCGCAACGCGCCGCTCGACGCCGACCATCATCGCGCCGATGATGGTCGACCCTGAACGCGACACACCCGGTATCAGCGCACAGCATTGCGCAACGCCGACCTTCAGCGCGTCAAGCGGCCGCAATTGCTCGATTGAGCCGATGCGCGGCGGCGTGTCGCCGCGCATGCGCTCACGCGCCTGCACCCAAAGGATGATGAGCCCCCCCACCACGAGGGCAAGCGCCACGGGCAACGGCGCAAACAGTACGCGCTTGATCTGCGATTCGACGAAAATGCCCAGCGCAATCGCGGGAATCGTTGCAATCACCACGTTCAGCGTGAATCGCCTCGCCTCCATGTCCGTCGGCAAGCCCGCCACGACAGCACCAATGCGACGCCGGTACTCCCAGCAAACGGCCAAAATGGCGCCGAACTGGATGACGACATGAAAGGCCTTCGCGGCCTCGTTGTCGAAGCCCAACAGCGCGCCCGCGAGAATCAGATGGCCGGTACTCGAAACGGGCAGAAACTCCGTCACCCCTTCGACGATGCCAAGAATCAGCGCTTTGGCGATCAATACCCAATCCATCTGTGTCCTCTACGTCAATGAGGGAGCATGCGCAGGACGGCGCCGTCACTTTTCGACGATCTGCACGCGTATGCCATTTGAAAGGATTGTTATTGTACCCGGTTCGTAATGAACGCCGGCGAATTGAAGCTCTTCAGGCTTGAACGTGTAAATGGGGTAGCCATCGAGCCACTGGGCAGCCGCGAGTGCACCCGCGGCCTCGATCTGCTGGCGGTAGGCAGCCGCCTCGCCCGCTACGTCGACCGTCTCCACCTTCGGCGAGCGCAGCACCACGGCCTGCGCAGTGTTGTCGTACTCAAGACGGCTCGAGAGTGTAAAAGCGCCGTCGACGGGATGCCGAAGGAAGGGGCTCGCCACGTGTGCGTCGACCCGCACGGTGAGGCGATCCGCTTCGGGCTTGAAGCCGACGACAGGGTTCGCCAGGGCGACTTCGAAAAGCTGCGAGACCGTGCGCCGGTAAGGAAACTTGCGCGCGACAGCATCCTGTACCTGGCGCTGCGAAAACGTGTAGTGATCGGGAACAAACGGGAACGTCCGGCTCGCGCAGGCTGCGAGAGGGACAGTGAGGCTTGTCGCCACGGCGAGCGCCATCGTCTGAAGGAACCGGCGCCGATTCGGCGTGGCGGCGTGCATCATGCGTATTCTCCTTGGTGGTTGTCCAGGGTCGCCATCGCTCGGGCAAGCGCTTTTCCCGTGCCCGGCGATCGTCGGGCCGGCGGGCCGTATAGCCTCGTAACCCGAGGGGACTTAAGCGGCGCCGGGCTGGGTCAAGATCTCGAGCTGGGCAAGCCAGGCGAGCGCTTCGCCGCGCGAGGCACCGCACATCTGCGGATGGGGCTGCAAGCCCCCACAGCAGGCGGGCCGCTCCGGGCGGTCGAAGATCTTGCAGCGCGCCTCATCGTCGAGCTGCACACAGCGCACACCGGCGGGCTTGCCGCGAGGCATCCCGGGAATCGGGCTGGTGATGGACGGCGCGATGCAGCAAGCACCGCAACCTGGGCGGCACGCATGAGCGCCGGTGCCGGGCGGGATCAACACATCCACGGAGCAACGACCTGTCTGAAAGATTGCCGGCGCGCACCGGCATGTTCTCCAGCGAGCGACCCACCCGCATTGTGCCTGTGTTCGCCCACCCGCGCTCCTCACCTCACTTTACCCATGCTTACCCTCGCTCTTGGTAAAGTGCACGGTTTCGTTCGCTTCTCACACAAAACATCATGCGTGGCACCCGGGCAATCTCCGCCGTCGAGCGTCTCAAGACGCGCAGCGGCAATTCTTGTTTTGCAGCCGTCAGTTTGGCGGGCGGCATGTTTCGCCTGATCGACAAAGCCGGGGGCAACGAACGGCAAGTGGGCACCCCGATGCCGCTCGAGGCGTTCGTCTCGTTTGTCGATGGCCTCGAGGCCAAACCGAAAAAGGAAAGCAAGCTCGACTCGGCCCTGCAAGCGCAGATCCGGCATCTGAGGCGCACCATGCGCTAGAAGGCCCAGCGGCGCACTTGCTGAGCCACTGCATCGCCCTCGATCGCCCTCAATCGGCCTTTTACGCATCGTCGGCAATGCGCTTCGGTTTGATACAATCCGCAGGCTTTCCTATACGAATGCATGTCTCGATGGGAGATTGCTCGTCAGCATTCTTTCCATCCATGCCGAGCTCAAACCGCTATCGCTTACGCGAGCCGTCAAGACGCCATGAATATCGAGCAAGCCCGTTTCAACATGATCGAGCAGCAAATCAGGCCCTGGGACGTGCTGGACCAGGACGTGCTGAACCTCCTCGCCATCGTCAAGCGCGAAAACTTCGTGCCCGCGCCCTACCGCGATCTCGCTTTTGGCGATCTTGAGGTGCCGCTGCCTGCGGGCGAGAACATGCTGGCGCCGCGCATCGAAGCGCGCGTTTTGCAGGAACTCGCGGTCAAGAAACATGAAAGCGTGCTCGAAATCGGCGCGGGGTCCGGCTATATGGCCGCCCTGCTCGCGCATCGTGGCCGGCATGTGCTGACGGTCGATATCAAGGCCGAACTCGTCGAGCTGGCTGGAAGCAATCTGGCGGCCAACGGCGTCATGAACGCCGAAGTGGTGCTCGGCGACGGATCGCGCGGATGGAAGGCCGCCTCGCCTTACGATGTCATCTGCGTTTCAGGGGGCCTGCCCGTGCTGCCGCAGGAGTTTCTCGAGCAACTGAAAATCGGCGGCCGCCTCGCTGTCTTCGTCGGCACGGCGCCCGTCATGAAGGCGCAGGTCATCACGCGCATCGATGAAAAGCAGTTCCGTGTCGCCGATATCTTCGAAACCTACGTCGAGCCGCTCGAGAACGCCGTCGAGCCGCCGCGCTTCAAGTTCTGAGCCGTTCGTCATGCAAAACCTGACTCCCGCCACCCTCGCCCAATGGCTCTCCGATGCCTCGCGTCCCGCCCCCGTGCTGCTTGACGTGCGTGAGCCGTGGGAAGTGGCGACGGCCAGCATCGCCAACTGCGTGTCGATTCCGATGCGTGACATTCCGGCTCGCAGCGAAGAACTCGACGATGAAGCGCCGATCGTCTGCATCTGTCACCACGGTGCGCGCAGCGCGAGCGTGGGGATGTTCCTCGAATCGCGCGGGTTCACGCAAATTTTCAATTTGCAAGGGGGCATCGATGCGTGGTCACGCCAGGTAGACCCATCGGTGCCGACGTATTGAAGCATTGAGGACGCCGCCGCTTTTCGCCGTTTCGTTGATCCACAAGCAGCATCGTCGTGCTCGAGATTCGCGGCACAGCACAGCCGGCCGCCGCCGTTGCCCTCATGTCGTCACCAGAAAGCACTTCAGTCGCCATCGCGCCATCGCCTGAGGCTGCACAGCCTCTCACGGCGCCGCTCGCCCGCACGCAGGGCTGGGAGGCGAACCTCGAGTTGGGCTTCACACGCGTCGCGTCCCGCACGACGCTATCGCATAGGCGCCATCGAGGCCCACTACTTGTGCAGCGGCCGCTCTACCCCGAAGGCGATGCGATCTGCCATGCGGTCATCGTCCATCCGCCCGGTGGCGTGGCGGGCGGTGACCGTCTCTGCCTCGACGTTCGCGTCGGTGAAGGCGCACATGCGGTGTTGACGACGCCGGGTGCCACGAAGTGGTACAAGGCTAATACGCAGCGCGCGACCCAGAGGATTGCACTCGAAGTCGCTGCGGGTGCAAAGCTCGACTGGCTGCCGCAAAACAACATCGTCTTCGACGATGCGCGTGCCGACCTCGCGTTCTCGCTGACGATCGCACCGGGTGCGACGGCTATCGGCTGGGACGCGACGCAGTTGGGCAGACAAGCCGCGGGGGAACGATGGGCGACGGGAGAACTGACCTCCGTCGCATCGATCGCTGCCATGGGCGACGGGCAGCAGGCCGCATCGCCATCGCTGCTGTGGCACGAACGCGCGCGGCTCGATGCAAGCGACCCCTTGCGCGATGCACCGCAAGGCCTCGCCGGGCTCGCCGTCTTCGGCACGCTGTGGGCGGTGGGCGACGCCTGCACCCCGGAGCTTGCCGAATCGCTCGCCGAACGGCTGCCGTTTCAAGCGACGCTGCGCGCCGGCGCGACCGCGTTGCCGGGCGGTGTGCTGCTGGTGCGGGCGTTGGCCTCGTCGGTCGAGCCATTGCAGCAACTGATGCAACAGTGCTGGACCACGCTGCGGCCCATTGTGCACGGGGTGCCCGCGCGCGCCCTTCGTCTATGGGCGACATAACTTTCCGGGCGCCTTTGCGCTTGTATAATGCGCCCAGCCTTCGTGTGTACGGTCGGCACATCGCATCATCCCCCCCTATTTCGGTGCTCGAACCTTCGCGCTCGCGCCGAGGTGGCGGCGGCGATGCCGATGGAGCACTTGGCGGCATGCTATTTGCTGTACGACGAATTCAACCCGCTATGAGCCGTATCGCATTTCCCACGGTGCAAGTGAGCGCGTCCTAGACCGTTCGCCGGCAAAATGATTGGCGGCGTCGGGCCATCGGAGGCATGACGCTCACTGCGCGTGGCGCGCTCAGGTCAGGGGTGGCAGAAACGGCCACCCGTATAGTTGGCAATCCACACGGCGTAGCACGCCGGAAGTTCGTCCAGTCCTGGGCGCTTCGGGACCTCCTACGATGCATTAAGATGAAGCTCACACCACGAGAAAAAGACAAGCTCCTGATTTTCACGGCAGCCCTCTTGGCCGAACGCCGCAAGGCGCGCGGGCTCAAGCTCAACTATCCGGAAGCCGTAGCGTTCATCACGGCGGCGCTCCTGGAGGCGGCGCGCGACGGCCAGACG
>NZ_DATJJF010000046.1:0-5805 GCF_035492435.1 Trinickia sp.
ATGAAGACACGTCACCTCGTTCTCTTGCTGGTGCTGGCAGCCCTCTGGGGCGCTTCGTTCCTCTTCATACGCGTGGGCGTAGCCGAGTTCGGCGTCGCACCGCTCATGGCGTTGCGCGTGTCGATCGGCGCAGCGTTTCTCGTGGCGATGGTCGTGGCCCGCGGCGCAAAATCGAGAGCATCGACGCTCGCAACGTTACGCGCTCGCGCGCTGCCGCTCTTCATCGTCGGTGTGCTTAACTCGGCAGCACCATTTTGCCTCTTCGCCTTTGCCGAGCTGACGCTGTCGGCCGGCACCACCTCCGTCATCAACGCAACGACGCCGCTGTGGGGCGCGCTCATCGCCTACATCTGGCTCGGTGAACGGCTCACGTGGGTGCGCACGCTCGGCATGACGCTCGGCTTTGCCGGCGTCGTCACGCTGGTCTGGGATGAGATTGCGATGCCCCACCCGGGATCGGCGACGCCCCTGCAGATGGCACTGGCCGCGGCAGCCGCCACGGCCGCGGCGTTCCTTTACGGCATCGCGGCCAATTTCGCGAAACGGCGTCTCATGGGAGTCGACGCGTTGACCGTCGCCACCGGCAGCATGATTGGCTCCACAGTCGCGCTCGTGCCGTTCGCCATCGCGACTTGGCCCACGGCGCCTGTCTCAGCGCTCGCGTGGGGCGCTGTGCTGAGCCTCGGTGTGGGCTGCACCGGAATTGCCTACTTCATCTACTTTTATCTGCTCAATACCGCCGGTGCGGCTCGTGCCATGACGGTCACTTTCGTCATTCCCGTCTTCGGCATCCTGTGGGGAACGCTCTTTCTCAACGAGCGCGTCACGCCCGTCATGCTGGAAGGCTGCATGATCGTGCTCATCGGCACGGCCCTCGCCACAGGCCTCGTCAAACGCATTCCCGGACTCCGCACCCGAACCGACCCGACCCGACCTGAAGCCGATGTCGGCGAGCACTTCTCGATGTCGGCGAGCACTTCTTGTGCTCGCCTTTCGCCCAAAATTTAGCGACTGACGCCAGACGCACGCCCCTTTCGCGCCAACTCCCGCGGTACCGTAGCCGATCGAACATTGCCGTCGCCTGCGCCGACTTACGCTGGCCGGCACGATTTGTGAGCGCGTTTGCTACACTGGTGGCCTTCCGTATGGGCAGAGTCAGGCATGTCTGGACCCCTCGTTCGCCGAGCCGCTCGTATTCGCGCGCTGCCGGTGGCCCCGATCCGTTTCCGCGTCTCAACCGTCGCCGAGCCGGCTCCGCGACGCTCGCGCGCTTCAATCGCGCCATGACCATGGCATCGCAGCGCGAGCTGCCTCTCGAGCGCATTCTGTCGCATCTGCAACGCGACGAAGCGGGTTGGCACATCGTCTATCAGGGCCTCACGCTGCGCAGCGTCTTTCAGCCCGTCATCTCGATTACGCACAAGCGGATAGTCGGCTATGAGGCACTCTTGCGCGCAACCGATCACGAAGGCCGCTCGATCCGGCCTGACGCGCTTTTTGCGCGCGCGCCGAGCAAAAATGAAGCACTCGCACTGGAGCGGCTTGCGCGCTGCGTGCATTTCGCGAATTTCGCCGAGGAGCGCGCACAAACGACTTGGCTATTCGTCAATGCGCTGCCGCGGCTCTTTCGCACCGGATGGCCGTACGACTCGCTCATCGACGAGCTCTGCAATCACTTCCAGGTGCCTCATCGGCGCGTCGTAATCGAAATGATCGAGGAGCCGGCCGCAGACGAGACGCTCTTCAAGAAGACGGTCGATGCCCTGCGCGCGCGGGACTTGCTCATTGCCATCGACGATTTCGGCACGGGTTTCTCGAACTTCGACCGCCTATGGCAGGTGAGGCCCGATATCGTCAAGCTCGATCGCTCGCTCGTCGCACGGATGGCGACGCCCGGCGCGGACCCGCAATTCGCGGCACAGCTCATCACGATGCTTCATCGCGCAGGTACCATGGTCCTCGGCGAAGGTGTCGAGACGGAGGCGGAACTGCTGACCTTGATGGAGGCCGACGCCGATTTCGTGCAGGGCTATTGGCTTGGCGAGCCGCATCCCACGCTCGGGGAGGCTGCCGCAGCCGCGTCGCCAACCATGGATTCGATTTGGGAGCGCTACCGCACGCACGCGGGCAGTGCGCCTCGACCGCCCATTGACTTCACGGAATTCGAGGAAGCCGTGCGCGCCGGGGCGCAAATCTACCGCGTGACGGGCAGGCTCGAGCTTGCCGCCCGCCAGGTGTTCAGCCGATCGTCGGCGCGCCGTGTTTTTGTCCTCGATGCTGAGGGCGAGCAGCGCCAGCCGTCGATCGCGCACGAAAGCGCACCGCGGCCGGCGCGGCTCTGGCCGCTTTTTCCTGATACCCGCAGCAACTGGTCGCGCCGC
Source organism: Trinickia sp. (assembly GCF_035492435.1). Taxonomy (GTDB): domain Bacteria; phylum Pseudomonadota; class Gammaproteobacteria; order Burkholderiales; family Burkholderiaceae; genus Trinickia. The sequence goes on from NZ_DATJJF010000046.1 coordinate 2,382, forward strand.
GCCTACTTCAAGCGGGCGCTCGCGACGCCGGGCCGGGTCGCCGTTATGGGCCCGCACTACTCGCTCACCGAGGGAAGGGACTGCTATACGGCGGCCGTGACCGTCGAGTTCGGCGGCGAGTTGCAGGTGTTTTGCATCGACTTTGCGCCGGTGGAGCCGGCTACTCCGTCACACGCGAGCGCCCCGCCTTGACCTTTGCGCGGCGCACCTTGCTTTCGATCCGTCTCGCTGTCGAGGCCCTCGTCGGCTTGGTGGCAATCCGCGCCCGCTGCACGCCGCTCACGCTGGCAATCAACGCGTCGAGACGCGCCAGCGCGGCGTCGCGGTTCATGTCCTGTGTTCGATACTCCTGAGCTTTGATGACGACAACGCCGTCGCGTGTAATGCGATGGTCGTGCAAGGCGACGAGACGCATCTTGATCGGCTCGGGCAGCGAGGAGGCGTGAATATCGAAGCGCAAATGAATGGCGCTCGACACTTTGTTGACGTTCTGGCCGCCCGCGCCCTGAGCACGCACGGCCGTCAGCTCGACCTCGTGAGGCGCCACGGTATAGCGCAAGGTCATCGCTGTCCCGCCTGGGCCGCCTGTCCTACCAGCGCCTCGGCCATGCGCGAGGCGAGTCCCGAATCACGGCGTGTCGGTGTCGCGATCGCCTCGGTCAACACGGCTCGCGGCCCGACGATGCGCACCGCCACACGCGCACGCGTCACGGCCGTGTAGACAAGCTCGCGCGACAGCACGCGGCTCACCGCGGCCGGAAGAACCAGCGCAGCTTCATCGAACTCGGAGCCCTGCGACTTGTGCACGGTGAGCGCGAACGCCGTGTCGTGCGGCGGGAGCGCCGCCGGCGTCACGGCGCGCACGCCGCCCTCCGCCGTGCGGAAATAAACGCGCAGCGCGCCGCTTGCGCTCGGCAGCGCGATACCGATGTCACCGTTGAAAAGACCGAGTGCATAGTCGTTGCGCGCGATCATGACTGGGCGGCCTGCGAACCAGCTCGCACCCGGCGCGAGTGGCACGCGCGCTACACGCCGAACATGCGCCGCCATCAGCGCATTGAGCGCATCGACACCGCGTGCACCGCTGCGCGTCGCACACAAGATCCGGAATGCGTTCAGTGCGTCGAAGAGCGGCGACGGGTCAGGCGTTTCTCGAGCCAGCGCCGTCTTGAGCGCGGTGGCATACGCCGTAAAGCCCTGCGCCAAACGCTCCACGGTAGGTGCGGCAAGCGATGCGCCCGTGTCTTCATCGAGCACGGCGACGCTCTGTTGCCGCCCTGCGGAATCAGCCGCCGCGCTCAGCAGGGTCAAGGAAGCGAGCGCGGCATGCACGTCACCGCCGCGAATCGCCAACGACAAGCGGCCGATCGGCGAATCGAGCCCGAAACGATAATTGCGCTCCAGCCAGATCACGCAGTCGGCAAGCGGCGACATGCCGATGGCACCGTTGGGTGCACGCGAGCTGAACACGTCGGGATCGAATCCATCCTCCGTAACGTTGCCGTGGTTGTTGCCGACGTTGTTGCCGCTGGCAACCTCCGCTGTGTCGGCGAGACGGCTTTCTCTGGCCGCGACTCTTCCTGCGTTCGCCGCGCCATAAAAGGAGGCTCGATCAAAGTCGATCTCAGCGTCTGCCGGAAATAACGCGTCATCATCGAACGATGTCGCTGCGCTCGTCGCGCGCTGCGGCGCATCCGTCTCTTGGCAGAGCGTCGCCAGTGCCAACTTCACGCGCGCCTCGTCGAGCCCAGTCCCCGCCGCAATGCGCGCGATGCCGTTCGCGCTGAAGGCCGGTCGGGCGCTCAACTCGGCAAATACCGCCCCCGCCTCGACGGCGGCTAGCTGATCCTTGTCACCCAACATGATCACCCGCGTCGCAGGCGCAAGTGCATCAAAAAGCTGGGCCGCCATCGCAACGTCGATCATCGACGCTTCATCGACGACAAGCACGTCGTACGGCAGCGGATTGTCACGGTGGTGACGCAAGCGTGTGCCGGTTTGGCCAGCCCCGAGCAAGCGGTGCAGCGTTTGTGCACTGCGTGGCAAGCGCGCTGCGATCTCGGGCGGCAGCATGCCCGCGCGCGCGGCCAGCGCTTCTTGCATACGCTGCGCCGCTTTGCCCGTCGGCGCCGCCAGGGCGATGGACAATTCGGGGTTTTCGTCGATGAGCGAGGCGAGCAGGCCGACGACAGTCGTCGTCTTGCCCGTGCCCGGACCTCCACTCACGATCGTCAAACGGCTTGCGAGCGCGAGCGCGACGGCGGCTCGCTGCCAATCGATTTCGTCCGTCGACGACGCGCCGAAAAAGCGTGAAAGCCGCACGCCAAGCGCTGAAAGCCCAACGCCGGCATTCGCGCCGGGAGCGTCGCCGGCGCTTGGCTGAGTTCGAGCGACGATCGTTTGGGCTAGACGGCGCTCATAGTCGAAGTAACGGGCGAGATACAGTTTGCCCGCTGCATCGCCCGCATCGAGCACAAGCGGCCGTGACGCCGCGCTGTCAGCGCTGGCGTTCGAAACGACGCGGCTCGTGAGGAGCGCTGCGCGCACCGTTGCCGTTGTCGCGCCATACTGTCGCGCAAGCCGCACGACGCTCACACATACGTGGCCAGCACTCGTCGCGCGGCTTGCCGCAAATGCAGCGCGGCACACCCATGTCACCGATTCTTCCGAAGCGCCGAGCCGCATCGCCAGCTCGCCGATGCGGCGGGCGAAACCCTGTGCGAGCGCAGTGCTGAAATCGCCCGGTGCGGCGGGGTCTGCAACCGGCACGATTTGAGCGTCGACACGCGTCGAGGCAGCGTCACGCGGTGAATGCGCGGTGTCCGCCGACGCGGCCGTGGTTCCAGTTTCTTGCAAGCCGTTCATGCGCCCCCCTTCGCCTCTTTAGCCTCTTTAGCCTCTTTAGCCTCTTTCGCCTCCGCCCCTGCTCCCGCCCCCGTCAAGCGGTCAAGCGCCTCAATGAGCGCGCGTGCCGGTTTGCGCAGATGCACGCCGGCTGGCTGGTCACCGTCGCGCCAGCCGGGGCGCACGCCGCGCAAAAACACGTACACGTAGCCGCCGATATGCGCGTCATAGTCGTAATCGCGTTTGCGCACCGACAAGTATCGATGCAACGCGACGGTGTAGAGCAGCGCCTGAAGGTGATAGGCATGCGCGCTCATCGCCGAGGAAAGCGCAGCCGCGCCATAATCGGCTACGTCCGTGCCAAGGTGGTTCGACTTCCAGTCAATGATCCAGAAGCGGCCCGCATGCTCGACGATCATGTCGACGAAGCCTTTGACGAAACCCGCCAGCGTCGTCGGCTGCAGCGCCACATCGGGGTAGTCATGCGCGACGAGAAGACGCCGCAATGCGCTCAGATCGAATCGCGGCGATGAGAACAAAAACGGCCATTCGATTAGCCTGCGCGTAGGATCCAGGCTCG
>NZ_DATJJF010000047.1:0-7035 GCF_035492435.1 Trinickia sp.
TGAGCGATCGACAGCACGTTGTTGACGACGTAATACAGCACGAGGCCTGACGGGAAGAAGAAGAACATGACCGAGAAAGCGAGCGGCATGAACATCATCATCTTCGCCTGGACCGGATCGGGCGGCGTCGGGTTCAGCTTCGTCTGAACGAACATCGAAACGGCCATCAGCACGGGCAGGATGTAATACGGATCCTGCTGCGAGAGATCGTGAATCCAGAGAACCCACGGTGCACCGCGCATTTCCACCGAGGAGAGCAGCACCCAGTAGAGCGAGATGAACACCGGAATCTGAATGACAACCGGCAGGCACCCGCCGAACGGATTGACCTTCTCTGTCTTGTAGAGCTCCATCAACGCCGCGTTCATCTTCTGCGGATCGCTCTTGAAGCGTTCGCGCAGCGCCTGCATGCGCGGCGTGATCTCCTTCATGCGTGCCATCGATTTGTAGCTGGCCGCCGACAGCGGGAAGAACACGGCCTTGATGAGCAGCGTCAAGAGGACGATCGCCCAGCCCCAGTTGCCGACGAGACCATAAATCTTCTCAAGCAGCCAGAAGAGCGGCTTAGCGATGATCGTGACCCAGCCGTAGTCCTTCACGAGGTCAAGCCCTGGCGCCACGCCTTCGAGCACGCGCTCCTCCTCGGGCCCGGCGAAGAGCCGCGCGGACACATTGGCGCTCTGGCCCGGTGCGATCGCCGCAACAGTTTCCGTCATGCCAACGCGATAGAGCGTGGGGTCGACTTTTTCGACATAGATCGAGCGCTTCGCGCCTTGCTGCGGAACCCATGCCGAAGCGAAATAGTGCTGCACCATTGCAACCCAGCCATTGTCTGCCGAGGTCGCGTATGCCGCCTTGTTCTTGTCGATGTCGCTAAACGAGATCTTCTGGAAGTGCTGCTCGTTCGTATAGACAGCCGGCCCGATAAACGTGTGCGAGAAACGCGGCGTTTCCACCGGTGTGCTATCGCGCACGAGCTCCATATAGACGCTCGGCGAGACGGGCGTGCTGCCTACGTTCTCGATCTTCGTATCGACGCCGATCACGAAGCTGCCGCGCGTGAACGTGTACGTCTTGACGACCTTGACGCCACCTTTGACAGGCGATTCGAGGCTGATCGAGAAGGACTGCTGATTATTGGCGAGCGTATGCGGGCCTGGCTGCTGCACCGTGTAGACGTCGTTGTGGTTCGGGAAGTCGCCGCCGATCAGGCCCGTGCGGGCGAGATAGGTGTGGTTGGCGGTACGATCGAAGAGGGTGATGTTGAGGTCGCCCTGATTCGGGTCGCTCTTGCGCGTGAGCGTCAGCTTCACCAGCGTGCCGCCGCGCGTGTCGATCTCACCGTCGTAGACGTCGGTGCTGAACTTCACCAACTGTGCCGGCGCAGACGGTTGCGCCGTCGACGTGCCGGGCGCACCAGCGGCCGTCGTCACGGGCGGAGGTGTCGAACCAGGCTCGCTCGCTTGGGGGAGTGTGTCAGAACCCGTGGGCGCAGTTGACTGCGTCGCCGCTGGGTTCGGGAAGAACATCGAAGGGCGTCCGTGATCGCGCTGCCAGTTGTCGAACAGCATGATCGCTGACACGAAGAAGATCGCCCATAGGATGGTGCGTTTGATATCCATGCGTGGTCTCAGAGTCGATGGAGCGGGCGCTTCAGCGCTTTCTGGGGATAGGGGGCGGAACGAGATCGACCCCGCCCGAGGAAAACGGATGACAGCGGCACAGGCGCTTTAGCGCGAGATAACTACCGCGCGCGGCGCCATGATACTGGATTGCCTCGCGTGCGTAATCAGAGCACGAGGGATAAAAACGGCATCGGCCGCCGAGCAGGGGGCTAACGGCGACCTTATAGAAACGCAGCAGCGCAATCAGTACCGTTTGCATGACGATCGATTTTGGCGGCGTGTGCACCCAATTTCAATCCGGGGCCGCGCCTTCTTGCGCGGGCGGCGATTGGCGGCGGGCAATCTCGCGCGCCGCTTTTCCGAGCAATGCGTCGAACTCGTCGCGGCAAAGTGCCTTCAAGGGCGGCGATGCCGCGCTCGGAAAGGCCTTCTTGTCCAAGCGGGTGTGCAAGCGCAGCAGGATGTCCCAGCCGCCGAAATCGTCAGCCCGCAAGCGGAACGCTTCGCGAGCGATGCGCCGCACGAGGTTACGCGTCGCCGCTCGTGGCGCGAATTTCTTGCCGATGACGAGCCCAAGCCGCGCTGACTGGCCGGTTGGCCTCGCATACACGACAAAGTGCGGCGAGCGGCGCCATGGGCGCAAACGAAAAACGGATGAAAACTCATCCGTTTTGAGAAGCCTTGCGGCTTTGGGAAAAGTGGCCTGTGCTCGCAACGGACTAAAGCCCGATGGCGGCATTCATGCGCCCCGCGAAGCGGGCCGCACGCAATGCGCCGTTTGCCTTGTATTGAGCTTCGCTGCGCTTAGATGGCCAAGCGCTTGCGGCCCTTCGCGCGGCGGGCGTTGATCACTTTACGGCCGCCGGCAGTCTTCATGCGCACGCGGAAACCATGGGTGCGCTTGCGGCGCGTCACGGAAGGTTGGTAGGTACGTTTCATGTCGTTCTCACTCGAGATGGGACCGCGTCCGCATGCGAGCGCCCAACTTAACTTCACGACTTGCGGGTATCGCAAGCTGGGGTTGGGAGACTGCCGACGGGGTCGAAAAACGGATTCCGCTTTTGCGGGAACCCGCTATTTAAGCCGGTTTTCTCTTGGCCGTCAATACCTTACGGCCGTCAATGGATGCTCCATGGGGCGAGCGGTGTGCAATGTGGCCCTGTGGATAACTTCCAGATCGACGCGTTTTGGCGGTAGAATTCGACCTTGTCCCAAGAATCCCGCACGCCGCTCCGAGTGGTCCTTTTGCCGCAAGTGCTTGTCGCGCAAGGGATTCGGGGCGGATTTCGCCTTGCCGGACCGGGTCCTTGACGCCAATGCGCCAAGGGCGGCGGCGAAAACGCCGTGCCCCAAAAAACGACACCATCTCGATGAATGAATTCTGGCAGCACTGTTCCGCATTGTTGGAGCGCGAGTTGACGCCCCAGCAGTACGTGACGTGGATCAAACCATTGACCCCGGTCGCCTTCGACGCAGCTGCGAACACGCTGTCGATCGCCGCGCCGAACCGTTTCAAGCTCGACTGGGTCAAGAGCCAGTTTTCCGGCCGCATCTCCGACCTTGCGCGCGACTTCTGGCAGGCCCCCATCGAGGTGCAGTTCGTGCTCGATCCGAAAGCAGGCATGCGCACGGTGGCGCCCGGTGCAACGGCAAGCGTCGTCGCGCTGCGGCGCGGCCCGGCCGCAGGCGCGGACGTGGCGGCGGCCGAAAGCACGGCAGCCGCTGTCGCCGTCGGTGCGCGGCGCGGCCCGGCGCAGGGCGTGAATGCTCTGCAAACCGGCTACCCGGGGGCGGGCAACGGCGCGGCCTCGGCGGGAGTGGCCGACGACGGTGTGGACGTCGACATGCCCGGTGTCGACGCGAACGAGGCCGCGGCTGCTCGTCGCACGTGGCGGCCCGGTGCGGCCAACGGGGCAGGGGCGGGCAGCCCGGAAACGGATTCGATGTACGAGCGCTCGAAGCTCAACCCCGTGCTCACGTTCGATAACCTGGTGACGGGCAAGGCGAACCAGCTCGCGCGCGCGGCGGCGATTCAGGTGGCCGACAATCCTGGCATCTCGTACAACCCGCTCTTTTTGTACGGGGGCGTGGGGCTCGGCAAGACGCACCTGATTCATGCGATTGGCAATCAATTGCTGCAGGACAAGGCGGGAGCGCGAATCCGCTATATCCATGCCGAGCAATATGTTTCGGACGTGGTGAAAGCGTATCAGCGCAAGGCGTTCGATGATTTCAAGCGCTACTACCACTCGCTCGATCTGTTGCTCATCGACGACATCCAGTTCTTTTCGGGAAAGTCGCGCACGCAGGAAGAGTTCTTTTATGCGTTCGAGGCGCTCGTCGCGAACAAAGCGCAGGTGATTATCACGAGCGATACCTACCCGAAGGAGATTTCGGGTATCGACGATCGCTTGATTTCGCGCTTCGATTCCGGCCTGACCGTTGCCATCGAGCCACCCGAGCTCGAAATGCGCGTGGCGATTCTGATGCGCAAGGCGCAGTCCGAGGGCGTAAGCGTGTCGGAGGACGTCGCATTTTTCGTCGCGAAGCATTTGCGCTCGAACGTGCGCGAGCTCGAGGGGGCGCTGCGCAAGATTTTGGCCTATTCGAAGTTTCATGGCCGCGAGATTACGATCGAGTTGACGAAGGAAGCGCTGAAAGATCTGCTGACCGTGCAGAACCGGCAAATCTCCGTCGAGAACATTCAGAAGACCGTCGCCGACTTTTACAACATCAAAGTCGCCGACATGTACTCGAAAAAGCGTCCGGCGAATATCGCCCGGCCGCGGCAGATCGCGATGTATCTCGCGAAGGAGTTGACGCAGAAGAGCTTGCCGGAAATTGGCGAGTTGTTCGGCGGACGCGATCACACGACGGTACTGCATGCCGTTCGTAAGATTGCAGACGAGCGTGGCAAGGATGCGCAGCTCAACCATGAATTACACGTGCTCGAGCAGACTTTGAAGGGCTGATGGGCATCCCCGAACGAGGCGTGGCGCCGCCACGCGTCGTTCCGTTTCGCCGGTGCGACGGCGGACTCGGGGCGTTTTTCAGGCACAATAACGGCTTACCCACCGCGGCTCTTGCGGCGGGATAAAGTGCGACGCAAGAACAAAAGCGCGCAAAAAATGCGGGGCGTCGATGGATTCGTCGACGAATCTGCCGGGCGAGGCGGCCAATGCGCCGTCACATCAACGAAGGAATCGTATGCAACTGGTCAAGACCGAACGAGACAACCTCTTGAGGCCGCTGCAAACTGTCAGCGGCATTGTCGAACGTCGCCACACGTTGCCGATCCTCGCGAATCTGCTGATTACCAAGACCGGGCCGGACGTGTCGTTTCTGTCGACGGATCTGGAGTTGCAGATTACGACGCGGGCCGATTTCGGCGTAGGCGACGAATCGGTCGCAACCACTGTGGGCGCGCGCAAGCTGCTCGACATTTTGCGTGCGATGCCGGATGGGCAGGTCAGCCTGACGCTGTCGGACAAGCGTCTGACGGTGCAATCGGGCAAGAGCCGCTTTGCGCTGCAGACGCTGGCGGCTGACGAGTTTCCGACCGTCGCGCAATCGAAGGATTACGGCGCGAGCCTCGCCGTGCCGCAAAAAACGTTTCGGCAATTGCTCGGCATGGTCCACTTCGCGATGGCGCAGCAGGACATCCGCTATTACTTGAACGGCATGTTGCTCGTCGTCGATGGCGGCCGGCTCATGGCCGTGGCAACGGATGGTCACCGGCTTGCGTATTCGTCGATGAAGATCGACGGCGAGTTTGCGCGCCAGGAAGTGATTATTCCGCGTAAGACGATTTTGGAACTCCAGCGTTTGCTCGAGGACATCGACGATGTCGTCAAGATCGACATCGCATCGACGCAGGCCAAATTCACGTTCGGCCAAGTCGAACTCGTCTCGAAGCTGGTTGAGGGCAAGTTCCCCGATTTCCAGCGCGTCATTCCGAAGGCGCACAAGAACACGTTTGTGATTGGGCGTGACGAATTGCAGCGCTCGCTGCAGCGCGCGGCGATTTTGACGTCGGACAAGTTCAAGGGTGTGCGTTGCGTGATCGAGCCGGGTCAACTGAAGATCATGTCGACCAACGCCGATCAGGAAGAGGCGCAGGAAGAACTCGAAATCGCCTATCAGGGCGATGCGATCGACATGGGCTTCAACGTCACGTATCTGCTGGATGTTCTCGCGAATTTGAAGGTGGACATGCTGCAGATCAGCGTGGCGGATGCGAGTTCGAGCGCGCTGCTCACGATACCTGAGAACGACGATTTCAAGTACGTGGTCATGCCGATGCGCATTTGATCCCAAGCGAAAGAGAAGAACACGAGGGGCGCATCGCCCCTTTAGCGTTTCTTTAGTGCTCCGAAATTTCGGACGTAGTACGCAAGCAGTAGATGCAGAACCGGAATATATCCATGAGTGAACAGTACAACACCCAGCCCGACAACAGCTATGGCGCTTCGTCCATTCAAGTGCTGGAAGGTCTGGAGGCAGTGCGCAAGCGCCCTGGCATGTATATCGGCGATACGTCGGATGGCACCGGTCTGCATCACCTCGTATTCGAAGTGCTCGACAATTCCATTGACGAGGCGTTGGCCGGGCATTGCAACGATATCCACGTGATCATTCATGCGGATAATTCCATCTCCGTGTCCGACAACGGGCGCGGCATTCCGACCGACGTCAAATTCGACGACAAGCACGATCCGAAACGCAGCGCGGCCGAGATCGTGATGACCGAGTTGCATGCGGGCGGCAAGTTCGACCAGAACAGCTACAAAGTATCGGGCGGATTGCACGGCGTGGGGGTGTCATGCGTGAATGCGCTCTCGAAATGGCTTCGCTTGACCGTGCGACGCAACGGCAAGAAGTCCTTCCTGGAGTTTCACCGAGGCGTGGCGCAAAACCGCATCATCGACGAGGTGAGTGGCGTCAGCGTGTCGCCGATGCATCCTCTCGGTGAGACGGAGCAGCGCGGCACCGAAGTGCACTTCATGGCCGACGAGACCATTTTTGGGAACGTCGAGTACCACTACGACATTCTTGCGAAGCGCATCCGCGAGTTGTCGTTCTTGAATAACGGCGTGCGGATTCGGCTGACCGACCAGCGCACGGGCAAAGAGGACGATTTCGCGTTCGTGGGCGGCGTGAAGGGGTTCGTCGAGTACATCAACAAGACGAAGACCGTACTGCATCCGACGATTTTCCATATCAACGGCGAGAAGGACGGCGTGGGTGTGGAAGTCGCGATGCAGTGGAACGACAGCTACAACGAGAATGTGCTGTGCTTCACGAACAATATTCCGCAGCGCGATGGCGGCACACACTTGACCGGCCTGCGTGCCGCGATGACACGCGTCATCAACAAGTACATCGTCGATCACGAAATTGCGAAGAAGGC
>NZ_DATJJF010000048.1:0-24384 GCF_035492435.1 Trinickia sp.
TGCGAACCGCAGCCAGCTCCGGTTGTCGAACGTGCGCCACCCGGCAACCCGGCCGGTTATACCAGTTATACTTGACCGTCCTTCGCCATCGGCGATTTCGCTGTTTCCCGACCGCACTCTACTTTATGCGCACGAAACTCAAGAGCATCAGCCTGATCGCCGCGGGCCTCGCGACCGGCGTGTTCGCGACGCTGCAATTTTCCGCTGCGGCGCAGCAGCAATCCGCAACGACGCCGCTGCCACTCGATCAGCTCCGCCTTTTCGCGGAAGTGTTCGGCCAGATCAAGCATGACTACGTCGTGCCTGTCGACGATAAGAAGCTGCTCACCGAGGCCATCAAAGGCATGGTCTCGAGCCTCGACCCGCACTCCTCGTACCTCGACAAGACCGATTACCAGGAACTGCAGGAGCAAACGAAGGGGCGCTTCGCCGGCCTCGGGATCGAGATCTCGCAGGAAGACGGGCTCATCAAGGTCATCTCGCCGATCGAGGACACGCCGGCGTTCCGTGCCGGTATCCGCCCGGGCGATCTCATTACGCGCATCAACGACAAGCCCGTACGCGGCATGACGCTCGATCAAGCCGTTAAGCAGATGCGCGGCGAGCCCGGCACGAAGGTCACGCTGACCCTCTTCCGCAAGAGCGAGGACCGGACGTTCCCGGTGACGGTTGCGCGCGCGATCATTCGCGTGCAAAGCGTGAAGGCGAAAGTCGTCGCACCGGGCTATGCGTATGTGCGCGTCACAAGCTTCCAGGAGCGCACCGTGCCCGATCTCGCAAGCAAGCTTTCCGACATCGCACGCGAGCAACCTAACCTGAAGGGCCTCGTCCTCGATCTGCGCAACAACGGGGGCGGGTTGCTGCAAAGCGCAGTCGGCGTCGCGGGCACGTTCCTGACGTCCGATTCGGTGGTCGTCTCGACGAACGGCCAGATTGCCGATTCGAAGCAGATTTACCGCGATACGTACACGAACTACCGGCTCCCGTCGTTCGATGCCGATCCTCTGAAGAATCTGCCGGCCGTCTACAAGACCGTGCCGATGATCGTGCTGACGAACGCGTATTCGGCCTCGGCGTCGGAGATCGTTGCCGGCGCGCTGCAAGATCAGCACCGTGCCCTCATCATGGGCAAGACGACGTTCGGCAAAGGCTCCGTCCAGACGGTACGGCCACTCACGACTGACACGGCCCTGCGCCTGACAACGGCCTACTACTACACGCCGAGCGGCCGCTCGATCCAGAACAAGGGCATTCGGCCCGACATCCCGGTCGATCAGTTCGCCGATGGCGATCCGGACGACGCGTTCGTCACGCGTGAGGTCGACTACACGAACCACCTCGCCAATACGCAGGATCCGAACGAGAAGAAGGAACAGGAGCAACGCGAGCAGGACCGACTACAGCAGCTGCAGCAGCTCGAGCAGGACGATGACAAGAAAACGCCCGAGCAGCGCGCCAAGGATCGCGACCGCAAGCCGATCGAGTTCGGTTCGACGGACGACTATATGCTGCAGCAAGCGGTGAACAAACTCGAAGGCAAGCCGGTGCAGGAATCGAAGTCGGTCGCCGAACGCCGGCTCGCTCAGCGCAAGGTGGAACAGTCGGCCTCGGCACCTGTTGCGGTCAAGCCCGCAGCGGCGACGCCTGCCAGCGCCACCTCGAAATAATCCTCGTGCCCGCCTTGGCGCCGCCTTCGGGCGGCGCTGCCGTTATGAACGACGATCAACTCCTTCGCTACTCCCGCCATATCCTCGTCGACGAGCTCGGCATCGAGGCGCAGCAGCGGTTCCTCGACGCTCACGCGATCATCATCGGCGCAGGCGGGCTTGGCTGCCCTGCCGCCGTCTATCTGGCGGCGGCGGGCATCGGCAAGCTGACGCTTGTCGATGCGGATACCGTCGATCTCACCAATCTCCAGCGGCAAATCCTGCACATGACAGCGTCCGTCGGCCGGAAAAAGGTCGAGTCGGGGCGCGAGGCCATCGGACGGCTGAATCCCGACGTGATCGTCGAGGCCGTCGATACGCGCGTGGACGAGGCTTGGCTCCATGCCACCGTGCCGAACGCCAGCGTCGTTCTCGACTGTACCGACAACTTCGCCACGCGGCACGCGATCAACCGTGTTTGTGTCGCGCATGGCGTGCCGCTTGTGTCAGGGGCCGCCTTGCGTTTCGACGGCCAGATCAGCACCTTCGATTTTCGTAACGCCGCCTCGCCGTGCTACGCCTGCGTATTCCCGGAAGATCAGCCGTTCGAGGAAGTCGCCTGCTCACAGATGGGCGTCTTTGCGCCAACCGTCGGCATAATCGGGGTCATGCAGGCCGCCGAAGCCCTACGCGTCGTGGCTGGCGTGGGCGAAACGTTGACGGGACGGTTGATGATGCTCGACTCGCTGCGTATGGACTGGACGACAATGAAGATTGCCCGGCAGACCGACTGCCCCGTTTGCGGCAGCCGCCCCCGAGCCTGATTCGTCCCGATCCATCTAAACACGACGCGGCCCGCGTATGCGCCGCGAGAAAACGTAAAGAAAGCACGTTAAGCTTGCGCCAGCCGGCTCAGCGCGGCCTGAAGCTCCTCGGGCTCGAACGCCGCGAGCACATCGGCAGCGGGCTCCCCGAGCCGCTTCAAGTCCGCCCGGAGAATTTCCTGCTTCACGACCAGCAACTGGCTCGGATGCATCGAGAACTCGGTCAAGCCCATGCCAAGCAAAAGGCGGGTGAGCTGCGGGTCGCCCGCCATCTCGCCGCAGATCGATACCGGCACGCCCGCGCGCTTCGCCTCGCGCAGCGTAAAAGCGATCAGATGCAGAACGGCCGGATGAAGCGGATCATACAAATGGGCGACGGAGTTGTCGGCCCGGTCGATCGCGAGCGTGTACTGCGTCAAATCGTTGGTACCGATCGATAGGAAATCGACGCGCTTCAAAAATAGCGGCAAAGCGATTGCGGCCGCCGGGATTTCGATCATCGCTCCGATTTGCACTTTCGGATCGTACGACAAGCCGGCATCCTCGAGCTGCCGCTTCGCCTCGCGGATCAGCGCAAGGGTTTGGTCGATCTCCTGCGCATGGGCGAGCATCGGAATCAGAATCTTGACCTTGCCGTACGCCGACGCCCGCAAAATCGCGCGCAGCTGCGTCAGAAACATCTGCGGCTCCGACAGGCTCCAACGAATCGCACGCAAGCCAAGCGCCGGATTCTGCGCCGTCTCGAAGCCTTCGCCGCCGCCATGCATGTCGAGCGGCTTGTCGGCGCCGACGTCGATCGTGCGGATCGTCACGGGCAAGCCGCTCATCAACTCGACCGCATGGCGGTAAGCCGCAAACTGCTCTTCCTCCTCCGGCATCCTGTCCCTGTGGTTCATGAACAGGAACTCGGTGCGAAAGAGCCCGATGCCGACTGCGCCCGCTTCGATGGCGGCGCGTGCGTCGTCGGGCAACTCGATGTTCGCGCACAGCGAAATCTTGGTCGCGCATAACGTTTGCGTCGGCGAGAACTTAAGTCGCTGCAGCTTCTTATGCTCAAGTGCCTTTTCGGTCTGCCGGTACGTGTACTCTTCGAGGACAATCGGCGCCGGGTCGACGATCACGATGCCCTGATCTCCGTCGACGATGATGAGGTCGTCCTGACGGATGAGCGTACTCGCATGCTGCATCCCCACTGCGGCGGGAATGCCAAGGCTGCGCGCAACGATAGCCGTATGCGAGGTGCGGCCGCCGAGATCGGTGACGAACCCCTGGAACGTCTGATTCTTGAACTGGAGCATATCGGCCGGCGAGATGTCATGGGCAACCACGATCATCTCTTCGATCGACTCTCCATTTGCACCATCAACCAGTGCCGCAGTCGAAGGCGCACCGGCAAGCGCTTTCAAGATCCGCTCGACCACCTGCCGGACGTCTGCCTTGCGCTCGCGCAAATACTCGTCCTCGATGTCGTCGAAATGGCGCGAGAGCCGCTCGAGTTGCTCGGTCAGCGCCCACTCGACGTTAAAGCGGCGCGTACGGACCAAGTCGATCGTCTCCTGAACGAGCATGGCGTCGTTCAGAATCATCGTGTGGACGTGGATGAAGGCGCCAACTTCGCTCGGCGCATCCGCCGAAAGATCCTCGTTTAGGCGCTCGAGCTCGTTCTGCACTGCTTTCAGCGCCGCACGGAAACGTTCGATCTCGCATTCGATCTGGGCGAGCTCGACCAGGTAATGGTCGACATCGAGCGCAGCCGGCGCGATCAGGTAAGCACGCCCGATCGCGATGCCGCTTGACACTGGAATTCCATGCAGCGAGAACGACACGCGGACCTCCTTGGAGATTTTGATGCCACGGCGCCAACACCGCTGCAGCACTGGTCATTTGACCCTAAGCAGGAATTATAGATTCCGTTGCTCGCGGCTGGCTGCATGCAGCGCAGCATTCCCGATGTGCGGGCCACGCGTGACGACGGCTGCGTGAAGCCGATTCCCAAAGGCTAGCGCAAAGAGCGGCCGATAAAAAAGCCGCGGCTGGCGCGGCTTCTTTTTTCTGCGGTTGTTTGTCGTGGCCTATGCCGCGCCGACACATCATTGTCCTTCGCCGAATTTGTCCGCGATCAGCTTCAACAACGCATCCATCGCTTCCTTTTCATCCGGCCCTTCCGTCTCGAGCATCACGGTACTGCCGATGCCAGCCGCAAGCATCATCACCCCCATGATGCTTTTCGCATTGATGCGACGTCCATTGCGCGTCATCCATATTTCGGACTCGTAATTCGCAGCTAATTGCGTCAGCTTAGCGGACGCGCGAGCATGCAACCCCAGTTTGTTCACGATCGTGGTGTCTTGTTGAAGCATCTAATGTCCCGATGGAATGTCCCGATGGGCGAAAAAGAAAGCGAAACGGATGCTGCTGTCAGCGGCGATTTGAGCTCTCGCCCGTGTGCACCGTGCCGGCCGCGCGTGTAGCTGACTGCGTTGCCTGTGTTCCACTATCCGCGCAGCCCGTTGCAGTGGCGGGCAGGCACGGAGAAGGCGTTGCCGCCACGCTTGGCGCCATGTGCGGGTCGATTGCTTGCACCCCGCTGGCTGCACCCGCCAACGCCTTTTCAACGACCTGATCGAGCGGTAGGGCGCGATAGCAGACTGAGCGCACAAGCATCGGCAAATTGACGCCCGCCAGCACGCGCACATCCGGCAGCGTGGAGAGCCGGCACGCAATGTTCGCGGGCGTTGCGCCGTACATGTCGGTCAGCACGAGCGCGCCGTTGTCCTCGCGCAATCGGGCGACCTCCCTTTGCGCGTGCTCGAACAGCTTCACCGGGTCGCAATCGGGGAGAATATCGATCCCGCCGATGCGTGCCGGTAGCCCGCCATAGATATGTGCGACGCACTCTCTGAGCGCCGTCGCGAGCGGCGCGTGCGCGATGATCAAGATGCCTGCCATATCTGCCTTGCAACCAAAAACGAGCGTCATGCGCCCCTCGCCGGGCGACTGCTTCGGCATGTTTCGCCTCGCGCAGCCCCGCTCGGCCCCGAGCTGACTCACCTGCCAGCCGCGCTCTCGCGTGGTGCGGCGCATTCGCGCACGCCCTAAGCCGCTGAGCGCACCAGGCAGGTCACGGCTTGCCCCGTCCCAACGATGCCGGTGACGGGTTCAGCCGTCGCCAACGCAAACCGGGCACTTCCGCAAGTTTCTCATTGTAGCAGGGCAATTTTCGCGCGATTTCAAGCACTCTGGTCCGGGTTTGCGTGCCCGGACTCATTTTTCAGTGCTTAGCCCGAATTGGCCGCCCAGCAGCGGCGCTCGCCTCTCGACGACCGCCTTGTTCAGGACGGTTACGCCGCGGCCCGCTCCAGCGCGTCGATCATCATCGCGGCCACATCGAAACCTGTCTGATCCATGATTTCGCGGAAGCAGGTCGGGCTGGTGACGTTGACTTCGGTGAGCCAGTCGCCAATCACGTCGAGCCCGACGAGCAGCAACCCACGTGAGGCAAGCACCGGCGCGAGCGTTTCGGCGATCTCCCGATCGCGCGCCGTCAACGGCTGAGCGACGCCAAGCCCGCCCGCCGCCAGGTTGCCGCGCACCTCGTTGCCCTGCGGGATGCGCGCCAGCGCGTAGGGCACAGGCTCGCCGCCGATCAGCAGGATGCGTTTGTCTCCGGCGGAAATCTCGGGAATGTACTTTTGGGCCATGACCGAGCGAGCCCCGTCGTGGCTCAGCACCTCAATGATCGCCCCGAGATTCATGCCGTCATGCTTCACACGAAAAACACCCATGCCGCCCATGCCGTCGAGCGGCTTGACGATGATGTCGCCATGCTCGGCATGGAATGCACGCAGGCGCGCGGCGTCCCGGGTCACGAGCGTCGGGGTGACGAATTGAGGGAACTCGCCGATCGCGAGTTTTTCCGAGTGATCGCGAATCGTTTGGGGCTTGTTGAAGACGCGCGCACCGGCGCGTTGTGCCAGTTCGAGCAGCCAAGTGGAGGTGACATACTCCATGTCGAACGGCGGATCCTTGCGCATGAGCACCGCACCGAAACTTTTGAGCGAACGCTGCTCGAGCGGGCCGTCCTCGTGCCAGGGGTGGCGGTGGAGATCGTCCACATCGCCCGTGAGCGTCACACGGCGCACGGTGGCTTCGACATCGCCCGAAGTCCATGCGAGATGATTCGGCTCGCAAGCGAAGATCGCGTGCCCTCGCCGCGCCGCCTCAGCCATCATTGCGTAGGTCGAGTCTTTGTAAATCTTGAAGTTCGCAAGCGGATCGGCAATAAAAAGGATTTCCATGTATTTCCTGGTGCCCCGAAGCGGGCTGATGTCGTACGTAAAATGCCGCTTCGGAACCGGCGCGGCACGTGCGTCCGGTCCGCTTCGCGCTCTCGTGCGACGAGAAGCGCGAACGCTGCGACGATGTTCAAACCTGGATGGCCTCTGGGTCTGTCTTTTCGAGCTCGACCGAAGCGGCCAGCAAAGCGAGCCGCGCGACGACGCCGTACATATAGAACCGGTTCGGCGGCGCGGCACCCGGTTTGGCATGCGCGTCGGGCAGCGCCGTATGTTCGAAGCCGAGCGGCACGAAGTGCATCCCCGGCGCGTTCAGGTTCTGATCGCGGTCCCGGCCGCCGTGCACGCGGTAAAAGCCGCCGACGACATAGCGGTCGATCATGTAGACGACGGGTTCGGCCACTTCCTCGCCGATGCGCTCGAACGTGTAGACGCCCTCCTGCACGATGACGTCGTGAACTTGCAAGCCGCCTTTGGTCGCCGACATGCGTGCGCGCTCGCCTTTCGTGAGACTCGCCACTTCAGCGGCGTCGTGCACCGTCATGACGCCACGACCGTCCGTGCCGGCGTCCGACTTGATGACCACGTAGGGCTTTTCACTGATGCCGTACTCGCGGTACTTGCGCGCGATCTTCTTGATGACGGCATCGATCGCATCGGCAAGCGCCTCCTCACCCGTGCGCGCCTCGAAATCGACACCCGAGACGTGCGCGAAGTAGGGATTCACCATCCACGGATCGATCTCGACCAGCTTCGCAAACTTTTTTGCGATGTCGTCATAACAGGCGAAATGCGTCGACTTGCGTCGCACGGCCCAGCCGGCGTGCAGCGGCGGCAGCACGTACTGCTCATGCAGATTCTCGAGCACAGCGGGCAAGCCGGCCGAGAGGTCGTTGTTGAGCAGGATCGAGCACGGATCGAAGTTTTTCAAACCGAGCCGGCGCGGCGTGCGCTCGAGCGGTTCGAGAACGATCTTCTGCCCGCCGGCGAGCGAGATCGTGACCGGACCTGCGATGTTTTCGTCGAGCGTGCCGAAGCGCACGTTCAGGCCCGCCTGGCGCATGATCGTGGCGAGCCTTGCAACGTTTTCCAGATAGAAGGCGTTGCGTGTCTCGTGCTCGGGAATGATCAGCAGGTTCTTCGCGTCAGGGCAGATCTTTTCGATCGATGCCATCGCTGCCTGGACGGCAAGCGGCAGCACTTCATTGGGCAGGTTGTTGAACGCGCCCGGAAAAAGGTTCGCATCGATCGGCGCGAGCTTGAAGCCCGCGTTGCGCAGGTCGACGGAGCAGTAAAAAGGGGGCGTATGTTCCTGCCATTCGAGCCGAAACCAGCGCTCGATCGCCGGCGTGGCATCGAGGATCTTCCGCTCGAGATCGAGCAGAGGACCGTTTAACGCCGTAACTAGGTGCGGAACCATTGAGCACTCGCAGACAGGAGAGAGAAAGATTGTAGAACATGCGGAGGCATCGCCCTGCCGATTTGGGGATGCTCGTTCGAATTCGCAAGGGGGAACGGCGACTTTTATCAGATCGACAGGCGGCCAAAGCGGGGACCAGCAGCGAGCCGTCTGTTAGCGGATCGTTTTTATTATGTGCCCCGCTCGGCGTGTAATGCGCATTACAACAGGGGCGCACATAAAAAAAGCCCGCCTTGCGGCGGGCAAATCGCTGTGCTCTATGCTAGCGGTTCCGGAGAAGACTTGCTCCTTTATTCGACGTGCTCGCCATGCAGCACGACGTCGAGACCTTCGCGTTCCTCTTCTTCAGCCACACGCAGGCCCATAACCATATCGATGATCTTCAGCAGAATAAAGCTGACCACGCCGCTGTAGATGACCGTCGTCAGTACGCCCTTCAACTGCAGGATTACGCTGCCGTCGGCGCCGCCAATGTCCTTGACTGCGAAAACGCCCGTCAGGATTGCGCCGACGATACCGCCGACGCCATGCACGCCAAAGCAATCGAGCGAATCGTCATAGCCCAGCTTGGTCTTGAGCCACGTGGCCGACCAGAAGCAGATCACGCCGGCAGCAACACCGATGACGATCGAACCGCCGACACCGACGAAGCCCGAAGCCGGCGTGATCGCAACAAGACCCGCAACAGCGCCGGACGCGATGCCCAGTGCGGACGGCTTGCCCTTTGCGATCCACTCAGCGAACATCCAGGCGAGCGCCGCGCATGCCGTGGCGACTTGCGTCGTCAGCATAGCGAAGCCAGCACGGCCGTCGGCCGCTACGGCGGAACCGGCGTTGAAACCGAACCAACCCACCCACAGCATGGCCGCGCCCATCAGCGTCAGCACCAGATTGTGCGGAGCCATCGCTTCGCGGCCATAGCCGACGCGCTTGCCGAGCACCAGTGCACACACGAGGCCTGCGATACCAGCGTTGATGTGAACGACGGTGCCGCCCGCGAAGTCGAGGATGCCTGCTGCAGCCAGCCAGCCCGTCGGTTCCCAGACCATGTGGGCAATCGGCGAATAGACGATCACCGACCACAACGTCATGAACACGAGCATCGCCGAGAACTTCATGCGGTCAGCAAATGCGCCCGTGATAAGCGCCGGCGTGATGATCGCAAACGTCATCTGGTAGACGAAGTAGACCGTTTCCGGGATCGTCTGCGCGAGATGGCTCACGGTCAGCGTCGTGGCTTTGTCACCCTTGATGTAGGCCATGCCCGCGAGCAGCACGCGCGAGAAGCCGCCGATGAACGCATTGCCGGGCGTGAAGGCGAGGCTGTAGCCGACGACCGTCCAGAGCACCGTCACGACGCAGGTAATCGCAAAGCTCTGCATGACCGTGGCAAGCACGTTCTTCTTGCGCACCATGCCGCCGTAGAAGAGTGCGAGGCCCGGAATCGTCATGAAGAGGACGAGCGCCGTCGAGGTCAGCATCCAGGCGGTATCGCCCGAGTTGATCTTCGAGGAATCGACGGAGAACGGAGCCGTCGGGGCGGCCGGCGCGGCGGCAGTTGCATCGGATGCAGGAGCGGCTGCCGCAGGCGCGGGGGCCGACGCCGCAGGCGCACTCGCCGCATCGGCGCTAGGCGCGGACGCCGTCGCAGCCGGCGCCGAAGCGGCCGCGGCGCTCGACGCATCGTCGGCCAAGGCCGCACCGACGCCGCCCGCGAGCAGCGAGGCGGCCATCGCGAAGGACATCAGAAATTTGCGCATCTTTGTTTTCCTCTTATCGCTAACTTTTGATTTACAGGGCGTCTGCGCCCGTTTCCCCAGTACGAATCCGAATCACCTGCTCGATCGGCGTCACGAAAATCTTGCCGTCCCCGATCTTGCCCGTGCGGGCCGCACGCTCGATCGCCTCGATCGCCTGTTCGACGATGTCGTCTGACACCGCGGCTTCGATCTTGACCTTCGGCAAAAAGTCGACGACATACTCGGCTCCACGATAGAGCTCGGTGTGCCCCTTCTGACGCCCGAACCCCTTGACCTCCGTGACTGTGATGCCCGAGACGCCGATCGCCGACAACGCTTCGCGCGCCTCATCGAGCTTGAACGGCTTGATGATTGCGGTAATGAGTTTCATGAAATCCTCTTTTTCGTTGCGTGAGCCTCGTTGCCTGTCGCCGAAATGCTGTGCGGCGACGCCGTACGCCCGCCAAAACCGCGCGCCGGCTGGTGTTGATCTTTCAAAGCAATTACTATGCCATCACTTTCATTTCCATCCAGGCCCTGCGGGTAAGCGACGCGCTCTGGCGCATCGGCCGGACGGCCAACATGGGCCGCTTGCGCTGGCGCGGGCTGGCGATCATTGCTAGAGTGTTCGCACGAAGGACGGCAACACCGCGCACCAAGCGCGTTCATGCCGCCGCAAAGCGGCGCGTCAACGCACCAAAAATGATCATTCGTGCGTTGTGGCCGCGTTTTTTAGATTTTGCGCACCGATTTTGTGCGCGTAAGGGGAACCATCATGAGGCAACCGAACGATTTCTTTCAGGACTTTCAGGCGCGCATGAGCGAGCTGCTCAAGCACTCGCCTGCGAAAGACGTCGAACGCAACGTGAAGGCCATGCTCTCGCAGGGTTTCTCGAAGCTCGATCTCGTCACGCGTGAGGAGTTCGACACGCAAACTCAAGTCCTGCTGAGAACCCGTACCCGGCTCGAAGAGCTGGAGCGGCGCGTCGCCGAACTCGAGCAGAAGCTCGCTCAAGCACAGGAATCGTGAGTCCCGCTTAAACAGCGTCTCGCGAATCGAATCAGCGCTCGGCAAGCGAGCCTTGTTCTAGAACCCGGCCGATAACGGCCTTCGTCATCGCAAAGGGCGGCTTGTAGTTTCCGTCGCCGCCCGCCTCCGGGAGAAGCAATGTCGCTTGCCGTGGTGCGCTCGCGCGCGCCGGCTGCTGGCCGCGCGCCTGAAGTTACCGTCGAAGTTCATCTTGCCAATGGGCTGCCGTCGTTTTCGATCGTCGGTCTGCCTGATCTAGAGGTACGGGAAAGCCGCGAGCGCGTCCGGGCCGCGCTCCAGAACTGTAGCTTCGACTTCCCGGTACGCCGCATCACCGTCAACCTCGCGCCCGCCGATCTCCCGAAAGAATCGGGACGATTCGACTTGCCGATTGCACTCGGCATCCTTGCCGCAAGCGGCCAGATTCCCGCCGCATCGCTAAGCGAACGCGAGTTCGCAGGAGAGCTATCGCTCACCGGAGCACTGCGGCCCATGCGCGGGGCATTCGCGATGGCTTGCGGTACGGCTCGCCGTCATGGCCGCGAGCAAGCCTTTGGTGCCAGCGGGGAGTGCGGCATTAGCACGAGCCGTGAGCCTGAGCGCTTGCCCGAACTCTATCTGCCACTTGAAAGCGCGCATGAAGCGGCCCTGGTGCCGGGCGTGGATGTCTTCGGGGCGGCCGACCTTCCGTCGCTCTGCGCGCATCTGGCGGGTGCCGTCGACGGGCGGCTCGAGCCGCTCGCGGTGCCAACGATCGAGCGAGCCGCCGGAGCTGCCCCGCCCGACATGGCCGACGTCATCGGCCAGCCCGGTGCGCGGCGGGCGCTCGAAGTGGCGGCGGCGGGTGGCCACCATATGCTCATGGTTGGCCCGCCCGGCGCCGGCAAGTCGATGCTGGCCGCGCGGCTGCCGAGCCTGCTGCCTCCGATGACCGATGAGGAGGCGTTGACGTCCGCCGCGTTGCTGTCGGCAAGCGTGCTCGGCTTTTCGCCGGCGCAGTGGCGGCGGCGGCCCTTTCGCGCACCGCATCATTCGTCGAGCGCCGCGGCGCTCGTCGGGGGACGCAACCCGCCGCAGCCGGGCGAGATTACGCTCGCGCATCTCGGCGTCCTGTTTTTGGATGAACTGCCCGAGTTCGACCGCCATGTGCTCGAAACGCTGCGCGAGCCGCTGGAAGCGGGCCGTATCACCATCTCGCGCGCGGCACTGCAGGCAGACTTTCCCGCAGCGTGTCAGCTGATCGCGGCAATGAACCCGTGCCCGTGCGGTTGGCGCGGCGATCCCACGGGCCGATGCCGCTGCACGCCGGAAGTCGCCGCACGTTACCTGCGTAAGCTTTCGGGCCCACTGCTCGATCGCATCGACATTCA
Organism: Trinickia sp.; assembly: GCF_035492435.1. Classification (GTDB taxonomy): domain Bacteria; phylum Pseudomonadota; class Gammaproteobacteria; order Burkholderiales; family Burkholderiaceae; genus Trinickia. The sequence goes on from NZ_DATJJF010000048.1 coordinate 12,325, forward strand.
AATCGAACTGCCGGCGCTGACGCCCGCGGAGTTGTCGGCACGCGCGAGCGAGCCCGGCGAGTCGAGCGAGTCCATCGCCGAGCGCGTCGCCACAGCTCGGGATCGGCAGCTGGCGCGGCTGGGCAAAATGAACCGCGAACTGAGCGGCCGTGAGGTGGATGAAACAGCCCGCCCCGATGCGTCCGGCGAATTGCTGTTGCGCGAAGCGAGCGAGCGCTTCGGCTGGTCCGCTCGCGCTTACTATCGCGTCCTCAAAGTGGCGCGGACGATTGCCGACCTCGCCGGCAGCGAAAAGCCCGATGCCAACCATATCGCCGAGGCGATCCAATACCGCAGAGCGTTCGCTGCGTCCTGACCAAAAAAGCGCCGTGAAGACTTATGCACAAGCCGACACCGATCCCCGTCAATTACCCGTTTAAAGACATTGCGTTAGAAGGAACGTATATTTGGTTGATTTAAATCATTTTTTTTGAATCGGGGCAGCAACGATGTTTGATCGTAAGACCTCGCGCGCGCCAGCATCTACTGCTATCCCCAACGTTTTCAACAAAGTTGTCCACAACAACTGTGGATAGACAGAAAAAGGTCAACGGGATCCGTTATTTAAGACGCTGTTCTGTCAATCGACTTTCATTAGATGAATTGTGAATTGGATCGCTGCCCGGCCCCGCGGTCGCCTCGCTCTTTCTTTAATACAGTTTGAACGATTCGAAGAACTGATCCGATTGCTCACGCGGCGGCGCCTTATCAGCCGCGATGACGACCTGATAGACGCGCCTTCCGCGTGCGGCGATCCAGGCATGGAGCACCTTGTGCGCACGCTCGGCGCCCACCGCGCCGCTCACCACGATCTCGAGCCCAGGTACTTCTCCGCCTTCTGTCAGTGGCACTTGCACGGGGCGTGCGTCTGCGGCCGCGCCAAGGTTGCGTGCAAGCCCCGTACGCAGGTCGTCGAGCACCGCGCGTTGCAGTTGCGGATCGTCGCTCGGCAAAACGATCGTCCCAACAGCGAACACGGCTCCCGCCACGTGCGCCGCACGCATATGCATCGGCATCGAGGCGCCCGCGAGGTCGATTGGGCGTTCGTCGAGTGTCGGCTTCGCAGGCAAGTCAATCGCATAGCCGTCCGACTCGTCAGTGACGATGCGCCAGTTGTACGTCGGGGAGCAGCCCGCGAGGACGACGCCGATCAGCACAAGGCTCGCGGCTGCACGTAGCAGCCGACTGGCGCCCGCTCGCCGCTCTCGCCATGCTCGACGCATTTGCGACGAAGACCAGGACGAGGACGATTGAATCGCCATTCGGTCGTAAAAACGCGATTTGAACATGGGAGAACGAATCGAGAGAGATGCTATCGACGGCGTGAGCGTCTCGCGCATTTCCCGCCGGTGCAATTGTGATTATCTGCTTTTCGCAAAGCGCAGGATGCCTGAACAACGCGACGCCAAGAGCCCACACAGCTGCCCGCACAGCTCGGCAACGCCGCAATCCCGACCGGCTAGCCACAAAGCGCGGCGACTCGAGCATCTCGGACTTCCGCATTGACGTTGACATTGCGCATGCGCCCCGCGCCGGTTCCCGTTTGGCGCTAAAATTGCGTCGCCTTTTCCCAGCAACGCGCACCGCCGCGCACCCGCGCTTCCGAGGTCGCCCCAAATGAGCCAGACACCCGCCCCCGTCTCTCCTGCACGCAGCGGCAGCCCGCTCCGGTACATCGCTCTGGCGCTTGTCGCAGCCGCGATCGCCATTGCCGGGTATTTCACTTTCGGCACTTCGCAGCGGGTGCCTGATGCGACGTTTACGCTCCTTTCCGGCCAGAAAGTTTCGACGGCCGATCTCAAGGGCAAGGTCTATCTCGTCAACTTCTGGGCAACGAGCTGTTCCACCTGCATGCAGGAAATGCCGCAGATGGTCGATACCTACAACCGGTTCAAGGACCGCGGGCTAGAGTTCGTCGCCGTCGCAATGAACTACGACGCGCCGATGTATGTCGCGAACTATGCGCAAACACGTAAACTGCCGTTCAAAGTCGCCATGGACGACGGCAGCGCCGCCAAGCAGTTCGGCAACGTCCAGTTGACGCCCACGACGTTCGTCGTCGACAAGAACGGCACGATTCTTAAGCGCTATGTCGGCGAGCCGCAATTTGCCGAGCTCGATCAGCTATTGCAAAAGGCACTGGGAACCTGATTCACGCAACCGCCCGATCCACGGCTGCAGGAACGCCAGCAAGCAGATCATCTCGCTGCCCGCGGCTCCGTGACTCCGTGACTCCGTGACTCCGTGACTCCGTAAGTCAGATGGCGGCACCCGCGGTTGGCTGCGGCCGGCAGCCTTCCCCAACCCGCGCGGGAAGCCGGTCAGCCAGTATCCTTGCCGTTCTCCCCGCGCTCGGCGAGACCATATCGTTTGATCTTTTCATAGAGCGTCGCCTTGCCGATTTGGAGATGATCCGCCGCGGCGGCTACAGACCCACCCGTTGATTCCAGCGAGTCGGCGATCACTGCGCGTTCGAACTGCTCGACACGCTCCTTCAACGAGAGCAACACCGCCTCACCCGTGCCGGTGTCATCACCGGTCATCGCCTCGGCCTCTGCCACCCCAAGCACGAAACGCTCAGCCGCATTGCGCAACTCGCGCACATTGCCGGGCCAGTCACGCTCCATCAACCCCATGCGCTGGCGCTCGGTCAATACCGGCGCCGGCCGCTCATAGCGCACGGCGGCCTCGAGCAGAAAATGCTCGAAAAGCGGCAGGATGTCCTCGTGACGCTCCGAGAGCGGCGGCACGGCAATCGTGACGACATTGAGCCGGTAAAGGAGATCACGCCGGAACGTGCCGGCCGCGACATGATCAGCCATGTCGCCTTTCGCCGCGGCGACCACCCGGCAGCTGACCCGAACCGGCTGGTTCGAGCCCAGCCGCTCGAGCACACCGTCTTGCAGCACGCGCAGCAGCTTCACCTGAAGTGCGAGCGGCATGCTTTCGATTTCGTCGAGAAAAATCGTGCCGCCCGACGCGTACTCGAGCTTGCCGATGCGGCGCTTCGCTGCCCCCGTAAAGGCGCCGGGCTCGTAGCCGAACATCTCCGATTCGAACATCGCCTCCGGCAGGGCGCCGCAATTGACCGCAACGAACGGCTTTGCGCGGCGCGCAGAAAGCTCGTGCAGGCTGCGCGCGACCAGTTCCTTGCCGGCACCCGTATCGCCGTTGATCAACACCGCGGCGTCAGTCGGCGCCACTTTGGCGATGAGCCTTCGCACTTGCTCCATGGCCGCGCTGCGGCCGATCAAGTTGGGCACCAAGGCGTCGCGTTCGGCAAGCGCTTTGCGCAGCGCGACGTTTTCGAGGGCGAGGCGCCGCCGTTCAAGTGCGCGTCGCACCGTCTCGATGAGGCGCTCGGAGGCGAACGGCTTCTCGACGAAGTCGTAGGCCCCGTCGCGCATCGCCTGCACCGCCATCGAGATATCGCCGTGCCCCGTCACAAGAATGACGGGCACATCGAGCGCGTGCTCGCGGCAATGCTCGAGCAGCTCGAGCCCGCTCGCGCCGGGCAACCGGATATCGCTGACAATGACGCCAGGCGGCGCCCCCGTTTCATCCAGCGCGGGCTTGGCTGCTTCGACGGATGAATATCCGATCACCTCGAAGCCCGCGAGCTGCAAGCTTTGGACACTAGCGCGCCGGACGAGCTCATCGTCCTCGATGAAAATCACTGGAAGGCTTTCGATCATCATTGGTTGGGCTGCCATGACGGCTTTCGTGCGAAACGTGCAAACCGTGTAAACAGAAAACATTGAAAGTAGAGCGTGGCCGCTCCGATTTAGCGCGACGACGTCTCCGTGTGCGCGCTCGTCGCGGCACGCCTCAACGTCAAAACAAACGCGGCACCGCCTTCAGGGCCATTGCGGGCGACGAGCGAACCGCCGCAGTCGCGCGCAATCGATGAGACGATGGCAAGCCCCAGACCCAGCCCGTGGCCCACGGCTTTTGTCGTAAAAAACGGTTCGAAAAGCCGCGGCAGAACATCGGCCGCGATGCCTGGCCCATTGTCGCTCACCACGATCGCGACCGTCGTCAACGAAGCGTCGATATCGATTGCGATTCGTGGGTCGGGGACGCCCACCACTGCATCGAGCGCGTTGGCGATCAAATTGATGAGCGCCTGCTCCAGACGCAAATCATCGCAATAGCCAACGAGCTCCGGATAATCGGCGCTGACGTCGAGCGGCTCGCGCTCGGCATCGGTCTCATCCTCGGCCGCCACCCGTATCGTGACGCCCAACGTCACCGCCTGAACCCGCCGCTGCAACACATTGAGCGAATTGCGGACCGCGCGCGCCACAAACGCTTTTGCCGTACGCGGCTGCGCACGCCCGACGAACAGTTTCAGCTGGTTCGTGATTTTGCCCATGCGCTCGGTCAGCGCCGAAATCGCTTCGAGGTTCTCGTACGCCGCGGTTTGATTGCCCCGCTCCAGCAGCACACGGGTATTGTCTGAAAACGCCCGCAGCGCGGCGAGCGGCTGGTTCAGTTCATGCGTAATACCGGCCGCCATCTGACCGAGCGCGGCCAGCTTGCTTGTCTGCAGGAGCTCGTCGTGTGCCGCGCGCAGCTCACTCTCCGCGCGCCTGCGCTCGCCGACTTCCGTTTGAAGTTGTGCATTGGCCGCCGACAGATCGGCAGTCCGCTCAGCCACGCGTTCGTTCAGCTCGGCATAGGCGGCCTGCAACAAGGTGCGGCTTCTCATCATCTCCAAGAGGCGCGCTCGCCGCGTATGCCAATAGATCGCCAGAAGGCACAGCGACACGAAGCCGAAGCCGACAGCCGCCGCTGCATTGCGCGCGTCCGCCGCAACGGAGTCGATGGGCGACAGCGTAATGAGCTGCCAGTCCGGCGTGTGCAGCTTGCGCTGCGTCACCAGAAAATGTGGGCCGAAACGTTCGTCGCCGATGTGGACGATCTTTGCATCGGCGGCTAGCCGCACGGTGGCGATCGGCAGCGCACTCACGGGTTCATGCGCGTACTGACGCGCGCTCTCGATGGTCGCGGTGACCGAGGCTGGCAGCGGCGCCAGGGCGCGATATTTCCATGCCGGCACCGAGGACAGAAAAATGACGCCGTGGTCATCGGCCACCAAAAGCGGTTCCCCGGCATCGGTGCCCTGAAACCATTCCAGGTTGACCTTCATGACAGCCACGCCAGCGATGCGCCCGTCACGGTAAACCGGCTGCGAGAGAAAATAACCCGGCACGTGAGAGACGGTGCCAATGCCGAAGAAACGACCGACGTGGCCTTTCATCGCATCGATGAAATACGGCCTGAAGAGATAGTTGGTGCCAACGAAGCTGTCGTCATGGTCCCAATTGCTCGCAGCTACGCATTGGCCGTCCGCCCGGATCACATACGTGACGTTGGCCTGCGCGTGACGGTTGGCGTCTTCCACATAACGATTGGCGCGCGCCACGTTATCGGGCGTAGGGTGCTCGATCGCGTCCTCGACGAACGGATGGCTCGCCAACACGTAGCCGAGCGCCTCATAGCGATCGAGGGTGTCCTTTAACGCGCTGGCCGTGCGGTCGGCCCGCACGGCGGCTTGCTGCTGCAGCGCGTCGATGCCGTGCTCCCAGGCAATACGCCATGTGAGCGTGCAAACGGCCGCAAGCGCGACGGCGAGCACGAAGGCAACGATGAAGCGGCGCTTCACGGTGGCGATTTCCAGGCGAAGGTAGGCATCCATTGTGGCATAGCGCGACGGCGGCGCCTGCGCGTTTGCCTGCCCTCGCCCGTCCCGCTCGGCACTCACCTCATTGCGCTCGGGGTGACTCAGCGCACGCGTCGCGGGAGCAAGGCGTGTCACTCAAGCGCCGGCGGTCTCGGCTTGGGCAACGCCGGCCTCGCCGCGCAGCGCGCGAGCGAGCTTTGCCCGGTCAAGCTCCTTCTCCCACGCCGACACCACAACGGTAGCAACGCCGTTGCCAACGATGTTGGTCAGTGCTCGGCACTCGCTCATGAAGCGATCGATGCCGAGTATCAGCACCATCCCCGCGAGCGGAATCGTCGGCACGACGGCGAGCGTGGCGGCGAGCGTGATGAAACCCGCACCGGTCACACCGCTTGCGCCCTTCGACGTGAGCATCGCAACGGCGATGAGCGTCAGTTGCTGAGTGAGCGTCAGGTCCGTGTTCGTCGCTTGCGCGATGAACAGCACGGCCATCGTCATGTAGATGTTCGTGCCATCCAGGTTGAACGAGTAGCCGGTCGGCACGACGAGACCTACGACGGAACGCGAGCAACCGAGCTTCTCGAGCTTCTCCATAAGTTGCGGCAGCGCGGCCTCGGAAGAGCTCGTGCCGAGCACGATCAGCATCTCTTCCTTGATGTAGGCGATGAAGCGCAATATGTTGAAGCCGACGATGCGGGCGATGGTGCCAAGTACGACAACCACGAAAACAATCGACGTGAGATAGAACGTGCCGATCAGCTTGAGCAGCGGCAGAAGCGAGCCGACACCGTACTTGCCGATCGTGAACGCCATCGCACCGAAGGCGCCGATGGGTGCGAGCTTCGTAACAATGCGCACGATTCCGAAAAGCACATGCGAGAGACTTTCAATGAAGGTTGTCACGGGCTTGCCGCGCTCGCCGATCGTGGCCAGCACGCTGCCGAACAGAAGCGCGATCACCAGGATCTGCAATATCTCGCCTTGGGCGAAGGCGTCGACGAATGTCTTCGGAATCAGGTGCATGAGGAAATCGACGACGCTCTCACCGTGTGCCTTCGCCGCATACGAGGCGACGGCCTTGCTGTCGAGCGTCGCGACGTCCACGTTGAAGCCGGCGCCCGGCTTGAGCACGTGTGTCGCGATAAGGCCGAGTGCGAGTGCGAAGGTCGAAACGATTTCGAAGTAGAGCAACGCCTTGCCGCCGACGCGCCCCACCTTCTTCATGTTTTCCATGCCCGCGATGCCGCTTACGACGGTACAGAAAATGATCGGGCCGATCACCATCTTCACGAGCGCAATGAACGCGTCGCCCAACGGCTTCATGTCGATCGCCAGGTCTTTTGCATAGTGGCCTAGCACAACGCCGGCAACAATCGCCGCGATCACCTGAACGTAAAGGATGCGATAGAGGGGTGTCTTAGGACGGGGCATGGCATGTCTCCTTGATTTTTGAGTAGTGATTCGAGCGGACAGCGAACCGCTCGCGGGCTGGTCAAGTGCAAGCTCCGCGCCATTTGATTGCGGCTTGTAGATGCTTGATTTAAAAGGAGATAGTTGATGCGCCGCGAGGTGGCATTCCAGGCTTCCGGAATTCAACTCAAGTGGCATCCGGAAAACTGGATGGTCTTGTCCGATTAAGCCGATTCAATGTCGGGGGCGTCAAGCCAATGAGGGTTTGACGCACGGGCAAGCCGAACTAGCGTCCACACCACGACGTTGCACCGCGTTCGGCCGGAACCAGAATCTGCTTCTTCGTGTGTCGCTGAACGACCCGTTGCGGACGCCGGACCAAGCCTTCCATAACCGTCCGGTTCTAGGGTGCAGCGATCATTCCCGGTTCGTCATATCGGGTCAGTAGTAGCCGAGGATGGCGACCGACTGCACTTCGGAAGCCGCCCATCACATCCGGCCCGTTCAAGTGGATCGCTAATGCGCAGGTTTGTACTCACCTTGGGGATCAAACGCGGCGCCAGCACCGCGACAGCTTTCGTTATCAGCCTGCTGCTCGGGTTTGTCCGGTTGTCGCGGCCCCGTACGAAGCATAGCCTTCGTAATGATTTAGTAAGGAGTCGTTCACAGGGTGCCGGGTAAGTCAGCCGTTCTCGCGACCTGCGCTAGATGCACCGGTATCAGGATTGCAGTCCACCGTTTGGTGCCTGGATGCCGGAGTGCCCACCGTCACACGGGTCATGCGGGTGTGCCGGACGATGCTCTGAATGACGGCTGAAGTGACTGTTTGGGGGCTCAAATGGTTGCGCACAAACAGCTTTACAAATCACTTTATTTTCAGGTGATCGTCGCGATCATCGCCGGTATTTTGCTGGGATATTTCGCCCCGCACACTGGCGAGGCGATGAAGCCGCTCGGCGACGCCTTCATCAAACTGATCAAGATGATCATTGCTCCCATCATCTTCTGCACAGTGGTCGTCGGCATCGCTGGCATGGAAGACATGAAGAAAGTGGGGAAGACCGGCGGGCTAGCGTTGCTCTATTTTGAAATCGTCAGCGGTCTCGCCTTGATAATCGGATTGCTGATTGTCAATGTGGTGCAGCCCGGTGCCGGCATGAACGTGGACCCGAAGACGCTGGACGCGAAGGCAGTGGCTACGGTCACCAGCGGGCGCAAATTGGAGAGCACCACTGAATTCCTGATGAACATTATCCCCTCGACCGTGGTCGACGCGTTCGCCAAGGGCGAGATACTTCAGGTTCTGTTGTTTGCGCTCATGTTCGGCTTCGCTCTGCACTCGTTCGGCGGCAGAGGTACGCTGATATTCGACTTTGTGGAGAAGATCTCCCACGTGTTCTTCCGCATTGTCGGCATCATCATGAAAGTGGCGCCGATCGGCGCGTTTGGCGCGATGGCCTTTACCATCGGCAAATATGGCATCGGCAGCATACTGTCCCTTGGGAAGCTGATGCTCACGTTCTATGCGACCTGCCTTTTCTTCATACTCGTAGTGCTAGGACTGATTGCTTGGTTCCATGGTTTCAGCGTGTTGAAGTTGATCAAGTACCTCAAGGAGGAACTGTTTATCGTGCTTGGAACGTCTTCATCGGAAGCAGCGCTGCCTCGCGTGATGGTGAAGCTGGAGAATCTTGGCGCGAAGAAATCAGTGGTTGGACTAGTCATTCCTACCGGATATTCCTTTAACCTCGATGGCACGTCGATCTACCTCACGCTGGCTGCCATCTTTATCGCCCAAGCGACCAACACGCCGCTGGACCTCACGCATCAGCTTACGTTGCTTGCCGTGTTGCTGCTGACCTCGAAAGGCGCTGCCGGTGTTACGGGCAGCGGGTTCATCGTGCTCGCGGCAACCCTGTCTGCGGTCGGGCATGTGCCTGTTGCAGGGCTCGCGCTTATTCTTGGCGTCGACCGCTTCATGTCCGAAGCGCGCGCGTTGACGAATTTCATCGGCAATGCTGTGGCTACATTGGTGGTCGCCAGGTGGACCAACGAACTAGACCAACCCAGAATGCGCAGGGTCTTGAATAACGAGACGGCGGAGGAGGCGAACGAGCCGGAAAAGGTGTTTGACCGTACGGACGAAAAGATGCCTATCGCTACGGCGGGAGCGCGATCGCATAACTGAAAGATCCGGCGTTCGATGATCGACATGTCGTAGTCGGCGGGCAGCGTGAAGCTATATTGCATTGCGAGCATCGGTGGTTTCCTTCCATGAAAGTTGTCGAGCGGATGGAACTGGCGTCTGTTGGACCGTCACGGTGGCGTTACGCTGATCAACCTGGTCCATCGTGGAGGCCTCCTTTTTTTCGATGTTCGTGTCGCGATCTTGGCATCCGACTTCCCATCGGGAAAGCGGGAAGTTACGATATTATCCATCGGGAAATCAGATGGATAAACGCGTGCGCCGCTTTGACCTTGAACTGCTCAATACGCTCGCCGCAGTTGCCGATGCTGGCAGCCTCTCGGCGGCTGCGGCTCGACTGTATCGTTCACAGTCGGCGGTCAGCGAACAGATCCGCAAGCTCGAGGAGTCGTGCGGCCTCGCGCTGTTCGTGCGCGGCAAGAAAGGCGCATCGCTTACACCAGCCGGCGCGCGCCTGTTGGAACACGCGCGCAGGCTGCTGGACCTGAATGACCGCGCCTATCGGGACATGCAGGGTCTATCGCTCGCGGGGGACTTGCGTCTCGCGATTACCGACTACTTCCGGCCGGCCGACATTGCCGCGGTGTTAAAGCGGTTGGGCGATCAGTACCCCTCGTTGCGATTGCATGTCTCGATCCGCAAGAGCGCGCTGATCGAGCGGGATGCAGGCTCAGGCACAGGCGATTTTGATCTCGGGCTATCCATGCGTGTCATGGACCCGGAATTGCGTTGGCAGAACGCGAACGCGGTGGGATTTTCAAGCGTCGTGTTCCGTCGTGAGCCGCTTGTGTGGATCGCAGCCCCGTCATTCGCGCGGCCGACCGGGCAATCCCTCCCGCTCGTGGCATTGCCGGATACCTGCTCGTTGCAGCGATACATGCTTGCAAGGCTCGACCAAGCAGGCGTGGACTATTTCATCGCGCATTCGGCGTCGGGCGTTGCGGGGTTGCAATCCGCGTTGTCGGCAGGATTGGGCGTCTCCTGCCTGAATGCTTCGGCAGCACCGCCCGACGTGGTGCCCGTCAATGCCGCGTGCCGTCTGCCGAAGATGCCTGATGTGGAGTTCAGTCTGGTTGTTCAGAAAAGCGCAGACGGTACGCTTGCCGATGAGGTCGCACGCTTGCTTGCAGCATTGTCCTGATGCTCCCCTAAGCAAGTACCTTTCGGTCTTCACGACCGACCGAGACCAAGCGGTCATAATCAGCGTTTGATCGAGTCGCCGACCGACGTGACGCGCCGGATGGCGATTGCGCGAAGGTCTGCATTCTGGGAAGAGCCGACGTCTGAACGTCCGCGTGACGCGACAGGTGGATGCCTGTTGATGGCCGGACTCGGAAGTTCCTCGGCGGATGGGCGACTGCTGCCCCCCTCCTCCTAGCGACCGTCCGTAGCCGCCCCGTTCCCGCCTTTCAGTTCGATCCTCCGAACGACATGATTTCGCTCCACAGCGGCCGCTTTGGCTCCGCCTGGTTGGCACTGCTGACGCCCGCCGGTCCCTCGGTTGCGCCGCTGTCAAGCGAAACGTCGGGCGGCTGCACGCGAGCCAAAATCCCCTGCGGGTTAGGGAATAACCATCGGCCACCACGCCGGCATGTCATCGTGGTGGGCCAGTACCGAGCCGTTTTTCACAATGGCCATGAGTCGATGGGTACGCTGTCCGTCATCACGATCCCGTGAGTTATCGAAGAACGCGGCTAATGGCACGATTTGCAGGGCTTTTTCAATTGATCATCTCGAAATCGCCGAGCTTGAACGTCTTATCGAAGAACGGCTGCTTAGGCGCATACAGGCGGAAATAGACAAACCATCCGTCACCGGGGACGGTCTTCATATGATTTTTGTCGTAACCGATAGGCGCAGTGGGGCCGATGAAGAGATCGACGCTGCCATCATTATTGTATTTAAGGTCTCTCATGGTACTGTCGAGATTCACGCTGCGGATTTCCGTTCCGCCGTTGTCGTAGGCGCGGCGCGTGTTTTCGCTGTACAACGTGAGAGCCCAGAACTGCCCTACGGGGACGTTTGCAGGAACATGTAACTTGTAGGTCTTGTCGGCTCTCAGCATTCGGCCTTCGCTGTCGCGTTTGGAGGTCATATAGACCTGCCCGGCTCCGGGCGTTGGATTGACCATGCCGTGGCTGCTTGTCACGGCTTCATAAAACCATGTAGCTCGCTCATCGAGCTCGAGGCGAATATCGTTCTCCTGCGGGATGTGGAAGTCGAAGCTCTTATACCAACTCGTGCATTTCCAATAGGGCTCGGTATAGCGCGGGTTGACCTGCAAGTTACGGTTCATCAACTCGCCCATCGCCCCGCCCTTCATCAGTGCCAATGTTTGGCGAGCATCCGGCTTGAATGGCTTTCCTTTTTCGATTCCGAGCGGCATGAGCATGGCCATCCAAGCTTTGTCGACTTCTCGGACGGGTTCTTCGTTGATGATCTCGGCCAGCTTTACCCAGTACTCGATGCCGCGCGGCGCTGTTGCGCTCCACTCGACGTTCTTGCCCTTGATGAACCTGCTCGGAGTTAACGTCCCGTCTACGCGCCCCATTTTGTACTCGGACGTAAACTTGTCAAAGTATCCTGGGTCTCGCTCTAAGATGCGGAGCCCGACAAACACGTTGTTCGTTGCGCTCTGGAAAACGTGGATTCCGTCCTTCCTATACTTCGCCGGATCATCTTCTGGACCAGCGATGATGTAGCTTGCTCCCCGGCCTTT
>NZ_DATJJF010000049.1:0-42957 GCF_035492435.1 Trinickia sp.
GAGCCCGTGTAGCTGTTGTTGGGCAGCCCGCTGATGTATTCGATGCCGGCGTCGATGCGTCCGTATAGCGTCACGCTCGTTTGCGCATGCGCCATGACGCCAGCAGACATGAGTGCCGCCGCGAGCCCTGCTTTCTTCATCGTCTCCTCCTTCTTAACCCTGTCAAAAGTGATGCCACTCCACTGCTAATTGCACGCGAGCCAATGCAGCGGCCCGCTTTGCCTCATCTAAAATGGAGTAAAACTACGTTTTATGTGTGATGGTGTTGTACTTTGGCTACCAATTTAACCAAAATTACATGATTTTAGGCATGGATGCCGTAGTTTTAGAAAAATCTCACTAGGGTGGAACTTTCTGCCACGCAGAGGGCGTGCGCGCGGAGCCCCGTCACGCAAGGCGAAGGCGGGACACTCGAAGTCGAGTACTGCATTGGCGACAAGGAGCAGGCCAACGAAGGGGGGCGACGAGGGCCGGGTCGGGAGAAAGGGGAAAAGAAGGGAAGATCAGAAGCGGCGGAAGGCGCACGTGCGCGTGACGCGGCAGAACGCGCATTCGCGCCTAGGTCATGTGCAATCTGCGCAAAGCGGCAGTCATGTGAGCCCTCGGGCGAGGTGCCAGGGCATGCCGCAATTCACGGTCGCCCGAGGGACCTCGGGCGGGGTGATGGATGGGGGTGGGTGGGGGGGGAGGGGCGTTACTTGAGGCTGCCAGAGAGGAACTGCTTGAGCCGCTCGCTTCGCGTGTTGCCGAACACGTCTTCGGGCCGCCCTTCTTCCTCGATGCACCCTTGGTGCAAGAAAACGACATGATTGGAGACGTTGCGCGCGAAGCTCATTTCGTGCGTAACGACAATCATCGTGCGGCCTTCCTCGGCAAGCCGCTGCATCACTTTCAGCACTTCACCCACGAGTTCGGGATCGAGCGCCGAAGTCGGTTCGTCGAAGAGCATGACATCAGGGTGCATGGCGAGCGCGCGCGCAATGGCCACGCGCTGCTGCTGACCGCCCGACAAATGTGACGGATATTGCTTTTCGAGCCGCGGCGCGAGCCCGACCTTCTCGAGGTAGCCCCGTGCGCGCTCCTCGGCCTCCCGGCGTGAGATGCCCAACACATGGACGGGCGCTTCGATCACGTTCTCCAGCACCGTCATGTGCGCCCACAAATTGAAATGCTGGAACACCATGGCCAGCTTGGTCCGCATGCGCTGCAGTTGCTTTGGATCAGCCACGCGTAACCCCGTCTTGTCTTTGCGCGTGCGGATTTCCTCGCCATCGACGACGATGCGCCCTGAGGTCGGTTGCTCGAGGAAGTTAATGCACCTGAGCATCGTACTTTTGCCTGAGCCGGAGGAGCCGATGACGCTGATCACGTCCCCCGCGTTGGCGGCAAGCGACACGCCCTTCAAAACCTCGTGGTCGCCGTAGCACTTATGGAGTGTGTCGATAAAGAGCTTGTGCATCGCAAGAAGGGTTCCGTTTTACTTGCCTTGCGGCCGGAGGTAGGCGAGCCAGTGTTTCTCGGCGAGACGGAAAAGGCCTACTAGGGCAAAGGAGATGGCGAGATAGATCAGTGCGGCGATGCCAAACGCCTCGAATGACATGTAGGTGGCTGAGTTGACGTCACGCGCGATCTTGAGGATATCGGGCACGGTAGCCGTAAAGGCGACCGTCGTCGCATGCAGCATGAGAATGACCTCATTGCTATAGAGGGGCAGTGCACGGCGCAGCGCGGAGGGCAGGATCACGCGCCGGTAGAGCGTGAAGCGCGACATGCCGTAGGCACGCGCTGCCTCGATCTCGCCATAGGGCGTCGTCTTGATCGCGCCGGCAAAAATCTCGGTTGTATAGGCGCAGGTATTGAGTGCGAAGGCAAGCAGCGTGCAGTGCATGCCGTCGCGGAAAAAATCGTTGAGCAACGCATGCGAGCGCACCACTTCGAAGCTGTAGATGCCCGTGTAGAACAGCAGAAGTTGCACGTAGAGCGGCGTGCCGCGAAAGATGTAGGTATAAAGCCAGACTGCGCCCGAGATGAAGCGATTGTTCGACACTCTGGCGACCGCGAGCGGCACGGACAGGCAAAAGCCGATGCTGATCGAGACGACCAAAAGCCATAGTGTGATCGCGAGCCCCGTGACACGGTAGCCGTCGGTAAAGAGGTAATTGCGCCAGTAGTCGTGGAGGAGCTCGATCATGGGTTATAGCTCGGCCTTGCGCACGCCGATCGAATAGCGCTTTTCGAGCCAGAGCAGCACCAGGTTCGAGATCGTCGTGATCGCCAGATAAATCGCGCCCGCAATCAGCATAAAGAAGAAAAAACGCAGCGTACCCTTGCCAGCGTCCTGCGTCGCCTTGACGACATCCGCAAGCCCGATGATCGAAACGAGCGCTGTCGCTTTCACCATGACCTGCCAGTTGTTACCGATGCCCGGCAACGCGAAGCGCATCATCTGCGGGAACATGATGCGGGAGAAGGTTTGCCATGCGGTCATGCCGAAGGCGGCGCCTGCTTCGAGCTGACCGCGCGGCACGGACAAAAAGGCGCCGCGGAAAGTCTCCGTGAAGTAGGCGCCGTAGATGAAGCCGAGCACGATGACGCCGGCGACGAAGGGATCGATGTCGATTTGCTCCCACCCGGCGAAATCGGTCAGCTCATTGAGCCAGATCTGGATGCTGTAGAAGAGCAGCAGCATCAGCACGAGATCGGGTACGCCGCGCACGAGCGTCGTGTAGACCGCGCCGAGCCCGTATGAGAAACGGTTTTTCGAGAGCTTCGCCGCAGCGCCGAGCAGCCCCAGCACGAAGGCGAGCGAGAGCGAGAGGACCGCGAGCTTCACGGTCTGCCAAGTGCCGGCGAGGATCAGCGGGCCATAGCCTTCGAGGAGCATGGTGGGTCGTGCAGTCCTTGACGGTGCGCCAAAAGGGCGCGACGCAACATTTTATGTCGCCAAAATGGCTGGCTGTGAGCGGGCCGAGACAGTGGAGCGCTCTCGGCGCGGATATCGGGTTTCCTCTGACGTATCGTAAAAGCGGCGATTTTAACCGAAGCGGACGGCTTCGCCACCGATGAGGTTGGCGGGGTAACACCGGGCAAGTTGCCAGGCCAACAAAAAATGCCGCGGGCCCGAAGGCGCGCGGCATGGCGGACAACGTATTGAAACGACGCGCGGCTGAGCGCGTCAGGCAGGGTGGACCTGCGGCTTACTGCGCGGGTGCAGCGTCGCTCGCGGCACCACTGTGGTGGTGGTGTTCCCAGTGCTCGCGCATTTTTTCGCGGCGGGCTTCCATTTTCGCGAACTGCTGCTTGATGGCCGTGCTGACCGTCGTCTTCTGCTGATCGTTCAGGCTGTCATAGAAGGCGAGCCACGTCGTTGCCGTCTTTTCGTGCAACTGCGATTCTTGCTCCTGGAACTGCTGATGCGCAGCGTGCAGCGCGTCGAGGTCGAGAATCGACTGTTGGCGCGCGGCGCTGAATTCTTGCCGCATCTTTTCATGGTTGGCGTGCATCGCTTCCCGGTTCTGCTTCATTGCCGCGATCGCGTCTTGCCACTTCGTCTCTTGCTGCGGCGTGAGATGCAGCTGCGCATGCAGCGCTTCAAGCCGCCGCATCCCGAAGGGGCCGTGACCGTGATGCGCCCCGTGCCAACCGGGAGCGCTCGCGGGCGCGCTTTCTCCGGCTGCGTAGACAGTGCCGAACGTTGCGGCGAGCGCCGCAGCCGCGACGACCAGAAAACGTGACGACGTGCGGAAAATCGGATTCATGGATGACTCCAGTAATGAGAAAAATCGCTATGTCCGCCGATAGGCACAATGCGCCGTCGTTGACCCTCGGGTGAATCGACACCAATGACAGCTGGCTCGTGCTTGAGTTTTGCTGTTGGCGCGGACAGACTCTAGGCTAGCTACGGTCGGCTTTCGGCGTGTTACGGCGTCGCGAAGGCCGATTACGCGCAATTACCCGGCGCTTTTGCGGTAATGCACCGTAACCCTTATGACAGCCCCTGTCGCCCGGGCGGCGGCGGGCTCGCGATAAACTTCCTGCCATGGCTACTCAAATCCTCATCGTTGACGACGACGCCGAGCTGCGCGATTTGTTGCGCGACTACCTCGTTCGTCAGGGCATCGAAGTTTCGGTGCTGCATGACGCCGCCAATCTCGAGCGGCGGCTCGAGCGCGAGCGTCCCGATCTCATCGTGCTCGACCTGATGATGCCGGGTGTCGACGGCCTGACGGCGCTGCGCAAACTGCGTGCGGCGGGCGACGATATCCCCGTCATCATGCTGACTGCGCGCGCGGACGATGTCGACCGTATCGTCGGACTAGAGCTGGGCGCCGACGATTATCTGGGCAAGCCGTTCAACCCCCGAGAACTGCTCGCCCGCGTTCAGGCCGTGCTGCGGCGCCGCCGCACCGTGCCGTCGGCTGCGCCCGAGCAACGCGAGCCGTTTGCGTTCGGCCGTTTCGTGCTCGATTTCGAAACGCGCACGCTGAACCTGGATGGCAAGCCGCTCGCGCTTTCGGGCAGCGAGTTCGCCCTGCTCAAGATTTTCGTCAATCATCCGATGCGCACGCTGACGCGCGAGCGGCTGCTCGAGCTGCTGCACGGCCCCGAGTACGACGGCACTGACCGCGGCATCGACGTGCAAGTGTGGCGCCTGCGCCGAATTCTGGAGACCGATCCCTCGTCGCCGCGATTCGTGCAGACGGTGCGCGGCCGTGGTTACGTCTTCGTGCCGAACGGCGAGCCCAATGCGCCGTCCCATTGATTCGCTGTTCGGGCGGCTGGCGCTGCTCGTCGTCGCCGTCCTGCTGATTTCGCATGTTGCCGGCTATCTGATGGTCCGGTGGGATCGCACCTACGCCCAGTCGCGCTACGCGGTCGAGGAGGCCGCGTTTCTCGTCGAGGCCGTACGCGAGCACACCGCGCGTGCGCCCAGCGCGCCGCTGCCTTCGCGCGTGAATATTGTCGCGCTGTCGAGCCCCGACGCCCCGCGAGTGCATGAGGACGTGCCGGCGCCGCTGGCGCGTTTCATCGAGGACGTACGCGAGCGGCTGCCGTCAGGCTCCGAGGTGCGCATCGCCGAGCCGGGGCGTGCTCCGAAGCTTTGGGTCCACGAGCCCGGCGACGACCATTGGGTCGTCGTGCCGGTCGCCTCGCTGCGCGCGCCGCGCTCGATCGACCGACTTTTCATTTGGCTTGCAATCATCCTGGTGCTGGCTGTTGCTTCTGCGCTCTTCGCCGCATGGCGGCTGCAGCGGCCGCTCAGCGCGCTCGCCAACGCGGTCGCGCGCTTCGGCCGCGGCCAGCCGGTGCCGCCGGTGCCCGAGGGCGGGCCGCGGGAGTTGCGGGATCTCACGCACGGCTTCAATCAGATGGTCCGAGAGGTATCGCGGGCGGAGAAGGATCGCGCCGTAATGTTGGCCGGCATTGCGCACGATCTGCGCACGCCGCTCGCGCGCATGCGGCTGCGCGCGGAAATGATGGAAGACGTGAAGCAGCGTGACGGCGTAGTGCGTGATGTGGATTCGATGACGCACATCGTCGACCAGTTCCTTGTCTTCGCGCATGACGGCATCGACAGTAGCGAGATGATCGAAGTCGATGCACATTGCGAGCGCATTGCTCGCGGCTATCGCGCCGTCGCACCCGCAACGCCGACGGTGCAGACGGATTTGTCGGCGGGTGCGGGTTTTCGCCTGCCGACCGCGACGCTCGACCGCATTCTTGCCAATCTGCTCGACAACGCCCATGCCTACGGCGCGCCGCCCGTCGTCGTCAAGACGGCACGCACGGCCGAGGGGTGGCTTCTCAGCGTCAGCGACCACGGCCAGGGCATCGCGCCGCAGGATCTTTTTCACGCAAGCCGGCCGTTCGTCCGGCTCGATCCGGCGCGTGGCGGTAACGGGCATAGCGGGCTCGGTCTGGCCATCGTCGAGCGGCTCGTGCGCAGGCTGGGCGGCATTTGTGACATCGGCAACTCCGCAGAGGGCGGTCTGCGCGTCGCCATGACCTTTTCGCGCGAGACGCAGGCGCGCGTCGCGGCTCACTCCGAGACGGCCTGGTAGCGCGGGTGGCGTGCCGGCCGCGCGCTGCCTTGGGGCTTGGTCATGCTCCTGATGGACGTGGTATCGTCGCGCGTCGCGAACGCGGTCGTGTTACGCAAAAAGCGTGTCGAGCGCGGAGGCGGCCTCACTGTCGACGGTGTTGTAGGTGACGCTGTCGGCACCAAAAATGTAGTGCGTGGTGTACTTGCCAAGTTTCGCGAGGATGTCTTCCTGCACCTGCTCGGGTGCCGCCTCGAGCTTCAGGTACCATGCCGTCGACGACAACCGGATTTGATATGCGCCGTAGTCGGCCATCAATACGTCGAACGCCTGCGCGTCTTCATCACGACAGATGATGACCAGATTGCCCTTCATGCGCACCTCCAAGTAGCCAAGTGATCGGCGGCTCGTCGCCATGACAGGCCGATGATACCCGCTTAGTCACTATTGCTGCGGCGCGCTTGCCACACTTCGGGTTTCCCCGGAGCCCACTTCCCGGCATAATTTCGCCAGTGCACCAATGCACGTTGCGAGGCTTGCCGTCGATCAACCGTCGAGTATGACCGACACGAACGACGTTGAAGCTCACCATGCGATTGGCCGCGCGGTGGGACGGCCCCTGCGGTTGTGAGTGTCATGCAGGTTGTAGTAGTGTCGTGCCGTCAAAAAAGATAGAAATTGGGCCGCTGGGCGCTTGATCGTCTGCAGCCGACGAATCACCGCATTCCGTTGCTTCGCCATGCTTTTATTCCGAGTTCCGGACTGCTCAGATTGCTCGCGCACGCCTCTCGCATTGCGCGGTTACACCACGCCTGGCGCCATCGTATGCGGGCTCGTCGATCATCGCTCGGCGCCCGAGGCGGCGGCTGCTTCGCACCATGACGGGGAGGGTGCTTAATGGATTTTGGCTTCAACTTGAGCCGTACGGCGAACGCGTCGGCTTGGCGGCTTTTGCCGAACCGATGGGATTTCGTTGCGTTTCCGCTCATCATCTGTCTGATCGCCATCGCGGCCATCGGCTTTCACGAGACGATGGCGCCGATCTCGACGCTCAAGACGCAGGTGATCTCGCTCGATCCGGCGAATCTGCCCGAGTACGCGCTGCGCACGACGTTGCGCATGCTCGCTGCGATCGTGGTCTCGCTCATCTTCACGCTCGCTTACGGCACGCTTGCAGCGAAGAGTCGGCGCGCGGGGATGGTGCTGATTCCGATTCTCGATATCCTCCAGTCGGTGCCGGTGCTCGGCTACATCTCCTTTACCGTGACGTTCTTCCTCGCGCTCTTTCCAAAGCGTGTGCTCGGTGCGGAGTTGGCAGCGATCTTCGCGATCTTCACGAGTCAGGCCTGGAACATGACGTTCAGCTTCTATCAGTCGCTACGCACAGTGCCGCGCGATCTCGATGAAGTGTCGAGGGGCTTTCACCTCACGGGGTGGCAGCGCTTTTGGAAGCTCGAAGTGCCGTTCTCGATGCCGGGCCTCGTCTGGAACACGATGATGTCGATGTCGGGCGGTTGGTTCTTCGTTGTGGCGTCCGAAGCCATTACCGTCGGCAACAACACGATCACCTTGCCCGGCATCGGCGCATACCTCGCTCAGGCCATTGCGGAGCGCAATCTCGTCGCGGTGGGCTGGGTGATTCTCACCATGGCGATCGTGATTCTCGCCTACGATCAGCTCATGTTCCGTCCGCTCGTCGCTTGGGGCGACAAGTTCCGCATGGAGACGACGAGCTCAGGTAATGCGCCCGAATCGTGGGTGCTCGATATCGTACGGCGCACTCGCCTCATCCATCGGCTATTCGTTCCGATCGGGTGGCTGCTTTCGGGGCTCGCGCGCGTACCGCTGCGGCTGCCGCGGTCTCGCCGCAGGATGGAGCGCGAGCGGCCGGTGGCGAAGAAGCGCACGCTGGCCGGCGATATCGTTTGGGCTCTCCTGCTCATCGGTGCAACGGCGTATGTCGTCTGGCGTGTCGTCGCGTACGTGCGTACGGGAGTGACGATGGGCGAGGTCGGGCACGTGATCATGCTTGGCATTTACACGTTGCTGCGGGTCTCGATCCTGATCGCGATTTCCTCGTTGATCTGGGTGCCGCTGGGTGTGCTGATTGGTCTGCGGCCCGCTCTCGCTGAAAAGTTCCAGCCGCTCGCACAGTTCCTGGCCGCGTTCCCCGCGAATTTGCTGTTTCCGGTATTCGTGATCGTGATTGTTCGTTTCGATCTCAATCCCGACATTTGGCTTTCGCCGCTCATCGTGCTCGGCACGCAGTGGTATATCCTCTTCAACGTGATCGCGGGCGCGACGGCTTACCCGAACGACTACCGCGAGGCGGCAGTCAATTTCCGCATTCGCGGCTGGCAGTGGTGGAGGCAGGTGATGCTGCCGGGCATTTTTCCGTACTATGTGACGGGTGCGATCACGGCGTCAGGTGGCGCATGGAATGCGAGCATCGTCTCGGAGGCCGTGCAGTGGGGTGATACGCACGTTGTGGCGCATGGTCTTGGCGCCTACATCGCGCAGACCACGGCCGCCGGCGACTTTCCGAAGATCATCCTCGGCATTGCCGTGATGTCGCTTTTCGTCACACTATCCAACCGGTTGCTGTGGCGGCCGCTGTATGCCTACGCCGAATCCAAGCTTCGGCTCGACTGACGCGGGACATCCCCGCGGGCCCTACCAAAAGTGAAGCGCAATGCAAAATCCCAAAGCTGATCTGAGCGCCACGTCGCCTGCGCCTTCCGTGTCCTCGGCGGGCGCCTCCCTGGCGCCTCGCCTCGGCGCAGAAGTCCTTAACGTCAAGGACGTCCGCCGTGGGTTTTCCAAAGCCCAGGGCGAGCTGCTGGTGCTCGACGACGTCAATCTGTCGCTGCGCGAGGGCGAGATCGTCGGCCTGCTCGGGCGCTCGGGCTCGGGAAAATCGACGCTCTTGCGCATCATCGCCGGTCTCATCGGCCCGACGGCCGGCCACGTCGACTATCTCGGCAAGCCGCTTTCGGGGCCAGCCGCCGGCGTCGCCATGGTGTTCCAGACCTTCGCGCTCTTTCCGTGGCTCACGGTGCTCCAGAATGTGGAGGCTGGCCTCGAGGCGCAAGGCGTGCCGGCGCGCGAGCGGCGCGAGCGCGCGCTTGCCGCCATTGATCTGATTGGCCTTGACGGCTTTGAAAACGCCTATCCGCGCGAGCTTTCGGGCGGTATGCGGCAACGCGTCGGCTTTGCGCGTGCGCTCGTCGTCGATCCGATTCTGCTGCTCATGGACGAGCCGTTTTCGGCGCTTGACGTGCTGACGGCGGAGACGCTGCGTACCGACTTGCTCGATCTCTGGACACAGGGGCGCATGCCGATCAAGTCGATGCTGATCGTCACGCACAACATCGAGGAAGCCGTGTTCATGTGCGACCGGATCCTGGTGCTATCGTCGAATCCGGGCCGCCTCATCGCGGAGATCAAGGTGCCGTTTGCGCACCCGCGCAACCGGCTCGATCCCGCGTTCAGGCGCCTCGTCGACGACATCTACGCGAAGATGACGGCACGCCGCACCGACGAGTCGACGAAAAAGGGGCTCGAGCTCGGCAGCTGGCTGCCAAGCGTTTCGACCAACCTCATGGCGGGTCTTATCGAAACGTTGGCGGCACCGCCTTATCACGGCCGTGCCGACATGCCGGAGATCGCGCGCACCCTCCATCTCGAGGTGGACGATCTGTTTCCGATCGCCGAAGTGCTCCAGCATCTCGGCTTTACTGATGTGCGCGAAGGCGACATTTTCCTGACGCCGCCGGCGCGCGTATTTGCGGAGCTGGGCACGCAAGAGCGCAAGATGATGTTCGCCGAGCATTTGCTGCGGCACGTGCCGCTTGCCGCGCGAATCAAGAAGGTGCTCAATGAGCGCCCCGGGCATCGGGCGCCGCGCGTGCGCTTCGAGCAAGAGCTCGAGGATTTCCTGTCGGACAGCGCCGCCGAGGAAACGCTCGACGCGGTCATCAACTGGGGGCGCTACGGAGAGATCTTTTCGTATAACGATCAGACGGAAATCTTCAGCCTCGAGGACGTCGAATCGTAACGCCCGGTCGTCTTCAGCTTTCGCTCGGCGGAACGTCCTCTTCCTCCTCGTAGGCGCCGAGGCGGTTATACAGCGTCTTCAGGCTCACGCCGAGCGCCTTTGCGGCTCGGCGTTTGTCTCCGCCACAGTGCTTGAGCGTCCCAAGGATGATCTGCCGCTGCGCCTCCGCGAGCGGCGTGCCGACCCAAATGCTCATGACATCCCCTTGAGTCACGGCCTTTTTCGATCGCGAGGCGAGCCTTGGATGCTCGATCTCGACGACTTTCTCCGCAAGGATGAACGCGCGGTAGACGCTGTTCTTGAGTTCGCGCACGTTGCCGGGCCACGTGTAGGTGCGTAATGTTTCCCTCGCGCGCTTGCTGAACGCTTTATTCGTGTGTTCCTGCGCATTGAGCTCGGCGAGGAAGTGCTGTGCGAGCAGCTCCCGATCGCCCTCGCGCTCGCGCAGCGGTGGGGCACGCAGCGGAAACACGGCGAGCCGGTACATGAGGTCTTCGCGCAACCCGTTTTCCTTGACCGCCACGAGCGGGTCACGGTTCGTCGCCGCGATGACGCGCACGTCGCTGTGCAAAAGCTCCGTGCCGCCGACACGGTAGAACTTGCCGGTTTCGAGCGCGCGCAGCAGCTTGACCTGCCGCACAGGCATCATCTCCGTTACCTCGTCCAGAAAAAGCGTGCCGCCGTTGGCATTCTCGAAGTAGCCCGCGCGTCCCTGCACGGCCCCCGTGAAACTGCCGCGCTCATGACCGAAAAGCTCTGCTTCGATGAGGTTGTCCGGTATCGCGCCGCAGTTGACGGCGACGAAGGGGCCCTCGTGGCGCGCGCTGCGCTGATGAATCGTGCGGGCGATCAGTTCTTTGCCGGTGCCTGATTCGCCGACGATGAGCACTGTGGCATCGGTGGCCGCTACCCGCTCGATTTGCTCGTACAGACTGAGCATCGCGGGCGAGGAGCCGTAGAGCATGCCATATGACTCGAGTCCCGCCGCATCGCGTGCGAGGCCCTTGTCGAATCGCCGGGCGGCACCGTCTTCCGATGCCGCCAGTGTGTCGAAATCGCTTGACGCCGCCATGTGTCGCAGTCTCGTCGATGCGCCGGCCGCCACTCGGTTGATGAGCCGGCGATTCTCATGTGGGGGTTCCAAACGGTATTTAACCACGTGCAGCCCCTGCTACGCGTGCAAAGTCGCTGTGGCCGATTCGACACGTAAATTTCGCACGCATCTCGGAGGATGGCACGGAACTCGCTGACACAAACGGAATCGGATAAAAAAGGTTGGCCCCAAGAGACGCGTTCGATTGCTCGGAAAGCGTAGTCGAACGCCCGCTTCGTTCAATTCGAGGAAATGCGAGGGCGATCAGATGGCTAATCCCAAGATCGGCATTGTCGGTGCGCTCGTTGCAGTAGGGGGCGTGATGGCGTGGCGCTGGGCTCAGAAGCGCCGCGCGTCGCAGGCACGGTTCATGAGCGAATTGACCCGCTGGGAGGGCGAAGGCGGTGCGCTCGCGTCGGTCGCACAGGCGGCGCCAGCCGCAGATCACGATGCCTGGCGCGGTTCGGTGCCGCACGTCGGTGGCACGTTGCACGAGTGGGTTTTTCCGCATAGCGGGCCCACAACAGAACCAACGGAACCGCAGCGGGCCCCGGTGAATGCCCCGAGTCGCCTGGAACGCCGCGCGCAGGCAAAATAGCGTGTATGGTCGGGCTGGCGCGAGCGCTATCCGCATCGAGGCTCGCTCCGATTCTCGAGTTCATTCAGACAAAACGCCATGCCACATGTGCTGATTGTTGATGACGACCCGTCCACGCGCGAAGCGCTTGTATCGATCATCGCGGAGGACGGTCTAACGACGGCAATCGCCGGCGACCTACGCGAGGCTCGCATTCAGCTCGTGCGGCAGACGCCTGACGTCGTTTTCACCGACTTGCAACTGCCGGACGGCAGCGGGGTCGATCTCTTCGAAGATCTCGATCCGCGCTCCGGTGTGGAGATCGTCGTCATTACCGGGCATGCGACCGTCGAATCGGCTGTGACTGCGCTCAAGATGGGTGCCTCCGACTATCTCGTCAAGCCGATCAACATGCAGCGTGTGAAGGCCGTGCTCGACCGCTTGCCGCGCGCAGGCGATCTCAAGGCGCAGATCGGCACGCTACGGGGCGAGTTACGACGCATGGGCCGCTTCGGCTTCATGCTGGGCAGCTCGCCCGCGATGCAGTCCGTCTATGATCAGATCAGCCGCGTCGCGCCTACTGCGGCGTCTGTCCTGCTTGTCGGCGAATCCGGTACGGGCAAGGAGGTGGCCGCGCAGACGATCCACGAGTTGAGCCTGCGCCGCAAGCATGCGTTCCTCGCCGTCAATTGCGGTGCGATCTCGCCCAATCTCATCGAATCCGAAATGTTCGGGCACGAACGCGGTTCGTTCACGGGAGCGGATCGTCAGCACAAGGGCTACTTCGAGCGTGCGAGCGGCGGGACGATTTTTCTCGACGAAATCACCGAAATGCCCGCCGAGCTCCAGGTCAAATTCCTGCGCGTGCTCGAGACAGGCATGTTCATGCGGGTCGGTACGACGAAGGAAATCGAAACGGATGTGCGCGTCATCGCTGCGACCAACCGAGACCCGGAGCAGGCGGTGCTCGAAGGCAAGCTCCGGCTCGATCTTTATCATCGGCTCAACGTCTTTCCGATCAGTCTGCCGCCGCTGCGCGAGCGCGGCAACGACGTCTGGTTGCTCGCTCAGGCGTTTCTTGCCGAGCTCAATGATCGTCACGGCACCAACAAGCAGTTTCCGCCGACAGCGAAGGAGATGATGCTGTCGTACCCGTGGCCCGGCAATGTGCGCGAGATCAAGAATTACGTTCAGCGCGCCTACATCATGGCGGGTGCCGATTCGGATACCACCGCGGCGGTGCCGCTGCAGATCTCGCTTTCGAAGCCATCGACGGGCACGGCAGTGATGATTCCATTCGGCACATCGCTGGCTGTCGCCGATCGGCAGTTGATTCTAGCCACGCTTGAGCAATGCGGCGGCGTCAAGACGCGTGCCGCTGAAATCCTCGGAATCAGCCTGAAAACGCTCTATAACCGGCTGGTGGAGTACAACGACGAGGTTCAGAAGACGACATCTGGCGAAAGCGACGCCGCCGCCAGTGATCGAGGGGAAGCGGGCGAGCGCGCGGCGGGAAAGTGAGGTTCTGAGCGCACCTTCCGGGGCCGCGTGCCGATGGTGTTCATGTAGCCCCTGTGCAGCTTCATGCTGACCAGCACGTATTGTGCGAATGGCCTCGCCGGCCGAAAGCTATGTCCTTGCTGTGTGCTCGATACATTGCGCAACAGAAGACACTGCACTAACTAACTACGGGAAAGAACGCCTGTTGCGTCCGCGTTATTTCTCCACGCTTGAACGCAGGCCCGCTGAAGGGCAGGGCTTGCCGAGCATCCCAGCCCGCACTGGGCAAACCGATTGCTCGCGTGACTGCAAGACGATGGAAGGCGGCATGCGCGCCGCCGCGCGACGGCTGCACCGCGCGAAGCCGGCCGCGTCGCGTGAACAAAGTTGTTCGGCAAGGAGTCTGCGATGCAAGCATTCATGAGTGAAGATCGTCGTCTTCACACGCCCGAACCCGAACCGTCCGGCCCACCGCCGACGAAAGATCCGCCAGGCCCTCATCCCGAGCCTGAGCGTGAGCCGCCAGAGCCACCGAGCCCGCCTATCGGCGATCCACCGCCCGTTTCGCGTGATACACCGCAAGCCATGCGCGTGCTGCCCGCGCGCATGGAGGCGGCAATGTACCCGTTACAACCTTGACGCAATTGTTACTGCTCGAAATCGGCGCGGATGTCCTAGACTTTCATGCGGGATAACTGAGCCAGCAGGCCATTGAGCGGAGGCATTCAATGAGACATCCAGCGTTACGGCGCTCTCGCTCTGCGCGCTTTGCATCTCGGCGCACACTCAAGAACACGGGCGGCGCCGCTCCACCGTCGACCGATCCGTCCGGCCAAAACCGCGTAGCACCGAACGCGCCGCCGGACGGCGCGTATAACCAGGGCGGAGCCCGTGCGGAAGGACTCGACTATCAGCGCGATCTCGGCATCGAGCAAGACGCGTGAATGCGTGCGCCTTTCGCACCGCTCGACGTCGGCGCTCAATGCCGATCATGTCCTTCGGTCGTAGGCATGCGGCACCGCGCCGACGGATTCATGCGTCGCGTCAACGCTGATGTACGGTGCCCCAAGACGTGCATCGCATTGTTCCGTACTGCAGATCGTCTGCACACCTAACAAAATGGGCCGAGCCAGCGAGATCGGCCTGTTCATCTATTGAAATTACCAAGCGTTCAGACGAGATCTCAGTAGCCTTGTTTGCGTAATTGCGCAGGTGGCAGCTTCAGCAGGTTGCGGTACTTCGCCACGGTGCGGCGCGCGACAATCATGCCTTCCTGTGTGAGCATTCTGGCGAGCGTGACGTCCGATACGGGGTTGCGCGGGTCTTCCTGCTCGATCATCTCTTTGATGAGCGCACGCACCGCGGCGGCGGAGCAACGGCCGCCGGTTTCGGTGGCGAGCTCGCGCGGAAAGAAGTGGCGGAACTCGAAGATGCCGCGCGGCGTTGCCATGTACTTGTTGCTCGATGCACGTGAGACCGTCGACTCGTGCAGGCCGAGCTCGTCGGCCAACTTGCTGAGGACCAGTGGTTTGAGCGCGATCTCGCCGTAATCGAAGAACGACTTCTGGTAAGAAACGATGCATTGCGCGACGCGCTGAATCGTTGTGAAACGCTGTTCGGCGTTGCGCAGCAGCCAGCGCGCCTCTTGCAACTGCTGCGCGAGCGGCGAGCCAGTGCCGCCCGATTGCGCGAAAAGCTCCGCATAAACGCGATGAATGCGTGCGCGCGGCAGCACGGCGGGGTTGATCGTTGCCACCCAGCGGTTCTTGAGCTTGCGCACAATCACGTCGGGAATCACATAGTTATTGTCGGCGCGACCGTAGTACTCGCCCGGTTTCGGATCGAGGCGGCGCACGAGTGCGCACGCCGTGCGCAGTTCCTGGGCCGAGCAGCCGATCTGCTTTTGCAACTCGGCGTGCTCGCGGCGCGCAAGCCGCTCGAGATGGTGCTCTGCGATCTCGCGGGCAACGGCGCGGCCGGCCGTATCAGACGGCAGCACATCGAGTTGGAGCATCAGGCATTCAGAGAGCGAACGCGCGCCGACACCCGGCCTGTCCAGCGTTTGCACGAGCCTCAGCGTGACGCGCAACTCCTCCTCGGTCAACGGGGGGTCTGCCTCGAATGCCTCGGCCAGATCGGCCAGCGATTCACGCAGATAGCCGTCGTCGTCGAGTGCCTCGATGACGATCTGCGCCGCAGCGCGGTCGCGCTCATTCAGGGGATAAAGATGCAGCAGGGTGTGCAAATGCTCGTGCATGGTCGGCTGAGCATGGGCCCAAGCACCCGGGTCGACGTCGTCGGCATCGCTGTTATGGCGTGAGGATGTGCGCAGCGACCAATCCTGTGTGAAATCGCCGGCGTCTTCTGCCGCCGACGGTGCCGGCGCCTCTGCACTGGCGAGCCCCTCGAAACCGTCGGCTGTATCGGCGGGTGCCGGCGCATCGCTCAACGTCGGCGAATCTGCGCCACCATGTGGCGCGAGCCCGCCGTTCGTTCCCTCGTGGTTTTCTTCCAAGAGAGGATCTTCGCACTCAAGAAAAGGATTCGTGTCGAGGGCCTGCCGCAGCTCGCGCTGAAACTCCAGCGACGACAACTGCAGCAGCCGCACTGATTGTTGCAGACGGGGGGTCAGTGCGACGTGTTGTTTGCTGCGCAGTTCGAGAGTCGGCATGTTCGATGTCCTCGCTCACAGATGCCGATTCCTCAAGCAACGCTTATACCATGCGGCGCAAAGGCAGGCCGCCGGTTGACCAGAGCCCTCAAAGGCGCGCGCCATGCCGCATGGCGCGCAGAACGTTTTACACGCGGCGTTGCAAAAAGCGCGCCGCATTTGTCAGTCGTTTCTATAAGAAAGCTGAATCGCGACAAGTTGAATTGCGCTGCATCGGCACGATGGTTGCGCTTGATAAATCGGCACGCTCGCCGTGTGTCGGGCACCTACATGATTGGGCGAAGCTCGACGATCCCGTCAATCAAGCAGGAGATGACAAACGTGAAAGCATCGACCGCCTTAACCTTAAGAATCGCGGCCGCGTTGGGCTTTGTCGTGTTGGCCGTGAGTGCTGCGGCTCAAAGCGGCTCGCAGTCGGGGCAAGCTGGCGCAAACAGTTCGGGGTCGGCCTCGGATTCGGTTGGCCAGAACGTCAGTGACAGCACGATCACGACCAAGACCAAAGCGCAGCTCATGGGAGCAAAAGATCTGGACTCGGGAAAAATACATGTGACGACGCACCACGGCGTCGTCTCGCTGACCGGCACGGTACCGAGCACCGCTGAGAAGCAGCATGCGCAGGAAATCGTCAATGGCGTGTCGGGCGTGCGCTCTGTCAAGAACCACTTGAAAATCGTTGAACAGGGTGCCAGTCAGTAGGTTTGTCGACGACTCACCGCTTAACCCGCGCGGCGGGTCATGGCCGCGCGTGTGTGAGCACTCAAACCACAGCGCGGCGCGGCTGCCTGAGCCGTAGCAGGCTCACGCATGAGGCGGTGGCCGAGAATGCCGCAGCCACACCGAGCGCGACGGTCGGTCCGTTGATGGGCGCAATGTCGAAGATGAGCGCGACGAGCGCCGCGCCCAATGTTTGCCCGGTCAAACGCGCGGTGCCGAGCATGCCGCTTGCCCCGCCGCTGCGTTCGCGCGGTGCGCAAGACAGCAACTGCCGGTTGTTCGGCGCCTGGAACGCACCAAAGCCCGCGCCGCATAGCGCCATGCGCCAGCCAATGTCGAACGCGCTGGGATGCGAGCCGAGTGTGGCGAGCATAGCGAGCCCTAGGGTGAGCATGGCCAGTCCGATGCCGCCGAGGATGCCGGCCGGGTAACGATCGGAGAGTACGCCTGCGATCGGCGCGATGACGACGATGGCGAGAGGCCAGGGCGTGATCAATAGCCCCGTCTGGACTTGCGTCAACCCGAGTGTGTTTTGAAACAGGAACGGGAGCGAGACGAAAGCGAGCATTTGCGCACTGAACGAGCAGACCGATGTCGCGACCGATAGCGCGAAGAGAGGGATCTTGAGCAGATCGACGGGGAGCAAAGGCGCGCTTTGCGTCAGTTGACGGCGCACGAAGCCATACCCGACGACGACGACCGCGAGCGCCTGCACGGCTATCCAGACCTTTGACTCACCGTGGCCCGCGCCGTCGATCGTGATGATAGTGAGGCCGAACACGAATGCATTCATGACGGCACTGACGTAGTCGTAAGCCCCTTCGCGAAGCACGTTCGGCGGCAGCGCCTTCATGGCACCTGCCGCTGCGAGGATGCCGATAGGTACGTTGATCGCGAAGAGCCATGGCCAATGAGCGACAGCCAGCACTGCGGAAGCGACGGTGGGTCCAAGCGCGGATGCAGCGGCCACGACCATTGCGTTGATCGCGACACCGCGGCCGAGCATGGACGGCGGATAAATGGCGCGCACCAGTGCCGTGTTGACGCTCATGATGCCGGCGGCGCCGAAGCCCTGGACGACGCGCGTCGCGGCCAGCATGCCAAGCGAATTGGACAATGCGCAGCCTAGCGACGCGACGGTGAAAAGCATCAGTCCTGCAATATAGACTCGCCGATACCCGATGCGCTCGCCCAGCGAGGCAAGCGGCAACAGCGAGATCGTGATCGAGAGCTGATAGGCGTTGACGATCCATATCGATGCAGAAGCACTTGCTCTGAGATCGCGTGCGATAGTGGGTAGCGCCACATTCGCGATCGCGCTATCGAGCACCGAAAGGGTGATGCCAAGCGCGATGACGACTATGGCCCAGTAACGACGAGGAGTGGGCAGGCCTTGTTCTGATTCCATCGTAAGCAGGCGAAAACCGGCGTGCGGGCGCCCGTCCATGGTCCAAAGGTCCGAATTGTAGGCGGCCAACCCTTCGACGCCCTTGCGGTGCACGTCATGACCTCGGCTGAACGCGCGGCAAACCGCGTGCGGGGTGGGTGCCTTGTATGACGCGCATCGCACCCGTGTTTTACCCGAAGCACGCGCGCGCTAGTGACTACGCGGATGTCGCTGCGATGCGTGCTTGCGTTTCGCCTCTCCTCGCGCGAGGGCGGCGGGAAGATACCGGATACCGCCTTACGCGCGCCGAAGGTCCTATTTGAGTTCGTAAAGGCCGATATACGTCGTCGAGTCGATTTCGTTCAGATGGATCATCAAACGGGCGATGGCGTTTGTCGTATCGGCCGTGATCGGCAAATGCGCCGCTCTGAGCGCGTGCAGCCGGAAAATATAGCGGTGCGGTTTGTCGCCACGCGGCGGCGCGGCACCGCCGAAGCCGACGAGGCCGTAATCGTTGCGCGACTGGATCGCGCCATTCGGCAAGAGCGATCCGCCGGCCCGGCCAGCGGCCTTGGGCAGCGAACGCACGTGTGGCGCGATGTCCGCAACAACCCAGTGCCAAAAGCCGCTGCCGGTAGGTGTGTCCGGATCGAAGACTGTGAGCGCAAGGCTCTGCGCGTCTTGCGGCACCCCTTCCCATTGCAGCGTGGGCGATGCGTTATCGCCGCTGCCATCCACGCCGAACGACTTGTCGTGAAACTCCTGCGCTTTCGGCATGAAGCCGTTGTTAGGGAAGTCGTCGGACCAAATTCGGAATTCAGCCATCGGATGCCTCCTCATCGAAACGAAATACACGTTCATGCGAAGCCGTTGCGAGGCGAGTGTATCACCGCGTCGCCGTGCTCCATAGCAGCTCCGTCGGCGGTGTTCCAAAGCTGCTTCGTCTGAGGTGTAGGACACGAAAGACGGTAAGCCTGGCCGCGGCGCTGCATGATCGGTCGCAGCCCTCCGGTATGAGGCAGCGGCGTTGCTCGCGGGCACGTCACCGCTGCTCGCGTGGAAAGTGAAGCGAAAACGTGGTGCGCACGCCGGGGATACTATGCACGCGGCATTCGCCGCTGTGTTTGTTCATGATCGACTTGACGATCGCAAGCCCGAGGCCGGTGCCTGTTGCCGAGTTCTGGCGTGCCGGATCGAGCCGGTAAAAACGATCGAAAATGCGGTCCCAATGTTCCTCGGCGATGCCGGGCCCTTCATCGGCAACGGCGACGATGGCGACGTCGCCGCAGCACACGCATTGAATCGTCACACTGGAGCCGGACGGCGCATGGGCGCACGCGTTCGATAGCAGGTTGCCGAGCGCGCGTTGCACGAGCAGCGGATCGCCGTCGAAAGAGCAGTGGCCGTTCACCGCAATGGCGATCCCGCGATCCTGCGCGATCGATTCATAGTAACGCGCGACGCGCAGCACCTCTTGCCCAGCGTCGACTCGCTGAAACTGCATGGTGTGCTGGCGGGCATCGGTGCGTGCGAGAAAGAGCATATCGTCGACCATGCGTGAAAGGCGCTGAAATTCTTCCACGCTCGACTCGATGATCGCGCGGTATTGCTCATTCGAGCGCGGTTGCGAGAGGGCGACTTGCGCTTGAGCGAGCAGGTTCGTGAGGGGCGTGCGGATATCGTGGGCGAGGTCTGACGAGAACTGTGTAAGCCGTGAAAACGATTCGTCGAGGCGCGTCAGCATACGATTGAATGCCTGACTGAGCTCACGCAGCTCGCCGGCCATGTCCGCATCCGGCAACGGGTGCGCCAATTGGCTGCATGAGATCTCATCTGCCCGAGCCGCGAGCCGTCGTAGCGGCTCGAGTGCGAACGCCGCGATTCGATCGGCGACGATGGCTGCCACGACAGCCCCGCCGAACACGCCTATCACGATGCTCAATGCGCAAAGATGCAGAAAAGCGATGGCGTCGCGAAAATCGCCCTGAATCGCGATGCGCACGCGGCCCGCAGGGGGGCCATCGGTGAGCGGTGCGATGGCCGCCACATAGCGTATGGCTCGGTCAGCCGCTTGCACCCAGACAGGGATGGCGTCGATCTGTGCGCGCAGAACGTCGTCCCCTCCGCTGAAGCCGTCGCTCTTGACGACGACGCTGCCGTCGTCATCGAAAATGGCGAAATCGAGCTTCGCGTGATGTTCGGGGTTGGCGAATGCGGTGAACGTGGCGGCGCCTC
The DNA here is from genome assembly GCF_035492435.1 of Trinickia sp. Lineage (GTDB taxonomy): Bacteria > Pseudomonadota > Gammaproteobacteria > Burkholderiales > Burkholderiaceae > Trinickia. The sequence continues at coordinate 20,279 of NZ_DATJJF010000049.1, forward strand.
CGCTGCGAATCTCATCAAGGTCCTTGATGCTGTCGATGTGCGTGATCGCGTTCGCCAGGCTGCCTTGCATTTCATGTTTCAGCGATTGCAGGGTCGATGCGGAAATGGCCTCGTAGAGCAAGGTTGCACTGACGGCGAGAATGATCGATGTCGATAGCGCAAACAGGACGGCAAGGCGCGAGCGCATCGTGTTCGGCAGAACTCGCCCGATCATGGGTTCGAGAAGCCGTCGCGTTGTTCGAGTACGTAACCCATTCCACGCACGGTGTGGATCAGCTTCGGCTCGTACGAATCGTCCACCTTCGCGCGTACTCTGCGGATGGCAGCATCGACGACGTTCGTGTCGCTCTCGAAGTTGATGTCCCAGACCTGCGAGGCGATCAATGAGCGGGGGAGAATCTCGCCCTGACGGCGCATCAGAAGCCAAAGCAGCGAAAACTCCTTGGCGGTGAGCAGTATGGTCTTACCTTGGCGCTTGGCTTTGCGGCGCACGAGGTCGAGTTCGAGATTTGCGACGCGCAGGATGGGTGACTCGCCCGCTTGTCCGCGACGCAGCAGCGATCGCACGCGTGCGAGCAGTTCAACGAAATCGAATGGCTTGGCGAGATAGTCGTCTGCGCCGAGTTCAAGGCCTTTCACGCGACAGTCGACATCGTCACGCGCGGTGAGAAAGAGCACAGGCGTGCGATGCGTCTTGCGCAATTCCTGCACGATGGCCCAGCCATTCATGCCGGGCAGCATGACATCCAGAATCGCGAGGTCGTATGCCTGCGTTTGCAGATGGTGGAGGCCGCTCACGCCGTCCGCAGCGCAATCGCATACGAAGCCGGCCTCGGTCAGCCCCTGCTTCAAATAGGTCCTCGTTTTGTCTTCGTCCTCGACTATCAGGAGTTTCATTTCAGTTTCCATGAATCGATGCGAAATCGGCTTTGTGCGAATCGCATAAAGAAAGAATGCTTTTTATGGAAGGTCGACTCAAAAATAAGTTAATGGTTCCCTGCGGGGCCGGGAAAAAGCGGACATCCGGCTTCATCTCCGCTCCTTCAGGCTGGGAAAGGCGGTGCGATATTCCTGCCGACAGTACGGACGCAGGCTATCTTAAAAATTACAAAAAAATCATTTCTGCATCATGGTGGCGATCCGGTGGGTGCCAATAATCTTTTTGTCCGACATCTTTGTCGCGATGCAGGATCCTTAAAAGCAGATTTCCGGCAAAGAGGGGCGACCGATGAGCTTTCCGAATCAATTGCTTTTGCAAAACGTTGCGTGGGCGCATGAGGCCGGTCGTCGCGATCCGGCGCTGTTCGACCGATTGCGGCAGGGGCAGCAGCCCAAGGTGCTCTGGATAGGTTGCGCGGATAGCCGCGTGCCGGCCGAGATCGTGACAGGCGCGCGGCCGGGCGACATCTTCGTGCACCGAAACATTGCCAATCTGTTTCTGCCGCACGACGACAACACGATGAGCGTGCTCGAATACGCGCTTTATGTGCTGCGGGTGAGTGACGTCGTCGTTTGCGGCCACAATGGCTGCGGCGGCGTGCGGGCGGCACTCGAGCCGCCTGGCCACAACATGCCGCGCGTGGAGCATCGCATCGGTGTGCTGCGCCAGTTGGCGCGGCGCCACGGGGCAGAACTCGCCGCCATCGCGTGTCTCGAGAACCGGGCAGATCGGCTGGCCGAGCTCAACGTCATTGAGCAGGCGAGAACTCTGGAGACTTTGCCGCTTGTCCGCAATGCGTTGCCGCGCGTGTGCGTGCACGCGTGGATCTTCGATGTACGCAACGGGCTGATTCGAGATTTGGCGCGCGCAATTGACCCTTCAGTCGATACCGGCGCAACGGGCACGTCTACCGCAGACGTCACAACGATGCCACTGTCTCAGGTGTCCTGGCCTGACGCCCATGGCGGAGCTGCCGGCCAACACGTCGATCAGCGCAGCGCAGCCGGTCGCTGACGGGCTGGGCAACGGCGGCGGCGGCGGCGGCAATGGCGGCGGCAGGGCCGGTCATGCAGGTCGCCATTCACATTGCCGGTGTTCCATGGCTTCCCTTTTATGCATGGCGCAACATCTCAGGCCCGCTCGTGGGCCGCACCTTGTTAAGTGACGATGATCATGACAAACGCTAAGCTTCTAGCGACACTGCCGCGCGATTGCTTCGCGGGCGCGACGGTTTTTCTCGTGGCCCTGCCGCTATGCCTAGGCATTGCTCAGGCATCGGGCGTGAACGCGCTGGCCGGGCTCCTCGCAGGTGTCATCGGGGGACTCGTGGTAGCGCTTCTGAGCGGATCGCGGTTAAGTGTGAGCGGACCCGCTGCCGGGCTTATCGCGATCGTGACGCAAGGCATCGCCGATGTCGGCGGGTTCCCGGCGTTCTTGAGCGCCGTGTTCCTGGCTGGCGTAGTCCAGTTTTGTTTCGGCACGCTCAAGATGGGCCGCTTTGCGGGTTACATGCCCTCGTCCGTGATCAAGGGCATGCTTGCCGGAATCGGCTTGCTGTTGATCATGAAGCAAACGCCCGTTGCCTTCGACTGGCTGCATACCGACGCACCCGCGGTGCATCGTGCGGCCCCCGGACACGCCCGGCTGGAAACGCCGCTCGGATCCGTTTCGATGGCCTCGAGCGTGTTGGCCGTGCTCTCGTTCGCTGTGCTGTGGGCGTGGGACGCGAAATGGTTGCGGCAGCGAGTCTTCCTTGGCGCCGTGCCTGCTCCGTTGGTCGTCGTCTTGCTCGGGATTGCCGGGACGCTGTTGTTCGACGCCTTTCTGCCGGAGCTTGCCTTGTCTGCCGAGCAGCGTGTGGATGTCTCGCCGCTTGATTCGCTTGCATCGCTCGGCCAAGTACTGAGCGCGCCGGATTTCTCTTCGCTCGGCAGCTTCGAAGTATGGCGTTTGGCGTTGACGCTCGCGATCGTCGCCAGCGTGGAAACGTTGCTGAGCCTGGAGGCGATCGAACAGATGGATCCCAAAAGGCAGACCGCGTCGCCGGAGCGCGAGCTGAAGGCTCAAGGGGTGGGCAATATGCTGGCAGCCCTCGTCGGGGCACTGCCGATCACGGCGGTCATCGTGCGCAGTTCCGCCAATCTCAATGCGGGTGCTGTTACCAGGGCGTCAGCATGGCTTCATGGATTTCTGCTGCTTGCGAGTCTCTTCGCCTTGACGTCGGTGCTCAATCTGATTCCCCTCGCGTGCCTCGCGGCAATTTTGATCGCTACAGGCATGAAGCTAGCCAAGCCGTCGCTCCTTTGGGATTCGGCAAAAGGCGGAATCGACAGGCTGCTCCCTTTTGCGGCAACGGTGGTGGGTGTCGTCACGATAGACTTGCTGACTGGTGTCGTCATCGGGCTCGCAAGCGCCGCCGTGTTTGCGTTGCGCGTCAGCCTCGTGCGAGCGTTCTCGCTCGAAAAGCGTGGGGATGTGCTTGTGCTGCACTTTCGCAAAGATGCAACCTGCTTCGTGCGGGGTGCCTTGAAAGAGAGGCTGGCTGCGCTTCCCGATGCCACAACGCTCATTGTGGATGCTTCGTGTGTCGATACGCTGGACGCTGATGTGCGCGAGTGCATCGTCGAGTTCGAGCGGCGTTGCACGGGCAAGGGGGGTGTCGTTCGTTGGGAGGCGGCACACGTGCCGGCGCCGGCACAGCACGAACGGCTCGGCCGCAAAGAGGGGGCGGCGCCGAGACAGGGGGTAATCGCTCGAAGCTAATCATTCGATTGCCCGATAACTCAAATCCGAAATCGCAATTTGTCGTTCAAAAGGCACGCACCTACGATGAGACGGCACGTTGTTGATACCGTCGCGAATCGTAACGGGAGGGCCCGATGCAACACGGACATCCGAGGCACGGCATGCACAAAACGTACGGAAGAGGGTGAGCTAGAGCCGCGCGGCACGTCAGCCGATCAGTGCTCAGAGGCTCGCTTGCCCCCCGTTAGTTGACGCGCATGGGGCCTGTTATTGTCGAAAAGGCGTCCTAGAATGGCAGAAGTAGAAGCAGTTGTCGTCACAGGGGAGCCGACCATGCCCGATTCGTCGACCGGTTTCATGCTGGCGCTCGCCGTTTTTGTCTGCGCGGCGCTGGCACTCGCCACGCGCTATCACACCGACCATCCACTGCACGATTTGCTGCACTGGCTGCGTGCCCACCATTGGCTAGACGGGCTGCATAGACGGCACTGAGTGCCGCTGCGGCTACAATTGCGCATCGCCGAGTCCAAGTCTGCGCGAAGGACATTGCGCACCTGCGGCATCGCGCGGGTGTGACGAGCACGCGCGCCGTGCTCGCCGTTGGGCCGGCGCCCTGTCCGCAATCGAAAATGGGCCGCCTATGCACGAAAGAAGACCTCTGGAACTCCTGCTCGAGCGCATCCTGTTCAACTCCCGGTGGCTGCTGGCGCCTTTTTATTTCGGGCTGGTGCTGTCGCTGGTCATGCTGCTCGTGGCATTCGTCATGGATCTCGCTCATGTGCTTCCCGACATTTTTACGGCGACACCTGAGCAAATCATTCTGGCCGTCCTGACGCTGATCGATCTTTCATTGGCCGGCAATCTTGTCGTAATCGTGATGTTCTCGGGCTACGAGAACTTCGTCTCGAAGATCGACACGGGGACAAGCGAGGATCGCCCCCATTGGATGGGCACGCTCGATTTCTCGGGTCTCAAGATGAAGTTGATTGGTTCGATCGTCGCGATTTCGGCGGTGTCGCTGTTGCGCGCGTTCATGAAGCTGACGGAACCGGGCGTCGCAATCGACGAGACCCGCATTCGCTGGCTCGTGATTCTTCATGTCACGTTTGTCGTGTCGGGGCTGCTGTTTGCGTTGATGGACTGGGTGGCAGCTCGCGCTGACAATCATTGAGCGTCGATCGATGTAACGCGTAGCGGAGGCGATGGCCGCAATGGGACGCGGTTGCGTGCCCCGCTACAGGTTCGACGTGATCGCAACGTCCGCACTGACGCGACGGCGCAGGTTACTGTGTCCTGAATGCACTCGTCGGCGCATGTTCATCAGCGCTAGCCACTTCCATTTCACGCTGGGCGGCGCGTGCCGCTCTCCATCGCTCCTCGATGGGGTCTTCGAGCTCACGTGGCGATTCGAGCAGGAAAGGGCACCGCAACGATAGCGGTTCGTTCGTATCGAGCCAGTGGCTCATCCTCTCGGCGTATTCACGGGAAGCGATTCGATCCCACTCGCTGGGCATCGGGTGGAAGACCTTCTGGTAGGCTTTCCAGCGCGACGGCGGTCCACTCTCCCAGAGCTTCAAGTAGGTTCGCATGACAGGCACCCCGGCGTTGACTTCGCCCACAAAGACGCCAAGCGGCGTTGGCAGCCCCACTTGTAACCAGTTCTCTTTGAAAGCTTGGCGTCGCACCACATTCACCATGGTGACCGCCGCGAGCAGCTCGGGAAGAATGCCACTCATTTTGTCTGTCCCGTTGCGCTGCATGCAGCGTGCGATAGCGTGTGGCGCTATCTCGAGCAGAACGGTCTTTGTGATCTCCGTCGAGACCGCATCGATTACATAAAGGATGGCCCACAAGCCGAGGTCTGCGCTCTTGATGACCCTGAGGCAATTCACGCGGGCAGCGCCACCTTCCATGTCGGGTTCAGCCCACATATCGTCTCCGTCAAGCGCCTTCAAAAGCCGCGGGACGACGACGCGACGCGCTTCACGAGCGTTGCCGCGCATTTTTGTTGCCCGCAGGACGTTCCTGACGATGGCAAACAATTCGCTATCGCACTCTTGCGTGGTCACTCGTCCTGTATCGAGAGCAATCTTCGCAAGGCCGTGCGCGACCCTGTGATCAATGAACATTGCGTCTACCGCGAGGTACTTGTCGGTCGTATAGGGGTGCGACCCTAATTTGTGATCCGTATGTATGGATGGATACTGCGCTGCCCGCATGCCCAACGATTGTTGGGGCATGCGGGCAGATACTCAACCGATACTGAAGGGCGGCTGTCGGCACCCTTCAAACGGTCTACGTTTTACGTAGCTCTAGCCGAGAGGTTAGAAGCGATGACGCATGCCAACTGCTGCAACCACCTGCGTGTTACCCGACGATTGCGTCATGTTGTAGACGCCAGCGTTGAATGCTTGGTTGCCGTTGCCACCAGCGACGTGCTGATAAACGCCCATCAGGTAGATGTCGGTACTACGGGAAAGCAGGTAATCGGCCTGAACCGTAACCTGGTTCCAATGCGGGTCAGCTGCTGCGTACCCCGGTCCGCCCGAAAACGCACCCATCGTGTACGTGTAGGCTGCACCCAGCGAGAAATCGGGACGCACAAAATAGCGACCGTTGATCTCGAAGTTGTCGAACTTCATCGAGCCGCCAACGAGGGGGGCCGAGTTCCCCAACAGGCTCGGTGAGCCATTGTTGCCGATGTCGTAAGTGACCGAATGGCTATAGACGACGCCGACCGACGCGTTGTTGGCGAACTTGTACTGGGCCGCGGCGGTCCAGATTTGTTGTTCGCCGCCGTACGCCAGCCAGTCGCTATCGCCGGTGCTCGCTGCGCCGGTCAGGTTCTGGGCGGTGGGGCTACGGTTGATTTGCAGGTACGAAGCTGCGGCGGTGATCGGGCCGTTCGCATACCTGGCGCCGAAGGCATACGCGTTGTTGTTACTGAATTGGCCCGCGTCGTTCGAGAATGCATACATCGCGCCGACCTGGAAGCCAGCGTATGTTGCGCTGCTGAACTTGACCGAATTGTTCAGACGCTGGTCGTTGTCCATGTTGTCGTTGTCGAACGGATGGGCGGCAAGGTTACCACCCCAGCCGCTGCCCGTCGCGCTCAACGCTTGGACATAGTCAACGGTGAAGTCGTATTGACGGCCCATCGTGAGCGTACCGAACTTATCGGAGCTCAGGCCTACCCAAGCTTGACGGCCGAACTCGTCGCCGCCGTTCTTGAACGTGCCGTTGTTGACCATGAAGCCGTTTTCCAACTGAAACACGGCATGCAGGCCACCGCCGAGATCCTCACTGCCCCTGAGGCCCCAGCGCGAGGTGCTCACGAGTCCGGAAGCCATTTGGAATTCGCTGGCACCCCCGGTGGGGGTCTTCACGCTGTTCGTGTAGGCGACGCCCGCGTCGATGAGGCCGTACAGCGTGACGCTGCTTTGTGCGTGGGCTGCACCCGCGAACAGCGCGAGCGTTGCAATGGTCAAACTCTTGAACTTCATAGAACTCCCCATCAAAAGCTTAGGTATTTCTGGTAAAAGTAAATTTCATATTGCCAAATACAAGGCAGCCGCAGTATAGATACGAAGATTCCTGGGTCGTTGCGCCTGTACTGAAAGAGTGTCTTTCAAAAAATTGAACGACTTGTCATGCTGGTAACAATCTCGCGAGAAGCCAGTCTGGGGCGCACGTTCCAGCCAAAGAGGCGATGGAAGCGAACGCCGCATTGCTTTCATGACGTCGTGCACGCGCAACAGTTGCGGGCGAGAAAATCCCCCGCTTAAACGAGAAAAAGATATTTTTGGATCGAGTGTAAAGCGCTCATTGGACAGCACGGGGCTGTAGGTCTTGCTCGTTTTCGTTTGTTTGGCAATCGCCGGATTCTGATGAAATGGAAAGCGAGACGCTTCCAGGCGATGGCAAACACGAAATACGGATGGCCGCTGAGATTTTGGCGCTGAACTCTAACCCGCTGACAGTCCACGTTAGCGTCTACAAGGGCCTGCGCATCTTCGATTTTCGTGAGTGGCGAAAGGGCAGCCATTTAGACGAGCTATTTTGATTTCGGCGGCGACTATTGGCCGAAGCTCGACCTATGGGAATGCGCGCAGTTGGGATTGGTGGTCATTCATGACTTGTCCGCAGCCGTTGCGTGCGGCAGTGAAAAATAAAACGTGGCACCCCCGTCCACTGCGCCTTCGGCGCGCACTTTGCCGCCATGGCGCAAGACGATGCGCTGAACGATTGCAAGGCCTATGCCGGTGCCTTCGAACTGCTCAGGCAGGTGCAGACGTTGAAAGACACCGAATAGCTTGTGCACGTACCGCATGTCGAAGCCGGCTCCGTTGTCCTTGACGAACACTTCCACCCATTGTTGACCGATGTCGGCGCAACCGATTTCTATCTCAGCCCGCGCGCGCATGCTTGTGAACTTGACTGCGTTGGAGAGCAGATTAATGATGACAAGCTTCAACATGGAACGATCGCCGCTGCACACGGGTAGCGCTCCGATTTTCCAACTGATCTCTCGTCCTTTTGCCTCCTGCGTGATTTCCGCAACGACCTCCTTGACGAGCTGTTGCAGATCGACGGAGCTTTTTCTCGTTTCGGCGCGTCCAATTCTCGAAAAAGACAATAGATCGTCAATCAGATTACCCATTCGCATCGCAGACTCGAGTATGGTGTTGACGTACCGGCGACTCTTTTCGTCGAGCGAAGCGGATGCCTGCCTTTGGAGTAGCTCTGAAAACCCGACTACATGGCGTAGCGGTGCGCGCAAATCGTGCGACACCGAATAAGCGAATGACTCCAGCTCCTGGTTGCTGGCCTGGAGCTGCTCCGCACGCTTGGCCAGTTCCAGGTTAAGTCTGCTGATTTCCCGCTCGCGGTGCTGGCTTCGCTCGACTTCGATGCGTAGATGATCGCGGGCGTGGCGTAGATCGTTTTCGATGCTGCGGCGAACGCTGAGGAAGCCGGCGATTATGACGGCCCACAACGTAAAAGCGATGAAGGCCGGAAGATCCTCTTGCGAAATTCGGAACGTGTAGAGAGGCGGGGAGACAAAATAGCTAAATGCCATGCCCGAAAGCACGACGGCCACGAACGCCGGGCCAGCGCCTGCAAACCAAGTAGCCGCAGCAATGGCTAGCTCGAAAAGGACGGAGTCGACGCCCTGAAAACCGATGTGTTGGCACGTTAGAACCAGCCCGAGCGCGATTCCGACGCATACGACGGAGAAGCCGTAGCGAAGAATCGTCGACCGAACCGTCTTCCGGTCCAAATGCAAGCGCGCCAAGCTTGTCCCCACTGCGGAAAATGCATCCGCGTCCAAGCATTATATGCACTCGAACCGCCCCGATTCCTTTCGGTGTTTCAAGGGGTTATACCGATTGAGCGTCGGAACGAACTCACCAAGCCGGCGCGGAGCTATCGGCTTATCTGACGATTGGACTGCCGCGGGGACGAGTGCCCGCCGATGACCAGGTACAAGGCTCCGGCGACGACGATCCCGATCAGCCAGCTCAGGTCCGCTCCGCCGAGCAGTCTCATTGAAATCGGACCTTGCAGCGCGGGAACGAGCCCATCCTCCACCGACCAGGCCGCGGCCAAGCCCACAAAAAATGCGATGATCGCGCCCCAGTTGATGTCGCCATAGGCGCTCACCTCTGGCGAATGGTAGAGCTCGGCGACATCAATTACGCCACGCCGCTTGATGAAGAAGTCGGCGAGCACGATGCCCGCCCAGGGGCTCATCCATAGCAGCAGGCTGACCATCCAATTGTCGAACGCCTTCGCGAATGACGGCGCGAAGATGAAGTAGATCGTGACCAGATATCCGACGATTCCGGTGATCACCGCCAGCGCGATGCGCGATGCGCGGACGCCCGCACTGAGCGCTGCCAGCGCCGCCGAATACACGTTGAGAATATTGGTGGCGATCGGGCCGTGCAGCACCATCAGCAGCACCATCAAGCTAGTGATGCCGCCGAACACGGCGCTCACCATCTTGGCTGGGTCGGTGTCGTGCGTCACGCTGGCGATGGTCGCGCCGAGGATCGCCAGCCACACCGTCGGCACGAACATCCCGACATAGCTGTACCAGAAGACGGAGGCCGAGGAGACGCTGCGCGGTACGAAGCGCGAATAGTCCGAGGCCCAGGTGACCCAGGAGATTCCCCAGCCCACCCCGATTGCCGTCATCAGTAGCGTCAACCTCGCGAAGTGCTCGCCCGAAGCAAGCGTGCTGCCGAGCCTCCAGTTGACGATACCGGGTTGGGTCCATGCCAGGAGGCTCATCAGCACCATGACCGCAGCGGTCAATGGCGCGGTGTACTTCTCGAAGGTGCGAATCGCGTAGAAGCCGTAGACGCCGATCAGCACCTGCAGCAGCATCAGCGCGGTGATGATGATCAGGTTCGTTAGCCAAGTGTCGGGGATTCCGAATTGGCTGAGAATGGCGGCCGCGATCTTGACCGGGAAGTAGGTGCTCACCCCGATCCAGCCTAAGGCCGTAAGGAACATCAATGCGCTCGGCAAGTATGCCCCGCGCCGGCCAAACGCCGAGCGGCTGAGCACCATTTGATTGACGGCGGTCTTGTGGCCGATCACCGTGAAGGTGGCAAAAACCGCGCAGCCAATGAGGTTGCCTACGACGATGACCGCGATCGTCTCCCGCAGCCCAAGTTCGAGGAGGATACCAAGTGCGCCGAGCGCCCAGTTGATCGGCGCAATGTTCGCTCCGGCCCAGATCCACATCTGCTGCGGCCCGGTCGAATCCCGGTGGGCCTCAGGGATGGGTTCCACGTTGTGGGGGTCGGCTACGCTCCCTTTAGGAGTACGAATGAATCCCTCCATATCAACCGTCCGCTCCTTTCGTATCTCGCGATACTGTGCAATGCACCAGATGATCGCTTGCCGTAATCGAGAAATTTAAAGCAGTTCAATCGACCAAAAAGAGGTTCTGCGCCACCTGTGATATCGGGAGCACGTTTGCGGCCCTCAGGAAACTGGAAAAGCACTAGTATGTATGGATTGCGCCTGTTCGAGACCCTACGCTTGTTCGGGAGTCACCTTTGTGACGGAGTTTTCGCGCTACGTGTTCTCGGCATTGCGGGAAGGGGATTTCACCCTCTATCGGGGCTCGGGCAATGGTGTGTCGCCGATCCTGCTTCTCGTCGCCCAAAATGCCTCGCCCGAGGCTTTGAAACGGCTCCAGCACGAGTATGCGCTAAAAGCCGAGCTTGATGGAACCTGGGCGGTGCGGCCCATCGCGCTGTCCCGCTACAACGACCACTTGACGTTGGTGCTGGAGGACCCCGGTGGAGAGCCCCTCGATCGACTCCTCGAGCGGCGGCTGGACGTCTCCGAATTTCTGCTTATCGCGATCGCACTCACGAGGGCGTTGTCCCGAGTGCATGAGCGGGGTCTTGTCCACAAGGACGTCAAACCGGCCAATATTCTGGTGGGCATGGCGAGCGGCAGTGCCTGGCTCACCGGGTTCGGCATTGCCTCCCGGCTGCCTCGCGAGCATCGGTTTCCCGAGCCGCCCGAGGCGATTGCCGGAACGCTCGCCTACATGGCCCCGGAACAGACTGGACGGATGAATCGGTCGATCGATTCCCGGAGCGACCTCTATGCTTTGGGCGTCACCTTTTACGAGATGCTCACGGGCACACTGCCGTTCAAGGCGAGCGATCCGATGGAATGGGTGCACTGCCATATTGCCCGGCAGGCTGACCCACCCGACGAAAGGGCAAGAGACATTCCGATGGTTCTTTCGGCAATCGTGACGAGGCTGCTCGCCAAGATCGCAGAGGACCGGTACCAGACAGCCGCGGGCGTTGAAGCCGACCTCCAACGCTGCCTCACGGAGTGGAAGGCGCAAGGCCGCATCGACGCGTTCCCACTCGGAACGTTCGATCTTTCGGAACGGCTCTTGATCCCGGAGAGGCTGTACGGACGCGAGCGCGAGATTAATACCCTGCTCGCGGCCTTCGACCGTGTCGTGTCTCATGGCATCACGGAGCTCGTACTCGTGTCTGGATACTCCGGCATCGGCAAGTCCTCGGTGGTGAACGAGCTGCATAAGGTGCTCGTTCCGCGTGGTGGCCTGTTCGCATCCGGCAAGTTCGACCAGTACAAGCGGGACATTCCGTATGCGACCTTGGCGCAAGCTTTCCAAAGTCTCGTTCACCTGATATTGGGCAAGAGTGACGGGGAGCTTGGGCAATGGCGCGACAGCCTTCAGGAGGCCTTGGGCTCGAACGGTGCGCTCATTGTCGATCTCGTTCCCGATCTCGAGCTCATCATCGGAAAACAGCAAGCGGTTCCGGCGCTCTCGCCTCAGGAAATGCAGAAGCGCTTCCAAACGGTGTTCCGGCGATTCGTCGCTGTGTTCGCGCGACGAGAGCACCCGCTTGTGCTGTTTCTCGACGATTTGCAATGGCTGGATGCGGCGACGCTTGATGCCCTTGAGCAGCTCGTGACCGATCCGCAAATGCGGTACCTGTTGTTGGTCGGTGCTTATCGCGATAACGAAGTGCGCCCGTTCGATCCTTTGATGCGGACAATCGATGAGATCCGCAAATCGGGAGCAATTGTCTGGAACGTCGTACTCGAGCCTTTGGCGCTGCACGATGTCGATCGCTTGATTGCCGATTCCTTGCACTGTGAGCGCGAACGCGCCCAGCCCCTGGCGAGGATGGTGCAGGAAAAGACGGCCGGCAATCCGTTCTTCGTCATCCAATTCCTCTCGGCCCTGGCCGAAGATGAGCTCGTCGCGTTCGACCGGAGCAAGGGGGCCTGGAACTGGGATTTGGCGCGCATCCAGGCCAAGGGTTTTACCGATAACGTGGTCGATCTCATGGTGGGTAAGTTGAGCCGGCTGTCGGACAAAACCCAGGACGCATTGAAGCTGCTTGCCTGTCTGGGAAACACGGCTGAGATTGCTTCCTTGGCTGTCATTCAAGGTAAGCCAGAGGGCGCGATAGATCTCCAAATGTGGGACGCCGTGCGAGCGGGGCTCGTCTTTCGCCTCGATGGAAGCTACGCGTTCCTGCACGACCGAGTCCAAGAGGCTGCCTATTCACTGATTTGCGTGGACCAGCGCGCTGCCGTTCATCTGCGCATAGGCCGCTGTCTCGCAGAGGCGATGAACGATGAGAAGCTCAGTGAGCATATTTTCGAGGTTGTGAGCCAGTTCAACCACGGAGCCGTGCTCGTTACGGATCCCAACGAGATTGAATGGGCGGCGGATCTCAACCTTCGCGCTGGAAGAAAGGCCAAAGCATCAACTGCCTACGTCTCAGCATGCCGATATTTCAGCGCGGGTATGGCGTTGCTCGGACCGTCGGGCTGGGTGAAGCGCTACGACTTGGCCTTCAGCCTGACCCTCGAGCTCGCCGAGTGTACGTTTCTTTCCAGCCAGTTCGACGAAGCCGAAGGGCTTATCGCGGGGCTCCTCCAGAGAGCAGACTCAAAGGTCGACAAAGCGGCGGTGTATCGCCTGAAGATCGAGTTGCATGTCGTGAAGTCTGAGAATTCTCAGGCCGTGGACAGTGCGCTTGAGTGTCTGCGCCTGTTCGGCATCGAAATGCCCGCTCACCCCAGTCGACATGAGGTCCACGCTGAGTACGAGAAAATTTGGCGGCATCTGGGCGATCGGTCGATTGAGAGCCTTGTCGATTTGCCGAGGTCGACTTCACCGGAAACTCATGCCGCAATGCGGGTGCTGGCAACGCTGATTTCTCCGGCGTTCTGGACAGACGCCAATTTGTTCGATCTGCATGTCTGCAAGATGGTCAACCTGAGTGTGACACGTGGAACGACCGATGCGTCGACGACTGGCTATGCCTGGCTCGGATGGGTTCTTTGTTATGCGTTCAATCGATACGACGATGGTTATCGGTTTGGAAAGCTTGCCTCCGATCTCGTCGAAAAGTGGGGCTTCGTCGTCGATGCCGCGAGAGTTCGGTACGCAATAGGGCTGATCGTCTCTTGGATGAAGCCCCTTGACACGTCGATCGACTTGTTCCGAACGGCCTTTCGTACCGCTGTCGAAACGGGGGATCATGCCTTTGCCAACTTCAGCGCGTGCCAAGTCATCATTCGCCGCATTCTCACAGGCGTCGCACTGGACGAGGTGTGGCGCGAGTCGGCGCAATTCATGGATTTTGCCCAGCAATCCGGGTTTCGCGATGGCGCCGATCTGATCGTCAGTCAACAGCGCTTCGTTGCTGCCCTGCGCGGCAAGACCTCGAGCCTATCCACATTCAGTGACGCGGAGTTCGACGAATCCGCCTTTGAGGCTGCGCTCACGGCGGATCGGATGACCACGATGGTTTGCTGGTATCGGATTCTCAAAATCGGAGCGCTCTTTTTATCCGGTGAGTACGGACGGGCTCTTGAAGCAGTCGAGAAGGCGAAGCAATTACTATGGGCAACGCCTGGAGAGATCCAGGTGTTGGACTATCATTTTTATTCGGCGCTCACGCTCCTTTCGCTCGCCGAGACCATTGCGCCGGAGCAGCACGGCGAGTGGCATGCGCGCATCATCGAGCATCGGCGACAGCTCCGAGAGTGGGCCGTGAACTGCCCCGACACCTTCGAGAGCGCGGCGACGTTGGTCGATGCGGAAGTCGCCCGCATCGAAGGCGAGCATCTCGATGCGGAACGCCTCTATGAAGATGCCATTCGATTGGCCCACCAGCAGGGATTCATTCAGAACGAGGGCGTCGCCAATGAACTCGCTGCACGGTTCTATGCGGCGCGCGGGCTTGAGACGATCGCACAGACGTATCTCCGAAATGCCCGGCACTGTTATCTCGTCTGGGGTGCCGAGGGCAAGGTTCGGCAGCTTGAGCTGCTCCATCCGCAGCTGCGCGAAAAGCCGATCCCGGCATCGTCCAGCACCGCTACTTTCGGCGGCCCAGTCGAGCAGTTGGAGGTCGAGGCAGTAGTCAAGGCTTCCCAGGTGCTCTCCAGTGAGATCGTTCTCGACCAACTCATCGAGAGCCTTATGCGGATCGCGATCGAGCATGCCGGTGCCGCGCGGGGTGTGCTCATCCTGTTCCCCGGCGACGAACCGCGGATCGAGGCGGAGGCGACGACGCGCCGCGGCAACGTCGAGGTCTCGTTGCGGCGGGCGGCGGTGACGCCTTCCGAGCTTCCCGAATCCGTGCTCCATTACGCAATCCGAACAAGGGAGAGTGTGATTCTGGACGATGCCGCGGCCCAGAATCCGTTCTCAGCGGATGAGTACTTCCGTCAAAGGCATGCCCGGTCAGTCCTCTGTCTACCCTTGGTGAAACAGGCCAAGCTTATCGGCGTGTTATATCTCGAGAACGACCTGGCATCGCGTGTATTCACGCCCGCCCGGATCTCAGTGCTGAATCTGCTGTCGTCCCAGGCCGCGATCTCCATCGAGAACGCTCGTCTTTATAGCGAACTGACCAATGAAATTCGCGTCCGACAGAAGGCCGAAGATGCGCTGCGTGCGAGTGAAGAGCGCTGGCGTGCTCTCTTCGAGCACGACCCGGTCGGCGTCGCCTTGATTGGTCTGCACGGGCGCTACGTTGCGGCAAACCCGGCTTTCCAGAGAATGACCGGCTACTCCGAGGCGGAACTCCGGAACTGCTCGCCCGCCGACATCACTCACGAGGACGACCGTGCCGCCACCGACGCGATCGTCGCGGCGCTTGCCATGAGTGAGTCCAACATTCGGACTATCGAGAAGCGCTATCGACGTAAGGATGGCGGTGTGACTTGGGCGGAATTGAGCGTCATCGCTATCCCGGTTGGGGGGAGCACACCGCTCTTTGCCGGAGTCGCGGTGGACATTACCGAACGGAAACGGGCCGAAGACGATCTGCGGCGAAGCGAAGCTTCGCTCACCGAAGCGCAGCAGATCAGCCACACTGGCAGCTGGCGCTGGAAGGTCGGGACGGGTGAGGTGGCTTGGTCCGATGAGCACTTCCGCATCTTCGATTTCGATCCGGCCACCACGCAGCCCTCCTACGCGACATTCATGGAGCGGATTCACACCGACGATCAGCCTTCGCTCGAGCAAGCCCTCGACCGGGCCGTGCGCAATCGAAGCCGATTCCAACATGAGTATCGAATCGTTCTGCCCGGCGGGGCGGTCAAGCACGTACAAAGCGTGGGCCTGCCCGACATCACCGAGGCCGGTGAGGTTGAATTCGTTGGCACGGTCATGGACATCACCGAGCGAAGGCACGCGGAAGAGGCGCTCAGAAGCGCCCAGGCGGAGCTTGCCCGCGTGGCGCGGCTGACGACGATGGGCGAACTCGTCGCCTCCATCGCCCACGAGATCAACCAGCCGCTCGGCGCGATTGTCGCCTGCGCGGAGGCCGGCCTGCGCTGGCTGAATCGTCAAACTCCCGATCTGGACGAGGCGCGCCGAGCCATGGAGTCGATCCTCGTGTGTGGCAAGAGGGCGGGCAACGTGATCCACGGGATTAGAGCGCTCGCTATGAAATCCGGGGCGCACCGGGCCCAGCTCGACATCAACGGCGCCATCCAGGAAGTGCTGGCACTCACCCGCAGCGACTTGCAGCGCCATGGCGTTGTGCTTCACACCGAGCTGTCCGCCGAGGTTCGGCTGGTCTTCGGCGATCGGGTTCAGTTGCAGCAAGTGTTGCTGAACTTGGTCACGAACGGGATTGAAGCTATGCACGCGGTCACGGATCGCCCGAAGGTGCTGACCTTGGCCTCGAAACCCGTCGAATCGGGCGGGGTGCTCGTGGAAATCGACGATACTGGCACGGGGCTCGACCCGGTGATCGCGGACCGCGTCTTCGACTCCTTCTTCACGACGAAGCCCAGCGGTATGGGCATGGGGCTCTCGATCTGCCGGTCGATCATCGACGCCCACGGCGGGCGCTTGTGGATGTCGCCGCGCGTACCCTACGGGACGGCTGTTCGGTTTACCGTACCGACGGCGCCGCCGGTTCGAGTTGACGACGACATGGAAGAGCGGCAGCGCTGAATTGTGCCCGGTTCTGATTCCCTTCGCCGCTGCTCAAATCCCTCCCGCCATAGCGTTGTGCCGACGCGAGCGTGGCCTTACGACGTCACAGGGAAGTCAACAACCGCAGTTGGTGCTCGGTCTCATTTCCTCGGACCAAGGCATAGAAACACGCGCGCTGACGTTCGATCATCGAGATGCCTTCGGTCTCGGCGAAATCGTCCCAATGCACGCCCTCGATGGACGTCGGCTTGCCGCGTGCCTTGGCGAACGCGCACAAATGGCGACTTGCGTCACGACGAAGCAACAGGCGATCAGCATTCAAGACGTAGGGTGAACAGCCAGTACGGATAACCAGGTAATGAGGAACGGAATTTCGGTCGATTTTCATTGACTGCTCCGGCAACGTCCGGCGTTCATCGGATGAGCGTTCTGCTTTGGTCACTTTCGACTGCCGTTCTGTCTGACTGGACGTAACAGCCGCATGGGCGGGGGTGGCCCGATCTCGCGCGTGCTTGGATATCCGCTGCGGGTATGACAATTTCCTCCGGCGAGCCAACGGATGCCCCACTATACACGCGCTATCCATCGAGTGAAACGACGGAAAGATCGCCGCCAATAGGAGTCCTTGCTAGCCAATTGGCCGGAGTTAGCGCATAATCGCCCGCTTCCGCCAAGGCGGCTTTCGCGGCACTGGCGTAGCTAGTCGGCGTTTCCACAGTTGGCGGCGGCGACGCTGCCCGCTAAGCGTTCGCCACCGGCCTTTCCACACACCTGGTGCCGATGCGGCATCAGGGCGCTTCTATCAATGTCGACCAGTTCGACGCCGACGACGGCACGATCGTCCACAAGCAGATCGAAGGCCGCCCGCTCATCTGATCCGACGCTACGAAATGACAAACAAACCCACTGCCACGCCCTTTAGCGAACTTTCACTCGCTCCTGCCACGCTCGCCAACCTCACGCAGCTCGGTTATGCCGACATGACGCCGATACAGGCGGCGAGCCTGCCCATTGCGCTCGCGGGTCACGATTTGATCGCGCAGGCGAAGACCGGAAGCGGCAAGACAGTGGCATTCTCGCTCGCACTGCTCGCACGGCTCGACGTGCGGCGCTTTGACGTGCAAGCGATGGTCCTGTGTCCGACGCGTGAACTTGCTGATCAGGTTACGCAAGAAATCCGCCGCCTCGCGCGGGCCGAGGAGAACATCAAGGTGCTCACGCTGTGTGGCGGCACGCCGATGGCGCCACAGACTGCGAGCCTCGAACATGGCGCGCATATCGTCGTCGGTACACCTGGGCGCATCATGGACCATCTCGAGCGCGGCAACCTCGCCCTCGGCGCATTGAATACGCTCGTGCTCGATGAAGCAGACCGGATGCTCGACATGGGGTTCTACGACGATATCGAGACGGTTGCGCGTCAATGTCCGAAGGAGCGCCAAACGTTGCTGTTCTCTGCGACGTACCCGGAGGGCATTGCCAAACTGAGCCAGCGGTTCTTGCGCAACCCGAAAGAGGTGAGGCTCGAAGAGCGTCACGACGACAGTAAGATTCGTCAGCGCTTCTATGAAGTGACTGAAGATGAGCGGCTGCACGCAGTCGGCCTATTGCTGAATCACTATCGTCCCGTGAGCACGGTTGCGTTTTGCAACACGAAACAGCAATGCCGCGATCTGCTCGACGTGCTGCTCGCGCAGGGTTTTCGCGCGCGCGCGTTGCATGGTGAACTCGATCAGCGCGAACGCGATCAGGTGCTGATCCAGTTTGCGAATCGCAGCTGTTCGGTACTTGTCGCCACTGACCTTGCCGCGCGTGGTCTCGACTTCGCGCAACTCGAAGCGGTAATTAACGTCGATGTGACGCCTGATCCCCAACTGCACGTGCATCGCATCGGCCGCACGGGCCGTGCGGATCAGGACGGCTGGGCGCTGAGCCTGGCGAGCATGAACGAGATGGGGCGCGTTGGCGGCATCGAGCAGGCGCAAGGGCGCGATCTCGAATGGCATGCGCTCGTCGAGCTCAAAGCCGGAGGCGATGCACTGTTGTTGCCGCCGATGGAAACGTTGCAGATGCTCGCTGGACGCAAGGACAAGATTCGTCCCGGCGATGTGCTTGGCGCCCTGACGGGTGAAGCGGGCTTTAGCGGTGTGCAAATCGGCAAGATCAACGTGACCGAGTTTTCGACGTACATCGCGGTTGAGCGCAGCATCGCGCGCGATGCGCTGCGTAAGCTCAACGCAGGCAAGGTCAAAGGCAAGAAGGTCAAAGTCCGTTTAATGGACGAATGGCGTTAATACCCACGCAAGACATCGACACGGTTGAGTGCCGACTGATTTGCGACCGGCGGTTGTTCAACGCTTTCGCTTGAATGTCGCTTGGCGGGCGAACCCGGCCGAAAGCGTCGGGCGCGTGTCGGCCGGCCAAGAGAGGTCAGTCAGCTCACGCCTTGATGCAGAGTCTGCATGGGGTGCTAGAGGCATGGACTGATATCGCCGGTCGTGTCGCTGCCAGCCCCCCCGGCCCCCCCACTCGCGCGGAAGCCGACCCACGTCTTATTGTTGGCCGTCCACGCGGGTCGCACGACGGCCGCAGCGCCATTCGGAGGCTGCTGGCCAGGCGCATAGACGTCCATTGCCTGATTGTTCGCCAGAACCACTTGCGAGATAACTCGCTGTTGCGATTGGTCCGCCCATTTCTGCGCGATGCATTGCGCGACTACGGCGGGAGGCTGCTGACTTTGTCCGACAGATCGAGTGTCCGACGACACCGGCTGGTTCGCACAGGCGGACATGACAGTGACGGTGACGACGAGAAGCGGTAACAGTTTCACGTTTTCTCCCCCAGTTGGATTCGTTTGAAAATCGCTTCGATTCAATGTCCGAGCACGTTCTGAGCCTGAACGATTTTCCCGGAAAGGATGGTCTCGATTAATGGCATGACAGCCTCCGCGATTGGGGATATCGCGTTTGGGGGCGATCAAGCAACTCCTAATAAATCACAACAATCGCGGTTTCAAATGTGAAACATGATCACGTGCCGTTGATGACGCGCGCACGCTTGTGGCGCCCACATCCACGCCGTGCCGCGGGTTTGCCGAATTGGCACGATCCCTGCGTTGTTGGGCTCGGAAGCGCGCACGGACTCGGATGCGAGAAAGCGAAAGCCAATACAACGCGCGCCGTCCGAAAACTCTAACGAATATCGGGGAGCAGTTGATGGACGCATGTGCGCGTGACAACGGCATGATTTCCCGTGCAAAGGGCGGATCACAGCAATTGGACATATTGCCGCCGATGCCATTATTGCCGTTTGACAACGTCGTGCTGCCGCATGTGTCGCGAGCAATGGCGAAAGCGTCACGGCACCGCTTGTCGGGCGCAGGCGCACGACGACACCAATCTGGAGCAGCGCTGGTGGAGTTCGCCATCGTGCTGCCCCTGTTGCTGCTGCTGGTCTTCGGCATCGTCGAATTTGGCCTCATCCTTTACGATAAAGCTGTCATCACCAATGCCAGCCGGGAAGCGGCACGGGCGGGCATCGTCTACAACCCCACGTCGCCCAACTATCTGTCGGCCAGCACGATCCAAAGCAACGCGACGAACAACCTCGCGCCAAACCTGATCAGCTTGGGCGCGAAGGGCACGCCCTGGGCCTCGGTGCCTGCAGGTTGCGCCACTACCGGCGATGCGCTGACCGTGACGGTGAGCTACACGTACACCGGCCTTGCGTTCGGCGTGGACCGGATCATGGGCACGGCGATCAATCCTCTGGCCGATACGCCGAACAATTTGCTCACGATGTCGGCGACGACAACCATGAGGTGCGAATGATGTGGCAGAGGTAATGAAACTGCATGATCTCCCCGCGTTAATTGACCAGCAATGTCACTGTGATCCCGCAAGGGACTCCATGCCGACTGCCGCCAATACGTAATACCCGTATGAGAATGACATTCGGCGCACGAGATGGAACCCCACCGATGCCTCGCCTTGCCTGAGTTCGGAGCGCCGGGCCTGCAACACACCGACCAGTGTCATTGCCCATCGTTTCAAAACCGATTCATTTCAAACCGCGCGCTCATCCGCTTCTCGATAGAGTTGGCGCCGATTGAAGTCACACGAACAGCAGATTAGGAACGCATACGGGGAAGTCATGAAAATCGAAACGAACACCGCGATTCCGGTATCAATGATTTTCATAGAAAGTGCGTCGACGCCGTGTTCCGCCACAAGCGAAACGACGAGCCAACAGAGATCGGCCGTGGAGTCCGAGCGCCTCATCCCGCCACGCCGTTACGTACTCCGCACGAACCGGAGCGGCGTAGGGGGGCGAAGCCGGCAACGCGGTGCGGTCTCCATCATGACCGCATTCTTTTTGTTGTTCGTCCTGTTCGGCATTAGCGCATTCGCAATCGACATTGCACGGTGGTACATCGTGCGCAACGAATTGCAAAACGCGGCCGATGCGGCGGCGCTGGCAGGGGCAGCTTGTCTCAATCCCAATAACGCATGTGGCAACGCCACGGCGAGCGGACCGGACTTCAACACGGCGGCTGCGATGGCCGCGTCTGAAGTCGGGCTAAATGCCGCAACCAACGTCACGCTGAAGACGGGGCAAGTGGCGGTCGGGGGCTGGGATCCGTCCAACCCCACCAGCGGTTTGACAGCGCCACCCCTAACGCCGAGTGCGAGTCAACTTCCGGCGGTCAAAGTCACGATCAGCGAAGCCGATGGCGTCAATAACGGGCCGCTGCACCTCGTCTTCGGCGCGTTCGTCGGAATCGACTCACTGGGGGTCAAGGCCAGCGCAGTGGCAACGGGCGGGTACACCGCAGAGGGGCATACTTTCCCGATGGCGATCAGCCAGTGTCTGTTCACGAGTTTACAGTCTCAACTGTGGGATCCAACTCACAACGCTCCCAAACTCGTCACAGCCGCTGACGCGGGAAAGACACTCAGCCAACAATACCCGAGCGTGTGGGGCTCAAACGACCAACAGATCGTGCAAACCCTGAACACACCCTACCTGATTCAAATCAACTCGTCCTATAGCAACGACGACAATTGCTATGCCGGGCAGTGGACACCGCTGGACACAGGCGGTAGCAACGGAAAGAGCGGCAACAGCGGTGGCGCCAATCTGATCAAAGGCTACGTGGATGGCTCCACGATTACACCTCCGGTCAGTCTCGGTTCTCAACTATTTATCGAAGATGGCACGAAAGCCAGCGATTTTAAAGACACTGACGCCTGCAGTCTCAACGATGGGAACGGGTCTTGCGCCTACGAAATGTTTCCCGTCATCAACGAGCAACCGATCAGCGCGGGCTCAACCACACCTGTCGTCGGATTTGCCTGCCTCGCGATCTATGCAGCCCAGCAAGGAAACTCCAGAGCCATGAAGGGCATCCCCAACGCGCCGAAGGGGAAATACATCGTGGTCAGCCTGGTCGCCAACAGCGCCAACAGATGCCCAACCGGCGGCGTTGGTATCAGCCCGGAAAATGGCGCCTATGGTCCGACACGCTTGGTTCAATAGCCAATCCGAACAACTCGCCTTGCTCAATCGCCGGATTCGTGTGCTGTTACGGCGCAAGGGTTGGCTGGCGAATTACAAGCGTATCTGTGATCGTATGGATGGTCCCTCCGACAGGAATCGAACCTGTATCTAGCGCTTAGGAGGCGCTTGTTCTATCCATTGAACTACGGAGAGAGGACAGGATGGCGGCGCGCGATGCGCCTGAATGTGCCAGTGCGGCCAGAGTATAGCAAAAGCCGCGCGAGCCGCCCGTTACATCACCTGCATTCGGCCAGCGCGCGAACACATGGCACTGGCACGGGGAGGCCGCATTTCGCCGCGATTCCACCAGAGTCATCGCTTGCGAGGCAGCGGCGCCTCTTGCGCCGGTACAATGGGCGTTTCTGAATTCTTCAGGCAGCGCCTTCTTATGTCGCTTTACTCCATCGCCGATGCTCAGCTCGCGTTCGGTCACTTCCCGCTGCTCGA
>NZ_DATJJF010000050.1:0-12184 GCF_035492435.1 Trinickia sp.
GCGCGGCAATCAGCGACGAGCTCGTCGAAGCGCTGAGCGTCGCCTATCCGAAGGCGAGCGGCCGCGATATGAAGGAGCTGATGAAGCTCGCGACACGCTATTGCAAGGCGAAAACCATTCCGCTTTCGGAAGAGGTGTTCCAGCTGTGTGCGGGCTTTCGCGGGTACGCTTGACGCGCCGCCTACTTAGTCCCGTCCTTGCAACAAACTCACTGGGTCGGCTGCGTCGCAGCCTTCCCGCACCGCGTCGTGTGAACGCGAAACGACACGCATGCGTCACGCGCCGGATTCGCGTGACGCATGATAGGAAAAGATTTTTCCCGGGTTCATGATGTTGTGCGGGTCAAGCGCATGCTTGAGCGCGCGCATGACGTCGATGGCATCGCCGCCATGCTCATCAACCAGGAAGTCCATCTTGTGCAGGCCAACGCCGTGCTCGCCCGTGCAAGTGCCATCCATGCGCAGCGCCCGAGCGACGAGCCGCTGGTTGAGCCGCTCGGCTTCGGCCAACTCGTTTGGGTTGGCCGGATCGATGAGCATCGCAACATGAAAATTGCCGTCGCCGACGTGGCCGACGATCGGGCATGGCAGCGACGAGCCGCGCAGGTCATCTTCCGTTTCGACGACGCACTGTGCGAGTCGTGAAATCGGCACGCAGACGTCGGTCGTCACAGCGCGGCAGCCAGGCTTCAATTGCAGCATCGCAAAAAAGGCGTTGTGACGCGCATTCCAAAGACGACTACGCTCCTCAGGACGCGTCGCCCAGGAAAAGCCGCTGCCCGCATGCTCGGCGGCGAGCTCTTGCACGCGTTCTGCCTGCTCTGTGACGCTCGCGTCAGTACCGTGGAACTCGAAAAAGAGAGTCGGCGATTCGGCGAGCGTCAAATTTGAATAACGGTTGATGGCGCGGATGGCAAGCGCATCCACGAATTCCGCGCGAGCAACGGGCACGCCGAGTTGAATCGTATCGATGACGGTCCGCACGGCGTCGCCCATCGTCGGAAACGCGCAAACGGCCGCCGAGACGGCTTCGGGCTGTGGGTAAAGCCGTACGGTCACCTCGGTGATGACGCCGAGCGTGCCTTCGGAACCGACGAAAAGACGCGTGAGGTCGTAGCCGGCCGACGACTTGCGCGCGCGCGTGCCGGTCTTCACGATGCGACCATCGGCCAAGACGACTGTCAGCCCCAACACGTTTTCGCGCATCGTGCCGTAGCGCACGGCGTTCGTGCCTGAAGCACGCGTCGCCGACATGCCGCCGAGGCTCGCGTCAGCGCCCGGATCGATCGGGAAGAAAAGCCCCGTATCGCGCAGCGCTTCGTTGAGCGCTTTGCGCGAAACGCCGGCTTCGACCGTGGCCGTCAGATCTTCGGCGTCGATCGAGAGAATGCGGTTCATCCCCGAAAGGTCGATCGACAAGCCCCCCTCGACGGCGAGCAGATGTCCTTCAAGCGACGATCCGTTGCCGTAAGGGATGACCGGCACGCCGTAGCGTCCGCAAAGCTCGACAGCTTGTCGCACGTCCTCGGCGCTTTGCGCGAAAAAGACCGCGTCGGGCAGCTGCGGATCGAGCGCCGATTCGTCCCGGCCGTGATGCGCGAGCACCGCTTGCGCGGTCGACAGCCGCTCGCGGAAGACAGCATTGAGTTCGGCGAGCAGCTCGCCGGGAAAGCGTCGGCGGACGCCGGCAACAACCAGTGGCGCAGCGTGATTCACGAATGTCTCCTGGCGTATATTTGTTTGCCGGCGAAGGCGGCGTATCGCGCGAATTGTCGACGCTGATCGACGGCGGGTTGGCCCATTCCCCGTTCTAGTTGGGCCTCCGCCTGATTCTACGCCGATCGGATAACGGCGAACGACAATGGCGCACGGCATGCAGCACCGGATACGAGTTGAACAACCCCATCTTCACACGCGACGTACACTGTCACCCCTCGTCGAAATATCCTTCAACTGGTAAACCGAACAATGAGTACCAGCAATCCCAATCGGCTCCCGTACGTCCCCCACCGGACGCTGTCGGGAAGCGACCACCGCACGCTTGTTCTCGCCGCGCTTGGCGGTGCACTCGAGTTCTATGACTTTGTCATTTACGTCTTTTTCGCCGTCGCAATCGGGCAACTGTTCTTCCCGCAATCAATTCCAGACTGGCTGCGCCAAGTCCAGACGTTCGGCATCTTCGCCGCCGGCTACATTGCGCGGCCGCTCGGCGGAGTCATCATGGCGCACTTTGGCGACCTGATCGGCCGCAAGCGCATGTTTATGTTCAGCGTGCTGCTGATGTCATTGCCCACGCTGTTGATCGGACTCTTGCCAACTTACGCCAGTGCAGGCGTTGTTGCACCGGTGCTGTTGCTGTTGTGCCGTTTGTTGCAGGGTGCAGCGGTGGGCGGGGAAGTGCCTGGCGCGTGGGTATTCGTCTCCGAGCACGTGCCGCAGCGTTACGTAGGCTACGCATGCGGAATGCTCACCGGCGGCCTCACCGCAGGTATTCTGCTCGGCTCGTTGATCGCATCAGCGGTAAGCCGGCACTTTACGCACGCTGAAATCGTTGCTTACGCATGGCGCGTTCCGTTCTTGATCGGTGGCCTGTTCGGTCTTCTTGCTGCGTTCTTGCGTCGCTGGCTGCACGAGACGCCGGTGTTCCTCGAAATGCAGCAGCGTAAAGCGCTTGCTGCCGAGGTGCCGCTGAAGGCCGTGCTGCGCGATCATGGCCGCTCGGTGGTTTTGTCGATGATCCTCACGTGTACCCTGACCGCCGGGATTATTGTCGTGATCCTGATGACCCCGGCCCTGCTGCAAAAGCGCATTCATATCCAACCCGCAATGTCGCTGCAAGCAAACTCCGTTGCAACGTTATGCCTCACGATCGGCTGCGTCGTTGCAGGGACGCTTGCCGGCAAATTCGGTGCGGCCCGAACGATCTTTGTCGGTTGCCTGCTTCTTGCTGGTTCGTACTGGCTGATGTGGCAGCGTATTGGACTCGATTCGTCTTCCTTGATGCCAGCTTATGCGGTAGCCGGATTTTTTGTCGGCGCTGTGGCGGCCATTCCCGTCGCGATGGTCGAAGCGTTTCCGCCCGCCGTGCGTTTCTCAGGTATCTCGTTTTCGTATAACGTGGCGTACGCGGTGTTTGGCGGGCTGACACCGGTGGCCGTCTCGCTGATGTCGCAGTCGAATCCTGCCGCACCTGAGCTCTACGTGGCCGTGCTGTGCGTCGTCGGCGCGCTCGGCGGGCTTGCGTTGCGCAAAGCCCGCTGAAGGAAGTTGCGTGCGGCACGGATAAATATCGGCGAGACGAAAAAGCGGTGTGGCAATCGCATGGCATGAATCCTCCCCGCGTTGGCTCAATTCCCCCGCATCTGAGTGCATCGCGCGTCGATTAACGCAGTATCGTTGAGTCCAAGCGCGGCACTGAGCCGGGCAAGAAACCGAAGAGCTTTGCTATGTCATCATTGAACGCAACTGTTGCATCGATTCGCCGCTACCCCGTGAAGTCGATGATGGGTGAAGAACTGAATGCCGCTGCGATTACGACGCGCGGACTGGCAGGGGACCGCGCCTATTCCCTCGTCGACTTAGAGACCAACAAACTGATCAATGCGAAACATCCGCAAAAGTGGCCCAAGATG
This sequence comes from Trinickia sp., assembly GCF_035492435.1. Classification (GTDB taxonomy): domain Bacteria; phylum Pseudomonadota; class Gammaproteobacteria; order Burkholderiales; family Burkholderiaceae; genus Trinickia. The sequence continues at coordinate 3,632 of NZ_DATJJF010000050.1, forward strand.
TTCGGCTACCATGCCCGTTTCGTATCGCCGCCGGTTTCGCCTGAAGACATTCCGCCGGTGTATATCACCTTGCCCAACGGCGACATCATCGAATCGACCGCCGGTGATGCGGAACAACAGCTTTCCGCAGCACTCGGCAAGCGCGTTAGCCTCGCGCGTCCGGACGGATCGGACAAGGGATTTGAAGGCTTCGTGCCGACTGTCGAGGGCGTGTCCGACCACGACTTCGTTTTCGATAAAACCTCACCGACCGGCACGTTCTTCGACATCGGCCTGATCCATATCCTCACCACATCGACCCTCGACGCCCTGAAACAGGTCGCTCCCCAGAGCCGCATCGAAAGTCGACGCTTTCGCCCCAACCTCGTTATTAACACGGAGGGCGCCGAACCCTTCGTCGAAAACTCCTGGGTCGGCCGCACGCTTCGCATCGGTGAAGTGGTATTGGAAGTGAAGCAACGCACTCAGCGATGCGTTATGACGACGTTGGCTCAGGGCGATTTGCCCAAGGACCTTTCTATTCTGAAGGCGATCTATCAAAACAATGGTGGTTCCATTGGCGTCTACGCGGAGCCCGTAACGACCGGGACAGTCCGTGTCGATGATCGCGTCGAGTTGATTTAACGAAGACTAATGGCCGAAAGGCCTAGCGATACACGAAGCTCTCGTCGCCATGGGCGCACACCCGGTCAATCTACCATTGGCGGCGACGAAGCGACGGTTTGTTATGCCGGTCGAGTGTTGTTGCTCTCTTTTGCGTCGGTGGCATTGAGGGCACAACAAAGACGCGTGGCAATTTAAGAGATTTACATCATGAAGGTTTGGCAGTGCGTCATTTGTAACTTCATTTACGAAGAAGCCAATGGTATTCCTGAAGACGGCATCGCACCCGGCACGCGCTGGGAGGACGTTCCCGCCGACTGGGCTTGTCCCGAATGCGGCGTAAGCAAGGCCGAGTTCGAAATGGTTCAAATCGCCTGATTCACCTACGGGTGGCTGTGCGCTACCCGCAGGGTGCTGACCGCCATTCGATCGGCCGCACCTATGCATGTCTCGCCAGAGGCGTCCTAACGCTTTAGCCCCTCAGTTGTCCGTGCTCAACAACTGAAGAAAGTGGGCTCGGTAATCCTGCGGCGAAATACCGAGGCGTCTCCTGAATGTAGCGCGCATGCGATGCGCATCCAAAAAACCGCACTCGTATGCGATCGTCTTGACCGGCTTCGTTGTCGTTTCAAGGAGCGCTCGCGCGGCGTCGAGTCGTGCACCCTCCACGAAATCGCTTGCGGTGACATTCGCTTCGCGAGAAAAAACGCGGCTGAAATTTCTGACGCTCATATTGAAGTTCTGCGCAAGCACGGCAAGCGAGAGGTCTGCGCTGAGATTCGCAAGCACAAATTGCTGCACCCCTGTCACAAGCGATGTCGCTTCGTTATACGCCGTCAGATACGGGCTGAACTGTGACTGGCCACCCGTGCGGTGAGTGAAGAGGAGCAACCTTTTCGCTACGTTAAGTGCCAATTCTCGTCCATGCTCACGGGCCAAAAGATACAGACTCATGTCGATGCCCGCCGTCACGCCCGCTGAAGTGACGAGCTTGCCGTCTTGTATGTACAGTTGATCGGCGCTGACCGTAGTAGCAGGAAACTCGGCTGCGAGGCGAGGCGCGTCGTTCCAGTGCGTGGTTACGCGCTTGCCGTCGAGGAGGCCCGCCCTCGCCAAAAAAAAGGCGCCATTGCAGACAGAGCCGATGCAGGCCGAACGTTCCGATGCGGCCCTCAGCCACTCATACAGCGACGCATCGAATTGCTGGCTCGGCAACTCAGGCCCGCCTGTCACCAGCAGAACATCGTATGCGCCGGCGGAATCCACATAGGACTGAGCCGGACGAATCTCCAAGCCGTTCGCGCATCGAATGCTGCCGGCTTCTGTGCCCAAAATCTCGAGCGTGTAATGCGCTTCAGGTGGCAAAAAGCGATTCGCTTCGGCGAACACATCCAGTGGACCCGTGGCGTCGAGCGACTGAACGCCAGGAAAGACCAGCACGGCAACAGTTTTCATCTTGTGATTGGTGGGGCATCGAGCCATCAATATCAGTTCATCGAGCGCTGCCAGTGTGCCGCGCCCGAGGCCTAAGAGCGAGCAGTATAAAAAAAATGACACTCGAAATCACGGCCCAACAAGTCTGAGACGTTGCATCCAATGGCCGGCGTTCGCTCGGTGGTATCTCGCCGCGTGAAAGGGCTGAGCGCACAGTCCTTGCGTGCTCAATCCTGAGAACTTTGGCCGTCATATTGGATTCAGTCGATCACAGCCAACGCCGGCTGCGGCTTCAGCCAATTACGCCCTGAGCCATGACATGCCGTGTTTTTGCCCGCGAAATGCCGCTATGTTGTCTGCCTGCATACCCGCAGCAGTCGACGCATTCAGTACGATCTTGGTGAGCCTGGGCAAAAACACGTCTTCTTATAGCTCGTGGATCGCTTGGCGCGACGACTTGAATGCTGCGGGCTCGCTTAGTTCTAGAGCATTATGAAATCCTATCTTGTAGCAATCGTAGTCGGTCTTGCCGTTGGTATGATCTACGGAGCCGTGAATGTGAAATCGCCCGCGCCGTCGATCATCGCGATCGTCGGCTTGCTGGGCATGTTGGCCGGTGAACATGCAATCACGTTCGCCAGAAACTTGGTTACACAATTCTTGCCGTGACGGCGATTCATGCCACGGGCAGACCCTCGTTTGAGCTTGGCGGGGCGTGTTCGACTTCCCCGCGAGGAAGAACGAGTTGAAAGACGGCACCACGCGGCAAGTTTGCGCTCACCCACAGTCGTCCCCCATGCGCCTCGACGATCGAACGGGAGATCGACAAGCCCATGCCCAGGCCGTGCGATTTTGTCGTGTAGAACGGATCAAAGACGCGCTTCTCCTCCGCCCGGGGCAATCCCGGGCCAGAATCCCGCACAACCACAGCTACGCCATTCGACGAATCCGCAGCCGTGCTGATGTGCAGTTCGCGCGGCCCCTTTCTCGTTGCGCCCATCGCTTCGACGGCGTTGACAACCAGGTTGAGTATCACTTGTTGAAGCTGCACGCGATCTCCCAAGACCAGCGGCAAACTCTCCTCGAGTGCCGTCAGCACCGAGACACCGTTCTTCAGTGTTTCACCTTGCGTCAGCGCGATGACCTCACGGATCGCCTCGTTGATGTCCACGCTGTCCTTGCGTGGAGGCGCTTTCCTGATCAAAGCGCGAATTCGGCTAACGATGCCGCCGGCTCGCATCGCGTCATTGACGATGCGCTCGAGCGACTGGCTGACCTCCTCGAGGTTCGGCGGGTTGAAGCGCAGCCAGCGTAAGGCTGCCGAAGCATCGGAGGCGGCAGCGGCAATCGGCTGCTGAACTTCATGGGCAATCGAGGCCGTGAGCTGCCCCATCGTCGCAGCGCGGTTCGCGTGCGCGAGCTCCATCTGCACTTCCCGGTAGCGTCGCTCGCTTTCGCGCGCCTCGGCTTCCGCCCGCTTGCGCTCGGCCAAATCAAGCACGAATGCGACGCCTTGATTCGTACCTTCTTCGAACATCGCCACACCGATCAGAACTGGGGCACGGCTGCCGTCCTTCTTGGCGAATTCCTTCTCGAACGGCTGCAACGTCCCCGTCGTCTTGAGCTCAGGGATGCGTTGTACGTCGCGATCGAGCCACTCAGGCGGCGTCAGATCCGTCCAGCGCATCCGCCCCGACACGATGTCCCCGCGGTCGTATCCCACAATACGGAGAAATGCGTCATTGGCCTCGAGGATCTGACCGGCCAAATCCCAGATGAAAATGCCAACAATATTGGCGTCGACGAGGCGCCGGATCCTGGCTTCGCGTTCTTGGAGATCTCGGTACAGGCGAGCATTCTCGAGGGTAATGGCGGCCTGCGAGGCCAGTAACTGCAGCACCGCGGTGTGGGTCGGCATGAAGACACGTGGCGTCAGATTGTTCTCGAGATACAGCATGCCTACGAGTCCGCCCTGGTTGATCAGCGGCAGGCAGAGCGCGGAGCGGACCTGATGTTGCCGGATGTAGGGATCGGCGCCAAACTCATCGTGCTTTATCGCATCGTCGAGAACGATGTTCTCCCGCGTTTGCATCACGTAGTGCAGCACGGATTGTGGCAGCACCAGCGCTGTCACGGGCTCATCGCGTAATTGCGTGAGCACCGAGTCGCGCTCGATGGTAGCGACGGCCCTGAGTCGCGGCTCGCCGCCATGCGCCACAAAAAGTAAGAGCGCGCGCTCAGCGCCGGCCTGCGTGAGAGCCGTGCGCAACAGGGTGTTGATCAGCCTGTCCAAGTCGATCTCGCCCGAGATCGCCTGCAATACTTTGATCACGGTGGCCAGATCGAAATGTTCGACGGTCGTGGCAATCGTGCTCATCGGACCTGGCTCGTCCTCCCTCAGCTGCGGATGGACTTGATCGAGTTGTCGCACCTTGCCGCCGGCACCCCAGCGCAGGTAACCCTGGCGGGACTTGCGCAGATACGTCTGCGCGAAAGTCTCTAAGCCACGCGCCGCGTGGAAGCGCGCCACCAGTTCATAGGCGATTGCCTCATTCTGGACAAAGCCGCTATCGCGCGCTGCGCGGATGGCCCGCTCATAGAGCCGCTCAGCGTCGAGCTCGCGGCCCTCCACGCGGGCGAGTTCGGCGCGCACCAGCGCGGCGCGGTCGGCAAAGTTCGACGGACTGTGCTCGGCCCACTCTTGAAGCTGCCGATGGTGCGCGGCCAAGGCGTCCACGTGCCCAGCACGCTGCGCAACGGGGGCGTTGTCGCATTGAGCTGCGTGCGCAAGCGCGCTATAGAAATGGTATTCGACCGCCTCGAAGAACGACAGCGAGGTCCAGAGCCCCTGCTCCGCTTTCGCCGCTGCCGCCACAGCAGATGCGTGCTCTTGAGCGAAATAGTGTGCCTGCAACTTCCGGATCCAGTACCTGCATAACGCCACCGCCCGATCAGGGGCGCTTCGCAGATGTTGTTCGAAGCGATCCTCATCGAACTGGTCGTCATTAAAGCACCCGAACGTCGGCGTTTGACCGCGCAACGTTCGGATGAGCCCGAGCTGAGCGTCAACAAGGTCGATGACGACGCCGAATCGCGCTTTGCGCACGAAGGCGAGCCCTGCCTCGGCTTCCCGCTGTACTTCGTCGAGCGGATCGCCGCTCGCGAGCATGAATGTGACCGTGTTGATGTAGCTATAGCCCGCAAAGGTCAGGTCGCCAGCGTCCAGAGCCATGTCAAAGGCGCGCCGCAACATGGTGCGGCACGTGTTCAGATGGCGCACCCACGGATTCACAAGGTAGCCGAAGCACATGTAGACGCGCGCCTTGAAACGGTTCAACCCTCGCTTGTCCACCAGATCGATGGCTAACTGGCCGAAACGGAAGCCGGCGCGGTAGTCGCCGAAGTGAGGCCCCAGGATCATGCCCAGATAGACGTAGGCGAGGCATGACGCGTCACTGTGGCCATGCTGCAGGCTCAGGTTCGCCATCCGGCAGACAACGAGACAATAAAGATTCTTATCGGTCCACGACGCCGGTGGCAGGATCTCGGCAAGGACGTCCATGCTGGCGACGGCCGAATCGTTCATGGGTGGCAGTTCGATGAGCTGCTCGATCGAACGCTTGCCGAGCTGGTGCCAGATCCGGTCGATCTCCATGCGCACCCCGTCTTGTGTCGGGTGCGGCGAACAATGGATACCTACGCGCCGAAGGTACTCGATCCCCACCGAAATGGCGTGTCCGTTTTCACCTGCGGTCATATAGAGCGAGATGCGCAGGCGGGTCACGGCAGCGAGCTCGATCAGGGATGCGGCGTGGGTGGGAAGCCGCACCAAGCGCGCTTCGGCGCAAGTCAACTGGCCAGTCAGGAACTCGCATTCGGCCAGGTTCAGCGCCAGCGCGAAGCCCAGCTTGCGCCGATGCCCCCAGCCCTCGCCCAACAGCGCCGCGCCCGCAGCGAAATACTTGAGCGCTGAGCCGTAAGCCGTGGAAGCTTTGGCGCGCCTTCCGGCAATCAGGTTGAATCCGGCAAGCCGCTCTCGCTCCTTTCGGGACCTGATTAAAGGCGAAGCCCGGTTGAGTTGATTGACGATTTCGAAAATCGCCTCTTCGAGCTTTTCGGACGGTGTCTGCGCGGCCAGCAGTCTTCCAATTCGAAGGTGCAGCTCGGCTCGCAGGTTCCTATCAATCAGCGAATACGCGGCTTCATGGACGCGATCGTGGACGAACCGGTAAGTGGCGTTTGCGAGGCGCTCGACCAATTCCTGACGGACGGCCGGCCAAAGGGTCGCTTGGACTTGGTCTTCTGAAACCCCGAGCACGATCGACAGCGTCCTCGTTTCGGCAAAGTTGCCAAGACAAGCCAGTTGCTGCATCGCGTTCTGCGCTTCGACCGGCAAGCGGGTCAATTTCGCGACCATGAAGTCGATAACGTTATCGGTATATCCCTTGGCGCGAATGCGCTCGAGGTCCCAGCACCAGCGGCCAGCATCATGGTCGAAGACAAGCATTCCCTCATCCGCCAGCGACGACAAGAACTGAATGGCAAAGAAAGGATTGCCGCCGGTTTCCTGATGGACCAGTTGCGCAAGCGGCGCAGCGCGCGCCGGCTCGCAGCGAAGCGCTTCCCCAATGAGCTCCCCGAGATGCGACTCCCGGAGCGGCGCGAGTGCGATCTCCTCGACCCTCCCCCCGGCGGCCTTGATAGCTGCGAGCTTTCGCATCAGCGGATGGGCAGAAGTGACCTCGTTATCGCGATAAGCACCGATCAACATGAGGTGGCGCAGATCTGACCCAGTCAACATGTCCTCGAGAAGATCGAGCGTCGCCATGTCGAGCCACTGCAGGTCGTCCAGAAAAAGTGCCAGTGGATGTTCCGCCCGAGCGAAGACGCCGATAAAGCGCCGGAATACCAGTTGCAGGCGCCGTTGCGCGTCCTGTGGCGAAAGCTCAGGCAGCGGTGGCTGTTCGCCAACGATGAGCTCGAGCTCGGGGACGACCTCGACTATGAGCCGCGCGTTCGCACCCAGCGCCTCGGCAAAGGCGGCGCGCCAGTGGCGCAGCTCGGTGTCGCTCTTGCCGAGAAGCGGTCGCACGAGGTTCTGAAAAGCCTGAGCGAGCGTCGAATAGGGGATGTCATGCTTGTACTGATCGAATTTGCCTGCGGCGAAGAGTCCGCGCAGCGGTATCAACGCCTTGTGGAGCTCGTTGACGACCGAGGATTTACCCATCCCCGAATATCCGGAGACCAACACCAACTCCGGCGATCCGTTCTCAGCGGTACGCTCGAACGAGGCGAGCATTGCCCCGACTTCGCTCTCGCGCCCGTAAAGCTTTTCCGGGATCAACAACCGGTCGGGCGTGTCCTGTTGACCCAGTGGAAAGTCGTCGATTAAACCGCAAGCCTCCCATTCGGTAAGGCACCGTTGCAGATCGCGCTCGATCCCACCGGCGGTCTGGTAGCGCTCCTCGGCGGTCTTGGCCAACAGCTTCATGACGATGGCCGAGACGGGGCCAGGGATGTGGTCTACTCGCTGGCTCGGCGGCACCGGCTTTCGCGCGATATGGCAGTGCACCCACTCCATCGGATCGGCAGCGGCGAACGGCAGCGAGCCCGTCAGCATCTGGTAGAACGTGATGCCCAGCGAGTAGAGATCGCTGCGGGCATCGACCGAGCGGTTCATGCGCCCCGTTTGTTCAGGGGCCATATAGGCGAATGTACCGGCGATGGTCTCCGCAGGCTCAGGTGCCTGCCGCTCGCGGCGAAGGCGTGAGGCGAGGCCAAAGCCGGTGAGCCTCACCTCCTCGTTACCCTTCACGAGAATATTGGCCGGCTTGAGATCCTTGTGGATCAAACCACGCTGGTGTGCCTTGCCAAGTGCGGCGACGATGCGGATCGCGAGGTGAAGAAAGTGCCCAATTTGCATGGGCGCACCAAGCAGCCGTGTAAGCGGCTCGCCGCCCGGATCTTCGAATAAGAGCAGGGTCCGTCCGCCTTCGCGCACGAGTTCCAGCGGCCGCACCGCCCATGCGCTTTCCAGTTCGTCCCTTAATTGGTATTCGTGCTCGAGACGGCTAAGGCTGGCCGGTGTCGGCTGTTCGGCGACGTGCTGCAACGCCAGCACAACCGTCTGATTCGCCTCGGCCCTTGGCAGATGCATCCGGTAGAAGGCACGCCCACTATCCTCCCAAAGGAACTCGGAGGTCCCATCCCCAAGTACGCCCACCCAAGCAAACAGGTTCACCTGCCGGCCTCCACCATCCTCAATCCAGCTTGCCGCTGCCGCGCGAAACAAGCCCCTTCGCGTTGACTAGGTGAAAGCATCAGTCTGCCACAGCTGAAGACAGATGTTTGGCTCCAGGGCTCCAAGGCGACAGAACAATCGCGGACGTATCGAGGCTATGCAGATTAAGCGCTTGTCGTTGATCCGTCTCTCTAGGCCGCCAGGGGGCTCTGAGTGGCGAGGGCTACCGCGCCTTAGTACAACTTCATTCACCACTGCGGCGATGAATAAAACGG
>NZ_DATJJF010000051.1:0-4759 GCF_035492435.1 Trinickia sp.
CCGACAACTGATGTTCGGCCAGCGCCAGTAACGTCGCGCAGGGCTTGCCGCTCCGCCGCCGCGGGCGTACGCCGTTACGCCCCCGCGTTCACGCCTGGATGCGAGCCGCGCTTGGCAAGCCTGTTAACGGTAAAATGCCAGTTTCCCTTGTTGCCTGCCGTGCTCGCGCCTAGCTCGAGCGGACGGCCATTTCAGCATGCCAACGCTCGGCCCGCACGTACTGCGCAACAACTTGTTCGTCGCCCCTATGGCGGGCGTGACGGACCGGCCGTTTCGCCAGCTCTGCAAGCGGCTTGGTGCCGGCTACGCTGTATCTGAAATGGTTGCGTCCAATGCGCAGCTCTGGAAAAGCGAAAAAACGATGCGCCGTGCGAACCACACGGGCGAGGTCGAGCCGATCGCCGTTCAGATCGCCGGCGCCGATCCGGCGATGATGGCCGAAGCCGCGCGCTACAACGTCGCGAACGGCGCTCAGATCATCGACATCAACATGGGCTGCCCGGCGAAGAAGGTCTGCAACGTCGCGGCCGGCTCAGCGCTGTTGCAAAACGAGCCGCTCGTCGCTCGCATCGTCGAGGCTGTCGTCGGCGCGGTCGGTACGGGCCCCGATGCCGTCCCCGTCACGCTGAAGATTCGGACCGGCTGGGACCGCGCGCACAAGAATGCGCTGCGGATCGCGAGCATCGCCGAAAGCGCCGGCATTTCCATGTTGACGGTCCACGGCCGCACGCGCGCGGATCTCTATCACGGCGAAGCGGAGTACGACACGATCGCCGCGGTAAAAGCGGCGACGCGCCTTCCGGTCGTCGCCAACGGCGACATCGATTCACCGGAGAAAGCGCGCGCGGTGCTGACGGCGACGGGCGCGGACGCGATCATGATCGGCCGCGCGGCGCAGGGGCGCCCGTGGCTCTTCCGCGAAATCGATCATTTTCTGCAGCACGGCGAGCTGCTACCGCCGCCGCGCATTGCGGAAATTCGCGTGGTGATGAACGAGCACCTTGAGGATCATTACAAGTTTTACGGCGAATTCACGGGCGTTCGTACTGCCCGCAAGCACATCGGCTGGTACACTCGCGGCCTTCCCGGCGCCAACGCTTTCCGACACCGGATGAATACGCTCGATACCACACACGAACAACTGCTGGCCGTCAATCAGTTTTTCGACGAGCAGGAAGCCCTCTCGGATCGCCTCGTCTACACGAGCGACGAGACGGCCGCGGGCGGCGAGCCGACTTGTAACGAACCCTTAGCAGCATGAGCAAGCACAACATCGAACAATGCGTCCGCGACAGCCTGGGCATGTATTTCCAGGATCTCGACGGCGCCAACCCGCACGACGTATATGACATGGTCATCTCGTGCGTCGAAAAACCGATGCTCGAGGTGGTGCTCGAGCAGGCAGGCGGCAATCAGTCGCTCGCCGCCGAATACCTCGGCATCAACCGAAACACGTTGCGCAAGAAGCTGCAACAGTATGGCCTGACGTAGTCGCGCGCCGCCCTCGTTTCTTTTCGGTATCCGTTTCTATCATGATCAAGCAAGCGCTTATTTCCGTCTCCGACAAGTCTGGCATTGTCGAATTTGCCCGTTCTTTGTCGGCGCTCGGCGTCAAGATCCTGTCGACGGGCGGCACGGCGAAGCTCCTCGCCGAGGCCGGCCTGGCTGTCACAGAGGTCGCCGACTACACCGGCTTTCCTGAAATGCTCGACGGTCGCGTGAAGACGCTGCACCCGAAGGTGCACGGCGGCATTCTCGCGCGCCGCGACCTGCCCGAGCACATGGCCGCCCTCGAAACGCACGGCATCCCGACGATCGATCTGCTTGTCGTCAACCTCTACCCGTTCGTCGCGACCGTCTCGAAGGACGAATGCACGCTTGAGGACGCGATCGAGAACATCGACATCGGCGGCCCGACGATGCTGCGCTCTGCGGCTAAGAACCACCGCGACGTGACTGTCGTCGTCGATCCGACCGACTATGCGCGCGTACTCGACGAAATGCGCGCCAACGGCAACACGGTCAGCTACAAGACGAACTTCCGTCTCGCAACGAAGGTGTTTGCGCACACCGCGCAATACGACGGCGCAATCACGAACTACCTGACGAGCCTCACCGAAGCGCTGCACCACAACTCGCGCAATACGTATCCCGCCACGCTGAATCTCGCCTTCGATAAGGTGCAGGACTTGCGCTATGGCGAAAACCCGCACCAGAGCGCGGCGTTCTACCGCGATCTGGCCGCGCCGGCCGGCTCGCTCGCAGCCTATCGACAGTTGCAGGGCAAGGAACTGTCCTACAACAACATCGCCGATGCCGATGCGGCTTGGGAATGCGTGAAGACGTTCGACGCTACGGCCTGCGTCATCATCAAGCATGCGAACCCGTGCGGCGTGGCAATCGGTGTCGATCCGCTCGAGGCCTATTCGAAAGCGTTCCAGACCGATCCGACATCGGCCTTTGGCGGCATCATCGCGTTCAACCGCGAGCTCGACGAAAAGGCGGCGGCTGCCGTCGCGAAGCAGTTCGTCGAAGTGCTCATCGCACCGTCGTTCACCGAAGGCGCGCGGCAGGTGTTCGAAGCGAAGCAGAACGTGCGTCTGCTCGAAATCCCGCTCGGCAATGGGCAGAATCAGTTCGACTTCAAACGCGTGGGCGGCGGGCTGCTTGTGCAGTCGCCCGATGCGAAGAACGTCACGCCGCGCGAGCTGCGTGTCGTGACGAGGCGCCACCCGACGCCGCAAGAGATGGATGACCTGCTCTTTGCCTGGCGCGTCGCGAAGTTCGTGAAGTCCAATGCCATCGTCTTCTGCGGCAAGGGGATGACGCTCGGCGTCGGCGCGGGGCAGATGAGCCGCGTCGATTCCGCTCGCATCGCGAGCATCAAGGCACAAAACGCGGGTCTCTCGCTCGGCAGCTCGGCGGTGGCCTCGGATGCGTTCTTCCCGTTCCGTGATGGCCTCGACGTCGTGGTGACGGCCGGCGCGACCTGCGTGATCCAGCCGGGCGGCTCGGTGCGCGATGACGAAGTGATCGCCGCCGCCGATGAGCACAACATCGCCATGATCATGACGGGCGTTCGGCACTTCCGGCATTGAAGTTGTAGGCGAGCGCTCGCGTCACGTGGGCGCTCGTTTGTATCATCCGCCGGAGCGGCATGGTTGACGTCTACGTAGAGTCGCTACCCGCAGCGCGATGAACGGCGGCCGATCACGATCGACGCCAGCATCAAGCCAGCCCCGGCATACCGAATGAAGCTCGTGCCCACGAGCCAGCTGCACGCGAGCAACAGCCACGCAACCGTCGCCAATGCGAAAGCCGTATAGCGACGGTGCCGGTAAGCGTTGATGAAGCCCGCGCCTGACGACACAAGCGCCGCCAAGCTCGCCAGACAAATCCACCATGGATGAGTGGTCTGCGCGACAAACCAACCGGCATTCCACGCATTCCACAATCCCGCGACAGAACTCCAGCATATCGCGCATTTGGGTGCGCACAGCTGGAGCAGTGTGCCAAGCAGCTTCGCACCGTCTACCGTTCGACTTCGAGCAGTAGACAAACACATACGATCCATCTGGCGCACTCCGGTACCCCTCGCTCGCGCCCCGTCGCCTCAGCTTGCTTGCTTGTCGACAGCTGAAGGACCTTTCGTCGGCTCGCGGCCGTCGATAGAGCGCAGATACTGCGCCAGGGCTTCAACCTGATCAGCCGGAAGCGGGGCACCAAAGGCGTTGCGCATCTTGTTGATTTCGACGGCCCACTCGCCGACGGTCAATGGTGGTTGATGCAACACCATGCCCGTGGAATGGCACATCACGCAATTGGCGTTGGCAATCTCGGACCCTTTGCCCGGCGGAAACGAAGTCGAGCCACCGGGGAGCGTCACGTTGACCGCGGTGAAATGCACCGGCGGCACGAGTTTCGCTTGGCGCTGCGCCTGGTCGCTGGCGGAGTCCCGCAAAAACCGGGCGCCTGTGATCGCGACCAGCGCTCCGAGTAGTACTGGGATGCCCCAAAACAACACGATCCGTGCGCGTTTCACGTTCATACTTCCTTCCTCTTAAGCAACGTCAACGTCAATCGATTCAACGACGTTGCGCATGAATCCTGCGCCGTTCCAGTTCGGCGTAAATGGCTGCGCTTGGCCCGCGGAATCGATAGCCCGAACCATCAACGTCTCTTTGCCCGGTTGCGTGAATCGGACGTCCGTCTGCCACTGACGGAAGCTATATCGCCCGTGGTCAGCACCAAGCTGCGCAGGCGCCCACGTCCGTCCTGCGTCGGCTGACACCTGCACTTGCTGCAACGCATTGAAGCCGCCAAAAGCAATGCCGCGCACGGTCGTCGCTTGGCCCGCATGCAGCACCGCACCGGTTTGGAGGTTGGTGAAGAACGAGCGTGGCAGCATCTTGTTGATGGGGACTTGCTTAAACCCTGTCTCGCCGGGGCGAACGTTGGCGAAATGATTGTCGGGGACAAGGTACGCTTTGGCGGTCCAGAAATTGTCGTCGGGCTTGTCGAGCACTTCGATGTCGTGAACCATCTTGACCCAATAGGTCGCATACCATCCCGGCACCACCAAGCGCAACGGATAGCCGTTCACGAGCGGCAACGCCTCACCGTTCATGGCGTACGCCACCATCACTTCTCCATCGAGCGCATGGTCGATCTCGAGCGATTTCAGAAACTTCGGCGTCTGCGGTATGACGCCTTCGTCGAGACCGGAGAAACGCACCGCCACCGCGCCCGAGCGCACGCC
>NZ_DATJJF010000052.1:0-8454 GCF_035492435.1 Trinickia sp.
ATGCGGCGTGGTGTCCGCATAAAACAGGGAAACGGAAGGCGGACGAATGATGCCCCTGCCGCGCCCTCGGGCTCCTTCCGATGCGTCTACCTCGCCAGCGAACTCAGATCCCAGCGCGGCTTCACGGTGAACGCGTAGTCCGAGCTGGCCTGCCCGGGCCAGCGTTTAAGCCGCAACGCTCCGGCCAGCGCGATCATCGCGCCGTTGTCCGTGCACAGGGATAAATCCGGGTAATGCACCTCAAAGCGGCGCTTGCGCGCAGCTTCCGACAGCGCCTCGCGCAACTGCCGGTTCGCGCCAACGCCGCCTGCGACCACAAGGCGCGCAAGGCCCGCCTTCTTTAGCGCGGCGAGCGATTTGGCAACAAGCACGTCGACGGCGGCATCCACAAATCCGCGAGCGAGATCGGCCTTTGCCTGCTCGCAAACATCGTCGCCTAGTTTCTTGACGTGGGTGAGGACGGCCGTCTTCAGTCCGCTGAAGCTAAAATCGAGATCGCCCGAATGCAGCATCGGACGCGGCAAGGCGACGGCACCGGGGGTCCCGAATTCAGCGAGGCGTGAGACTTCGGGCCCGCCGGGGTAACCGAGCCCGAGCAGCTTCGCGGTTTTATCGAAGGCTTCGCCGGCGGCATCATCGACGGTCTCGCCGAGGGTTTCGTAGTCGCCGACGTCGGTGACGCGCATCAGTTGCGTGTGCCCTCCCGAGACCAACAGTGCGACGAACGGGAAGGGCGGTGGCGCTTCCACGAGCAGCGGCGAGAGCAGATGCCCTTCGAGATGGTGAATGCCGATGGTCGGCTTGTTCCAGGCCATCGCCAGCGAGTTGGCGACACTTGCGCCGACGAGCAACGCGCCGGCTAGCCCCGGACCTTGCGTGAAGGCGATGGCGTCGATGTCGGCGCGGCATGCCCCGGCGCGCTCGAGCGTTTCCTCAAGCAGTGGCAGCACACGGCGAATGTGGTCGCGCGAAGCGAGTTCCGGCACGACGCCGCCGTACTCGCGATGCATGGCGATTTGCGAGTGAAGGGCGTGCGCAAGCAGCCCGCGCTCGGTGTCATAGAGCGCGAGGCCGGTTTCGTCACAAGAGCTTTCGATGCCGAGAACGAGCATGGCGATGCAAAGGAAGCGCGGCAGGCGAAAGGCGCGGTTACCGGCGCCGTGCTTGAGCCGCAATCCAAAATGGGAAACGTTAAAGTATAGCAGCGCGCGCTTGACGGCTGCGGGTGCCGGTAGAATGCGCGCACCATGGAATTTTTCGATATCGCGGTAATCGGCGCCGGTGCGGCCGGGATGATGTGTGCGGCAGTAGCTGGGCAGCGCGGCCAACGCGTTGTGCTCATCGATCACGCCGGACGGCTTGCTGAAAAAATTCGTATTTCGGGCGGCGGCCGGTGCAATTTCACGAACCTGCAAGCGGGGCCCGGGAACTACCTGTCGGCCAATCCGCACTTTTGTCGCTCGGCGCTCGCGCGCTACACGCCGCGCGATTTCCTTGCCCTGCTGAAAACGCACCGGGTGTCGTGGCATGAGAAACACCGGGGCCAGTTGTTCTGCGATCATTCGAGCGAATCGATCATCGATGTGCTGAAGGCGGAATGCGACGCGGGCAGCATTGCGTGGCGGCGGCCTGTGGCGGTCGAAACGGTGCGCTTTGCGGACGGGCAGGGTTTTGCACTCGATACGAGCGCCGGCCCGATTACGGCTCGCGCATTGGTCGTGGCGACGGGCGGCTTATCGATACCGAAGATCGGTGCGACTGATTTCGCCTATCGGATCGCAAAGCAATTCGGGCACAAGCTCGTGGAGACGCGCCCAGCGCTTGTGCCGATGACTTTTTCGTCGGAGGAGTGGGAGCCGTTCGCGGCCTTGTCCGGCATTTCGCTGGAAGTCGAGGTGGCGACCGGCACGAAGAAGGCGGAGGGCGCGTTCGTCGAAGATCTGCTGTTCACGCACCGAGGTCTGTCTGGCCCCGGTGTGCTCCAGATATCGAGCTATTGGCAGTCCAAAGAGGCGATCCGCATCAATCTGATGCCGACCCGCGAACCTGTCGCCGAGCTGCTGCAAGCCAAAGCCAGTGCGCGACGCCAGGTCGGCAGCCTGCTGGCCGACTGGTTGCCAGCGCGTTTCGCGCATGTCTGGCTCGACGCGCAGAACATTCGGCACGATACGCGCATCGCAGAGTTGCCCGACAAAGTGCTGCGCCGGCTCGGTGAGTCGCTTGCGGCATGGACGCTCGTGCCGAGCGGCACGGAAGGCTACCGGAAGGCGGAGGTGACGCGCGGCGGCGTCGATACGCGGGAGCTGTCGTCGGCGACGATGATGAGCGAGCGAGTTGGGGGCCTCTTTTTCGTCGGCGAAGCGCTCGACGTGACGGGCTGGCTCGGCGGCTACAATTTTCAGTGGGCCTGGGCGTCGGGCGTTGCGGCAGGGCTTGCCGCGGCCGAATTTGTGCGCCAAGCACGTAATGCTTGACAACGCTCGTGCATTAATGATCGGCGTTTGCTATACTCCCAAACCTTTACAAGCTCGCCGCTTGCGAAAATGACGATCATCCGCGTTAAAGAAAACGAGCCCTTCGAAGTTGCGATGCGCCGCTTCAAGCGCACGATCGAGAAGACCGGACTTTTGACCGAGCTTCGCGCGCGAGAGTTTTACGAAAAGCCGACGGCTGAGCGCAAACGCAAAAAGGCTGCCGCGGTCAAGCGTCATTTCAAGCGGCTGCGCGGCCAGATGCTGCCGAAGAAGTTCTATTGATTTCGGCGCGCCGCGGCCCGCACGTTGTTGCGGCCGGCGGTGCGTTTCACCAAGGTGTGGCCGCGAGTTCTTTGCAGCACTGGCGGTCAGCAATGACCCGCTTGAGGACACATCCCAAGCGGGTTTTTGTGCTCCGCCAGACACGGCGGCCCTCCTCTTGTTCCAACGCTTGCATCGGGTGAAAGATGAGTTTGAAGGATCGGATTAACGACGACATGAAAGCGGCTATGCGCGCGCGCGAAACGGGCCGCTTGGCGGCTGTGCGTCTGCTGCTCGCCGCGATCAAGCAGCGTGAGGTGGATGAGCGCACGACGCTCGACGACGCGGCCGTGATTGCGATCATCGACAAGATGATCAAGCAGCGCAAAGACTCGATCAGCCAGTTCGAAGCCGCGGGCCGCACCGATCTCGCCAGCCAGGAGAGCGCGGAGATGGCCGTACTGGCGACGTACATGCCCGCTCAGCTGTCCGAAGCCGAAATCGCGGCCGAAGTTGAGGCCGCCGTCGCGCAAACGGGCGCTACGGGTCCCGCGGACATGGGCAAGCTCATGGCCGTGCTGAAGGGCAAACTTGCGGGTCGGGCCGACATGACGGCTGTATCGGCGCTCGTCAAAGCCGCGCTCGCCAAGTAGTAAGCAGCGCGATGCGCGCCGCGCGTTTTCGGGCGGCGCGATGCCCATCTGGCGAAACCTAACGTGATCCCGCATTCGTTCCTGCAGGACCTGCTGAACCGCGTCGATATCGTCGATGTGGTGGGCAAGTACGTCCAGCTGAAAAAGGGCGGTGCGAACTTCATGGGGTTGTGCCCTTTCCACAACGAGAAAAGCCCCTCGTTTACGGTTAGTCCGACCAAGCAGTTCTACCACTGCTTTGGCTGCGGGGCGCATGGGACGGCCATCGGGTTTCTGATGGATCACGCCGGGCTCGCGTTTCCTGAGGCGGTGGGCGATCTTGCGCAATCGGTGGGGCTGACGGTGCCGCAGGAGCCTTCGACACGTACAGCGATCGGCATCAGTGGCGGTGAACGCGATGCGCAGCGTCAGCATGGGGGCGAAGTCAACGCGAAAGC
Organism: Trinickia sp.; assembly: GCF_035492435.1. Taxonomy (GTDB): domain Bacteria; phylum Pseudomonadota; class Gammaproteobacteria; order Burkholderiales; family Burkholderiaceae; genus Trinickia. The sequence goes on from NZ_DATJJF010000052.1 coordinate 3,826, forward strand.
AGCCGCGGCGCTGTCCGATCTCATGCAGGTGGCATGCGACTACTACCGCAAGACATTGCGCGGTGCGCCGCAAGCGATTCAATATTTGAAGAAGCGGGGCCTGACGGGCGAAATTGCCGCGCGTTTCGGGCTCGGTTTTGCGCCGGATGGATGGCAGAACCTCGAGGCCGCATTCGCCGATTATCGCGGCGACGCGCTGGTCGAGGCGGGTCTTGTCATCCTCAGCGATAAGCTCGACGCGCAAGGGCAAGCGCGCCGCTACGACCGCTTTCGCGACCGGATCATGTTTCCAATCCGCAACGTAAAAGGCCAGGTCATCGGTTTCGGCGGGCGCGTGATGGAGGCGGGCGAGCCCAAGTATTTGAATTCGCCGGAAACGCCACTATTTAACAAGGGCAGTGAGCTTTACGGTCTTTTCGAGGCGCGCCTTGCTATTCGCGAGTCACGCTCGGTGTTGGTGGTCGAAGGCTATATGGACGTCGTCGCGTTGGCGCAGCTCGGCTTTCCGAATGCGGTTGCGACCCTCGGGACCGCGTGCACGGCCATACACGTTCAGAAGCTGCTGAGGCAGACCGACACGGTCATATTCAGCTTCGATGGCGACGCGGCTGGGCGGCGCGCGGCGCGGCGCGCGCTCGATGCGTGCCTGCCTCACGCGGCGGACAATCGGACGATTCGTTTCCTGTTTCTGCCGTCCGAGCACGATCCGGACAGCTTCATCCGCGAGTTTGGCAAGGAGGCGTTTGCCGAGCAAATCGAGCGGGCAATGCCTTTGTCGCAGTTCATGCTGAGCGAAGTGGTGGCCGGCAAAGAGCTCGATACGCCGGAGGGGAGGGCGCGTGCGCTCTTCGACGCGAAGCCGCTCTTGCAGGCGTTGCCGGCCAACGCGTTGCGCGCGCAGATCATGCATATGTTTGCGGATCGCCTGGACGTGCCTCTTGGTGAAGTCGCCGCGCTGTGCGAGGTGGATTCGCGGATTGTGGCCCCAGCGAGGTCCGCGCCGCCGCGCAACGATCGGCGCCGCGTGACGGGGATCGAGCAGCGGGCGTTGCGAAACCTGGTCATGCACCCGCGCATCGCCACGATGCTTGACGAGGAAAGCGAAGAGAGTCTGATTGCGCAGGCCCATGGCGAGCTGTTCGCGGAAGTGATCACGCATGCGCGGGCACACGGAGAGGCGGCTGATTTCCGACTGCTGTCGGACTTGCTGCGTGCGGGTGCTAACGCGGCAACTTTCGAAGAAATCTTCCGCGAAATTCTGGTCTATGATGAAAACGTACGCGATTTGTTGCTGGAGAGTTCGGAAGACGCCAATGCCGACGAACAACAAAGCGAGCGAGAGCGCATCGCTGGCGAAGAACTGACAGCGGCGATCCGGAAGATGCGCTACGACGCCTGCTGTCAACGGCTTGATCGCTTATCGCGGCAATCAAGGCTCAACACAGAAGAGATGGCGGAGTACACGGAACTCAGTCGGCAGCGGGCGGAGATGAAGCGTCAGTTGGGGGTGTGAGGGCCGGATTCATGCGGAACGTGCTATAATAAAAGGTTCTCAGCGGTTTCATTTTTTCGGTTTCTCTAAGTAGGGGCGTAAAAAAGCAAGCGGGCGCACACGGGGCGGCGCACAAGCACACGGGCGAGGCGAGAAAAGCGATGGCAAAGACGACAGGCGCAAAGGCGGCGGGGGCTGCGGGAGATGGCAAGGTGAAAGGCCACGGCTCCGGCAAGGACGCTCCAGAAAAGGTGCGCAAGGTGTCTCAGGCCAAAGGCGTAGCCTCTGCGGTCGGCGCAAAGCCGGCGAGCAAACCGACTGTGCGGGCAACGGCTGCCGCTGACGTGACGAAAGCGGCGAAAGCGACCGCTAAACCGGAGACAAAGTCCGCCGCGAAGCAGGCGGGTTCGAAAAGCGGGAGGGGCGCGGCTGCCAGGGCGGACGATTCGGCAGTGCGCGACACCCAAGTATCCACGGTGCAACCGGCTGAAGTCCAGCAGCCGCGAGTCGAGACTATTGCCGGTACGGCTAACTCCATGACGAAAAAGCTGAACGAAGTATCCGTCGATGACGACGCAACCCAGGGCGAAGAGCAGCATGCCGCTCCGGGCAAAGCCGAAAAGGCCAAGGCGCGCGACCGTCGCGCGAAGGAGAAGGCGCTTCTGAAGGACGCATTCGCGTCGACTCAGCCGGGCACCGCTGAAGAGTTGGAGGAGCGTCGCTCGAAGCTGCGTGCGCTGATCAAGCTCGGCAAGGAACGCGGCTTTCTGACGTATGCCGAGATCAACGATCACCTGCCCGATAACTTCACGGAAACGGAAGCGATCGAAGGCATCATCAGCACGTTCAACGACATGGGCGTGGCTGTCTACGAGCAGGCGCCGGACGCAGAGACGCTGCTGCTCAACGATAACGCCCCGAACGTCGCATCGGATGATGAAGTCGAGGAAGAGGCGGAAGTCGCACTGTCGACGGTCGATTCCGAATTCGGCCGCACGACCGATCCCGTGCGCATGTATATGCGCGAAATGGGCACGGTGGAGCTGCTGACGCGTGAAGGCGAGATCGAGATTGCGAAGCGCATCGAAGACGGCCTGAAGCACATGGTGATGGCGATTTCGGCGTGCCCGACGACGATTGCCGACATCTTGGCGATGGCAGAGCGCGTGGCGAACGAAGAAGTCCGCATCGACGAACTGGTAGACGGCCTCATTGATCCGAACGCCGAGGATGCCGATGGCTTCTCGCCACAGGAAGCCGAAGCGCTCGAATCGGAAGACGAAGAAGTCGAGGCGGCGGAAGAGGAAGAAGAGGAAGATGATGACGGCAGCGGGCAGGCTACGGCCAATGCCGCGCAACTCGAGGCGCTGAAGCGTACGGCGCTGGAAAAGTTTGCGCTCATCAGCGAGTGGTTCGACAAGATGCGTCGCGCCTACGAGAAGGAAGGCTACAAGTCCAAGGCTTACCTGAAGGCGCAGGAAACGATTCAAGAAGAACTGATGTCGATCCGGTTCACGGCGCGTACGGTCGAGCGGCTGTGTGACACGTTGCGTGCACAGGTGGACGAAGTGCGCCAGGTCGAGCGTCAGATTCTGCACACTGTCGTGGATAGGTGCGGCATGCCGCGCGCCGAGTTCATCGCGCGTTTCCCGAGCCACGAGACTGACCTTGAGTGGGCAGACCGGATCGTTGCCGAGAGCCATCCGTACAGCGCAGTGCTTTCGCGCAATATTCCGGCGATTCGCGAGCAGCAGCAGCGGCTTATCGATTTGCAGGCGCGCGTCGTACTGCCGCTCAAGGACTTGAAGGAAACGAACCGTCAAATGGCGGCAGGGGAGCTGAAGGCTCGCCAGGCAAAGCGTGAGATGACCGAGGCGAACCTGCGTCTTGTGATTTCGATCGCGAAGAAGTACACGAACCGTGGCTTGCAATTCCTCGATTTGATTCAGGAAGGCAACATCGGTTTGATGAAGGCGGTGGACAAATTCGAATACCGGCGCGGCTACAAGTTTTCGACGTATGCCACGTGGTGGATTCGCCAGGCCATTACGCGTTCGATTGCGGACCAGGCGCGCACGATCCGGATTCCGGTTCACATGATCGAGACGATCAACAAGATGAACCGTATTTCGCGGCAGATTCTGCAGGAAACCGGTTTGGAACCGGATCCGGCGACGCTCGCGGAAAAGATGGAGATGCCGGAAGACAAGATCCGCAAGATCATGAAGATCGCCAAGGAACCGATCTCCATGGAAACGCCGATTGGTGACGACGATGATTCTCATCTTGGCGACTTCATCGAAGATAACAACACGGTGGCCCCGGCCGATGCCGCATTGCATGCGAGCATGCGTGATGTCGTGAAGGACGTGCTTGATTCGTTGACGCCGCGTGAGGCGAAGGTCTTGCGGATGCGTTTCGGTATCGAGATGAGCACGGACCACACGCTTGAAGAAGTCGGCAAGCAATTCGACGTGACGCGTGAGCGTATTCGCCAAATCGAAGCGAAGGCGCTGCGCAAGCTGCGTCACCCGAGCCGCTCCGACAAACTCAAATCGTTCCTGGAAGGGAACTGATCAACGCGGTACAATCGCGCCAGACCCGGCGTCACAACCGGGTCTTTTTTTGCGATTCAGTATTTATCAGGGCCTGTAGCTCAGGGGTTAGAGCAGTCGACTCATAATCGATTGGTCGTGGGTTCGAAACCCACCGGGCCCACCAGAAATTCCCGCCAATTGAATCCTCGCTAAGTGTGCCGTTAAGCATAAAGTGGCCACTTTGACACGTTATGCTTTATTTCTCGATAGGCCACATTTTGCTTTATCGGGAATAGGTGCTAGGGTGGAGAGCTTTGCACGCGTAGTGCAGATGCGAATGGACATGTAAAAGCCGGCCCACGGGCCGGCTTTTTGTTGATGCGGTAACCCGGAGGTTGCCTAGCTCGCGCCGAGCGCCTCCTTGACCTCCTGAAGCACGTCTATGACGCCTCGGATGCTGCCCAGCACTTCCTTGGGCACGCGAGCGTTGAGCACCCGTAGATTGATGGCCTTGCCGTCGGCGAGGATGTCCCGGCACGCGGCCTCAATGATGGTGCGAGCATAGACTACGCTTTGTTCTTTCCGGCGCTGCATGTATTG
>NZ_DATJJF010000053.1:0-22472 GCF_035492435.1 Trinickia sp.
CAAATGAACTTGACGGGGATCGCGAACGGCGAGCGCCCACGACGAGATCAACGTGGCACTTCGGCTGCGCCCATGCGCCGCGCGATCACGGCCGCGCGTTGGACGAGGTAAGGCGACGAACGGTGCTCGTCGAAGTATTTCGGTCGCGGCAGCATCACGGCGAGACGCGCCGCCTGCCATGCGGAAAGCTGGTTGGCCGGTACGTGAAAGTAATAGCGGGCGGCAGCTTCGGCGCCGTACACGCCTTTGCCCCATTCGACGGAATTCAAATAGATCTCGAAGATGCGCTGCTTATCGAGCAGCGCTTCGAGCATCCAGGTGACGATGAACTCCTGCGCCTTACGCAAGTAGTTTTTCTCGCTCGAAAGAAAGAGATTACGTGCAAGCTGCTGCGTGATCGTCGAGCCACCCGAAACGATTTTTCCGCGTGCCTTGTTCTTTTCCCACGCCTGCAAGATCGCGTCCGTCTCGTAGCCGCTGTTGTTGACGAAGTTGGCGTCTTCCGACGCGATGATCGCGCGCTTCAGGTTGCGCGAGATCCGGTCGTAAGGCACCCACTCCCGCTGGATAGAAAGGCCCGGCCGATCCTGTGCGAGGCGCCATGCGTCAGCGCGCATGAAGGCGGTCGATCGTGGGTTCACGACCGTCCACATCGCGATCTGCGCGAAGTAGTAGGCCTGTGTTGCGAACCATGCGAGCGCGGCGACGGAAAGCGCGTAGGCCACCCATCGCGTGAGGCCAACGCCGCTCGCGGGGCTCGCCCGCTTCATGACGGCTTGATCAGCAAGGAGCGCAACTCCGCGAGCACCGGAGCGCTCGCCGGCCGCACGGCGCGCCAGATGAAAAACGATTCGGCCGCCTGCTCGACGAGCATGCCGAGCCCGTCCGCAACGCGTGCGCCCAGCGTTTGCGCGTGCTGCATGAAGACCGTCGGCTGCGCGCCGTACATCATGTCGTAGGCGAGTGTTTGGCGCCCGAACGCGCGATCGTCGCACTCAGGCAGCGCCGCCTCGAGACTGCCGGCCGTCGCATTGATGATGATGTCGTAAGGCTGCGGCTCGACAACGGCAGGACCGCCGCCCATGAGCGCACAACCGGCCTCGCGCGCCGCATCCTCGAACTGCGCGACAAGCGCCTCGGCCTTGGCTGCCGTACGGTTAACGATGGCAAGCGCGCGCGGTCCGCGCTCGAGCATCGGCAGCACCACACCGCGCGCCGCCCCGCCGGCGCCGAGCAGCAGCACGCGGGCGCCGGCGAAATGCACGCCGAGGTTCGCCTCAATATCGCGCACGAGGCCAACGCCGTCGGTGTTGTCGCCGTAAATTCGCTCACCGTCGAAGCGCAGCGTATTGACCGCGCCGGCGGCGGCAGCCCGAGCCGAAAGCTTATCGGCAAGCGAGTGGGCTTCGAGCTTGAAGGGCACCGTCACGTTCAGGCCTTGGCCGCCTGCCGCGCGAAATGTCCGCACGGTTTGCGCAAACCCGTCGAGCGGTGCGAGCAAAGGACGATACTCGATACGCTCACCCGTTTGCTGGGCGAAGCGCGCATGAATGAACGGCGACTTGCTGTGCGCAATCGGGTTGCCGACGACGGCGTAAAGCTCGTAGCCGGCTGCCGGGGGCGCGATAACGACGCTTGAGGCGGCAGATTCGATGGGATCCATCTTGCTCACTCCGTATGTGCCGGGCGGTTCGCCAGCATCACGCGGGCGTGACGCTCGTCGGGTCATCGTTCGCGTCCGAGGGGCCGGCCTCCTCGAGCTGGACAACGCCACTTTGTCTTGGCGCACCAACATCCCCTGCTGCGTCAACCGCACCCTGCGGGCCGCCCTCGCCCGCGGCGCCTTCGGCACCGGGTTCGGCTTGCGCGTGCTCTTCGCTTTCAGCGCCAGCGTCGGCCGCTTCGGCGATCTCTTCGGCCTCTTCCTCTTCAGCCGAAACATCCACGGCAGCGCCGGGTGCATCGAGCACGCGCAGCGGCCGCACCGAGGCTTCAACCGTGAGCTCGTCGACCGACATAACCTCGAGAACCACACGCGTGCCGCGTGCGTGAACGCCCAGCCCCGGCACGTGCAGCAACAATGGGACTTCCTCGAGCCGCACGAGGTCGCCCTTCACCACGGAGCTGACAACCTCTTTCCTGTGTTCCTGCGTAATCCAGCGCAGACACCAAAAGTACTCCATGCGGCGCTGATGATCGGCATAGGCCGAGTAGGTATCGTCGAAGCTTTGCACGATGGCGAAGAGATCGGCGTCTTTCGGCTTGAACGGCGCCACGAGCTTCGCCGCGACGCCATGCTGGAGACACGCGAGCAATTGCCATTGGTTCACGAGATCGACGTAGCGGCGCAGCGGCGACGTGCTCCAGGCATATTGCGCAACGCCGAGCCCTTCGTGCGGCGCGGCTGTCGTTTGCATGCGCGTGCGCTTCGGGCCCGCTGCGGCGAACGTACGCTGGGTGCGATAAATGCCCGGCACGCCGTGATCGTGCAGCAACGCGCCCCACGTCGAATTGGCAAGAATCGCCAGCTCGGCCACGATCAGATCGAGTGGCGAGCCGCGGCGACGCGGCGTGATCGTCACATGCTCGCCGTCCACGTAAAAGTTGAAGTCGGTATTGCCCGGCACCTCGCGCCTGAGTCCGTAACCCGCGCGGGCGGCCTGGCGCTTTTCAAAGAGCGCTTGGGCGAGCGGCCAGAGCACCGCGATATCGTCCTTGTGCGGATAATCGCCCTCGCCTGCGGCAAGCGCTTCCTCGGTCACGAAAGCATCGAGCGTGTTATGGCGCAGATTGTTCTTGACGTAGATGAGCTCTGCGCGCGTCTCGGTTGCGACGATGTCATGCGTCGTGCGGTTCACGATGATGTAGAGCGACAGCGCGGGGCGCAAGCCGCCTTCTTTCAAGGTGAACGCCTCGACGACGGCGTCCGGCAACATCGTGATCTTGTCGCCAGGCATATAGACTGTCGACAGCCGCGCGCGCGCAATCGCGTCGATGGCGTCACCGCGCTGGATGCCCAGCGCCGGCGCCGCGATATGCACGCCAACGCGCACACGCGAGTCGGCCAGCAGTTCCACCGAGATGGCGTCGTCGATCTCGGTCGTCGTGACGTCGTCGATCGAGAAGGCTTCGACGTCTGCTGTCGGCAAGTCGTCCGGCAGCGGACCGACTGTCACGTTGGGAAAACCCGTCCCGTGCGTGAAGTACTCCGACAAAAAGCGCGCCTCGTGCAGTGCGCGCGCGGAGGCGACGCCACCGCACTCGAGCATGAGCCGCGACGGTGAAATACCGCGCGCCGCCGCAGCCGCTTCCATCGCCTTGTACTCGATCGCGTTCTTGTCCGGCTTCGTGAGCAGTCCGAGCGCCTTGCCCTTGAACGCCTGGGGCAGCCGTCCCGCTTTGAGTTCCTCCTCATAGCCCGCCTGCACGAGCGCCTGTTGACGCTTGCGCTCGAGCCCGGCGAGCGCCATCTTCAGCTGCTCTTCCGGCGCCCGCTGATACTGGCCGCGGCCCTTGCGCCGAAAATAAATGGGCGCTCCCTGCATGCGCAGGACAAGCGCCGCGCGCTCGACGGGGCCCGCCGACTCGCCAAAATACTCGTTGGCGAGCGCGCCGAATGGGAACTCGTCCTGCGGGGCGCATTCCCACAGGAAGTCCAAATCGATTTCCTGTGCCGTTGCCTCGGCCTGCTGCATCAGGTCCGCCGCGCCAGGCGCGGCGAACTCGATCAATACGTCCTTCGCGCGCACTTTCGCGCGCCGGCCGCCCGGCAGTTCCACTTGCAGCGCTTCGCCTTGACGGGACAAGACGTTACCCGCTTTCAAACTGCCCGATTCCTCGAAAAATACGTTCACTCGATCATTCCTGCTAGAAACCTGTGCCGTCCGCCCTGCTCACCTATCGCGCAATCCGCGCGCCCGCTGCCGCTTGTGTCACAAAGCGCCGGCCGTCAATCGTCAACGGCTACGAACTGGGCTCGGCGACAGACGGCGATATCGTCCGCCGGGCGCGCCGCTTAGCGCCCGCGTCTCGTTCCGTTCGGCGCTTGTTCGGCGCTTGTTCGGCACATCAGGTGGTGCATCTGGGCGGCGTCACGCCGCAAAAGGAGAGCACGTCGTCGACATGCTCGGCAAAGTCGCTGATACCGTGGTCACTGCCTTCGATAAGCTTGGTCTCGACGCCCGGGTAATGCGCGAGCATTTCGCGATAGTCGAGCACTTCGTCGCCGGTGCAGGCGATCAAATAATAGCGCTCGGGCCGCGTGATCGATCGGACACCGAGCGCGCTCAGCTCGTCCAGATGGCGCGGCGTCACAACGATACTACCGCCGCCGTGCCAAAGCGGCTGCTCGCCGAGATACACCGACAAATCACGCTGCGGCAATACAGCCGGGTTCAACAGTACTGCGTGCCAGCCGTGCTTCTCGGCCAAGAAGGTCGCGTAATAGCCGCCGAGCGAGCTTCCAATCAACGTGACCGCTTGCGAGCCGCTCTCACCCCGCCTTGAATGCGCCTCGACCTCTGATTCGACGAGAGAGACAGCCTCGAGCGGCGAGGCGGGCAGCGTCGGGCAGCACCATGCGTCGTCAAGACCGGCTTGGCCCAGGCGCTCAGCCAACAGCCGGGCCTTGAAAGAATTGGGAGACGAGCGAAAGCCGTGCAGATAGACAATCACGCTCCCCTCCGCTCGTCTGCCGCCTGGGGCACGCGCGCCGTCAGGGCGTCCAGCAGCTTTTGGTGGACGCCGCCGAAGCCACCGTTGCTCATCACGAGCACGTGATCCCCGGTGCGTGCGGCCTCGGCCACGGCCGTCACGAGCGCATGGAGGTCATCGAACGCGCGCGCCTTCGCGCCGAGCGGCGCCAGCGCCTCGCCGAGGTTCCAGCCAAGCGCATCGCGCCCGGCGGGCGCACCGTACCCGAACACGAGATCGGCCCCCACGAGGCTCGTCGGCAGCTGCGCCTTCATGACACCCAGCTTCATCGTATTGGAGCGTGGCTCGAGCACGGCTACGATGCGTGCATGCTGGCCGATGCGTGTTCGCAGACCGGCAATCGTCGTCTCGATGGCGGTCGGATGGTGCGCGAAGTCGTCGTAGACGGTGATGCCGTCCACGCTGCCGCGCACTTCCATGCGGCGCTTCACGTTCCGAAACGACGCCAGAGAGCGCGCGGCCTCCCCCGGCTGCACGCCAACGTGGCGCGCCGCCGCTATCGCCGCGAGCGCGTTCATCCGGTTATGCTCGCCCTGGACCTGCCAGTCGACAGTCCCCATACGCTGGCCCCGCAGACATACGGCGAAGCGCTCGTCAACGAGGTCGCCGTCGGCCACGGGCGTCGCGAGCCAGCCGTCTTCGACGCCGAAGCGCTCCACTTCGCTCCATACGCCGCGCGTGAGCACGCGCTCGAGCGCCGCGTCGCGACCGTTGACGACAAGCCGCCCGACGCGCGGCACCGTGCGGACCAAATGATGGAATTGGGTCTCGATTGCGCCGAGATCGGCAAAAATGTCGGCATGATCGTACTCGAGGTTGTTGAGCACAGCCGTGCGCGGCCGATAATGAACGAACTTCGAGCGTTTGTCGAAAAACGCGGTGTCGTACTCGTCGGCTTCAATGACGAAAAAGCTGGAATCGGTCAGCCGCGCCGAGATACCGAAATTGAGCGGCACACCGCCGATCAGGAAACCGGGGTTGAGCCCGGCATCTTCGAGCAGCCAGGCGAGCATTGAGCTTGTCGTCGTCTTGCCATGCGTGCCTGCCACGGCGAGCACCCATTTGTCGGCGAGCACGTGCTCGCCAAGCCACTGCGGCCCCGAGACGTAAGGCAGCCCCCGATCGAGGATCGCTTCCATCAGCGGATTGCCCCGCGACACGACGTTGCCGATTACGAAGAGGTCGGGCTTGAGCGCATCAAGCTGCTCGGCCCCATAACCCTCGATTAGCGAGATGCCCTGTGCTTCGAGCTGCGTGCTCATCGGCGGATAAACGCCGGCGTCACATCCCGTCACCGTGTGTCCCGCCTCGCGCGCGAGCACAGCAAGACCGCCCATGAACGTGCCGCAGATACCGAGGATGTGGATGTGCATAAATGACCTGAGAACCGTTCGTGCCGCTTAGTGCTGCCGCTTAGTGCCGTCGCTTGGTGCCGCTTGCTGCCGTTGAGTGCCGTTCGTACTGATGGTGCGTCGCGCCGCTGACGGCCTGCGCGCGCTTCCATTACGTAAGGCTTTCCCGTCCCGAGCGCGAAAAAGCAGCGGGAGAACGGCTTCGAAGGCGACTTCTGACCACTTGCGGAAAAGGCGGCCATTGTACCCGACTGACCCTGTTGTCCTGCGCCACGGAGCCCCTTTTGCCGATCGGTTATGATTGCGCAATGGTGCGCAGATTTCATGTCGACCCGCAGCGAGTGCGGGAGGAAATCGCGATCGCCGCTGCACGGCTGATCGCGGAAGAAGGGCTCGATTACGCGAGCGCCAAGCGCAAGGCTGCTCGGCACGTAGTGGGAGTTGCCCGTGTGGCCGGCGAATGGCTGCCTGACAACGATCAAATCGAGGAAGCCATCCGCGAGTACCAATCGCTTTTCCAGGCGGATAGCCAGCCGGCCGTACTGCGACGTCTGCGCGAGGTCGCCCTCGCCTGGATGAAGCGGCTTGCCGCGTTCAATCCTTATCTGACCGGTGCGGTGCTGAACGGCACGGCCGGCGAGCACTCCGACATCCACTTGCAGGTGTTTTGCGACAACCCCAAGGAGGTCGCGCTCTACCTGCTCAACGCCAACGTGCACTATGACGTATCGGAGACGCGCCATTTTGGTGGCCGCGGCGTGGTGGAGACACTGAGCTTCCTGTCACGCGGCACACGCCAAGAGGAGCCGATCGGCATGCATATCGCCCTATATGATAGGGATGACTTGCGCGGCGCCGTCCGCGCCGACGCCCGCGGGCGAACGCAGCGCGCGACTGCCGAAACTGTGGAGGCGCTCCTCGCCGAGGGGATCGCCAGCGCCGATTCCGACGAGCCGGCATCTTGACCCGAGCGATACAATGAAGACGAAATCGATCGCAGCCACGGCGCTCGCGATAGCTGCGATCCTTGCTGCAGGTGCCGGCGCGGTCTATTTGATGCATGACGGCGCCCCCGAGGGCACCCGGGCGCCAAGTACCCTATCTGCCAAGAGCGAATCCGCGGCCCCCGCGCTCGCCCCCGTAGAAGCCGATGCTGTCGCGGGCCTCTTGCGCGCGCCGCTCACCGACGCCGACGGCAAACCGCGCGCGCTCGACGGCTACCGAGGCCGAGTGCTCGTCGTCAATTTTTGGGCATCCTGGTGCGGCCCTTGTGTACGGGAGATGCCCACGCTCGCAGGCCTCGCCCACGAGTATGCCGGCAAGGGGGTCACGTTCGTCGGCATCGGCGTGGATTCCGCCTCCAACGTACAGACCTTTTTGCACAAAGTGCCCGTCGACTACCCCGTCTACGTCAGTGGTTTCGGGGGCGCCGACCTCGCACGCAGCTTCGGCAACGTCGCGGGCGGATTGCCGTTCACCGTCGTAATTGACGCGAACGGGACCGTAAAGTCGACGAAACTTGGCGAAGTCGTACCCGACGAGCTGCGCCACACTCTTGACGCCCTGCGCGCCCAGCCCACCAGTTAAAGGCCTGCTTGCGAAAACTTGGCGGCGATTTCGGGGTACGTTGCCAGAAGTTAATAAAAAAGAGCGACAGAAGCGATCGCCTGCGACACGAGCCGCGACCCGTATTTTCGTCCGCTGCTGGAAAATTTCGCTAAAGGGCGCTAAAGTGCGCGCAATTCCGCTGAAACGCAAGCGACCATGACACGACTGCTCGTACTGCACGGCCCCAACCTGAACCTGCTCGGCACCCGCGAGCCAGGGGTCTATGGGAACGTGACGCTTCAGCACATTGACGAAGCGCTTGCCGAGCGTGCAAAGCAGGCGGGGATCGAGCTGACCTCTTTTCAGAGCAACTATGAGGGTCAGCTGGTCGAGCGCATCCATGCGGCACGTAATGAAAACGTCGAATTCATCCTGATCAACCCCGCGGCCTACACGCATACCAGCGTGGCCATCCGCGATGCGTTGACAGGCGTAGCCATCCCGTTCGTCGAAGTTCATCTCTCGAACGTGCATCGCCGCGAGCCGTTCAGGCATCACTCCTACTTTTCCGATGTGGCCCAAGGCGTAATCTGCGGCCTCGGCTGGAAGGGCTATCTCTACGCGCTCGAGTTCGCGCTCGACCAGCTTGCGCAGCCGAATTCGCGCGGCTGAACCAAGAACACCAATTCGGCAGCGGCTAGATAGCCGCCGCCTTACGCATTGAAGGGGTTTCCCTATGGATCTACGTAAGCTGAAAACTTTGATCGATCTCGTCTCGGAATCCGGCATCTCCGAGCTGGAGGTCACCGAAGGCGAAGGCAAAGTCCGCATCGTCAAGAATGCGCCCCCGGTTTACGTGCAGTCGCCGACGCAATACGCGCCGCAAATGACGTCATCGATCCCTGCGCCCGGGGCTGCCGCACCGGCCCAAGCGCCGGCTTCCGAGGCAGCTGCCCCCGCGACGCCGGCGCCGCTGCAAGGCCAAATCGTCACAGCACCGATGGTCGGCACGTTTTATCGTGCGCCGTCGCCTGGCGCAGATCCGTTCGTGCAGGTCGGCGACATCGTGAAGGAAGGCCAGACTCTTTGCATCATCGAAGCGATGAAGCTTCTCAACGAGATCGAGTCCGACAAGGCCGGCGTCATCAAGGAGGTCCTCGCCGAAAACGGGCAGGCCGTCGAATACGGGCAGCCGCTCTTCGTCATCGGCTGATCCGCGAGCGAGCCTCGCGCCCGGCGCATAAGGCATCGTCTTTCGTCCCGTGCGCCGCAACGCCCCTCGGCCCGCATCTGGCATGGGCCGCGCGGCGTCCATTGAAGAGTCGAACCATCGCTATGTTTGAAAAAATCCTCATTGCCAATCGCGGAGAAATCGCCCTGCGCATCCAGCGCGCGTGCCGCGAGCTTGGCATCAAGACGGTCGTCGCCTATTCAGAGGCGGACAAGGAAGCGAAATACGTGAGGCTCGCCGACGAAGCCGTCTGCATCGGGCCGGCACCGTCGGACAAAAGCTATTTGAGCATGGTGGCGCTCATCAGCGCCGCCGAGGTCACCGATGCCGAAGCGATCCACCCCGGCTACGGCTTTCTGTCCGAGAACGCCGATTTCGCTGAGCGTGTCGAGCAATCCGGTTTCACGTTTATCGGCCCGCGCCCGGACACGATCCGCATGATGGGCGACAAGGTCACGGCCAAACAGACGATGATCAAGACGGGCGTGCCCTGCGTGCCCGGCTCGGAGGGCGCGCTGCCCGACGATCCGAAGGAGATCGTCAAGATTGCGCGCGCCATCGGCTACCCGGTGATCATCAAGGCGGCGGGCGGCGGCGGCGGACGCGGCATGCGCGTCGTGCATACCGAGGCAGCGCTCGTGAACGCCGTGAATACGACGCGCGAGGAAGCCGGCCGTGCCTTCGGCAATTCGCAGGTCTATATGGAAAAGTTCCTCGAGAACCCTCGCCATATCGAGATCCAGGTGCTTGCCGACTCCTTCAAGAACGCGCTGTGGCTTGGCGAGCGCGACTGCTCGATGCAGCGCCGCCACCAGAAGATCATCGAGGAGGCACCGGCACCGAACATTCCGCGCCGCCTCATCGACCGCATCGGCGACCGCTGCGCCGACGCCTGCAAGAAAATGGGCTACCTCGGCGCGGGCACGTTTGAGTTTCTTTACGAGAACGGCGAGTTCTATTTCATCGAAATGAACACGCGCGTGCAGGTCGAACATCCGGTGACCGAGCTCATCACGGGCATCGATATCGTCCAGGAGCAAATCCGCATCGCTGCCGGCGAAAAGCTCGCCTTCCGTCAGCGCGATGTCGAGTTCCGCGGTCATGCGATCGAATGCCGGATCAACGCCGAAGATCCGTTCAAGTTCACGCCGTCGCCGGGCCGGATCACATCGTGGCACGTGCCGGGCGGGCCTGGGATTCGCGTCGATTCCCACGCCTACAATGGCTACTTCGTTCCGCCGAACTACGATTCCATGATCGGCAAGCTGATCGCCTACGGCGCAACGCGCGAGCAAGCCATCCGCCGTATGCGTGTCGCGCTCTCGGAGATGGTCGTCGAAGGCATTCTGACGAACATTCCGCTGCATCGTGAGCTGATGCTCGACGGCGGCTTCGTCGAAGGCGGCACGAGCATTCACTATCTAGAAAACCGGCTTGCGGAAAAGCAGCAGGCCGCACCGGAAGAAGCATGACGCAATGAGTTATCGGGAACTGATCGTCGTACTCGACAAAACGCACGCCGAAGCCCTGTCGGACGCGCTCATGGATTTGGGCGTGCTGTCGGTTTCCGTCGAGGATGCCGACGCCGATACGCCCGACGAAGAGCCGCTTTTCGGGGAGCCCGGGCTGACACCCGATCGTACGGCTTGGCAGCACTCACGCGTTATTGCGCTGCTTTCGCCCGACCAGGACCCTGCCGTCCTCGCGGCGGCCGCCGCCAACGCCATCGAGTTGCCCGCCGCGCCATCGTTCGAAGTGCGCGAAGTGGCCGATGCGGATTGGGTGCGGCTTACCCAATCGCAATTCGAGCCGATTGCGATCGGCCAGCGCATCTGGGTCGTGCCGTCATGGCACGATGCGCCGGATCCTGATGCACTTGTGCTCGAGCTCGATCCCGGCCTCGCCTTCGGCACCGGCAGCCATCCGACGACACGGCTTTGCATGGAGTGGCTCGAGCAATCGGTCACGACGGGTCTATCGGTACTCGATTACGGCTGCGGTTCGGGCATTCTGGCTATCTTGGCCAACAAGTGCGGCGCAAATCCCGTAATCGGGATCGATATCGATCCGCAGGCAATTGACGCTGCGCGAGACAACAGCGTGCGCAATCGTGTGGACGTCGCCTACGCGCTGCCGGATGATTGTCCAGCTCGCGAATTTGACATCGTCGTCGCAAATATTCTGTCGAATCCCCTCAAGCTGATGGCGTCGCTGCTTTGTTCCAAAGTGGCTCTGGGGGGACGGATCGCCTTGTCGGGCGTTTTGGCGCGGCAAGCCGATGAGGTGATAGCCGCTTATGCGCCGTGGATCGAACTCGGCGTCTGGCGCGAGCTCGACGGCTGGGTGTGTTTGACCGGAGTCCGACGTCAGCGCGAAGCGCAGGTGTAAAGCGCAAGAAGCGGCGCGCCCGGGGCCTACAACGAAAGACTTTAGAATAGCGTTTCGATCCACCCACCGGCCGCACTGGCCGGACCTCGTCCCACCATGGTTCTAGCCACCCGCTGCCCTCACTGCGAAACTGTTTTCCGCGTACAGGACGTCCAACTCACGCACACACGCGGGCTGGTGCGTTGCGGTCACTGCGGTGAAGTCTTCGACGCCACGCAGAACGTGCTCGACCCCGCTTCTGCGTCAACCGCCGGCTTAAGCCAGGAGACGAAGGAGCACGAAGCACCCACGCTGGAGGCGCGAGGCGCCGCATCGGCACAGTCGGAGAATGTGATCGGCGAAACGCACGGAGCCATGGGCGATGCAGCCGATGAGGCGCACGAGCCGCCACGTGAGTCGTCGCTAGCGCCGACTCATCCGATGCAAGGTGAACCGGACAAGCCGTTGGCGGGGTCCCCGCAACCAACGCAAGTCGAGGCGCACGAGCCGTCGCCAACGCCTGCGTACCCAATGCAGGCTGAGCCGCACGAGCCGCTGCCAACGCCTGCGGCCCCAATGCAGGCTGAGGCGCACGAGCCGCTGCCAACGCCTGCGTACTCAATGCAGGCTGAGCCGCACGAACCGCTGCCAACACCTGCGGCCCCAATGCAGGCTGAGCCGCACGAACCGCTGCCAACGCCTGCATACCCAACGCAGGCCGAGGCGCACGAACCGTCGCCAACGCCTGCGTACCCGATTCAGGCTGAGCCGCACGAGCCGTCGCCAACGCCTGCGTACCCGATTCAGGCTGAGCCGCACGAGCCGCTGCCAACGCCTGCGTACTCAATGCAGGCCGAGGCGCACGAGCCGTTGGCAACGCCCGTGCACCCAAGGCAGCCGGCTCCTTTCACTCCCGCCTCATCTGAACAAGATACCTGGACGGCTCAACAGCCGCCGCCCACGTTTGCCGATATCCTCGCCGACGAGTTGCGTGAGCCAACGCTATCCGAAGCGCCGGGCTGGGACAAGGCGGGACATGCGCCGGACTCACCCGAGCACGTAAACGGCGAACGTGCCGCGCCCGAAGGTTACGCGTGGCCGCGTAGCGAGAAAAACGACGAACCCAGGTTGGGAACCGTCGATGCGCCCGGTGCGACGTGGCGCGCGGACGCCGAGCCGGGTTTCCGGACGTCGAGCGCGCCCGAGCACGCAACGCCAGCAGGCAGAGCGCCCCACCCCGACGAACCACCGTCGGGCCTGGCCGAAGAGCCTATGCGCCCGTTCGAAGTGACGCGCGAGGCGCGCACACGCGCACCGCGTAGTATCTGGCTCGGTGCCATTGGCGCATTGGTTGCATTGGTGCTCGTCGTGCTGCTCGTCGCGCAGCTCGCATGGTGGCGCCGTGAAGCGGTCATGGTCTATTGGCCCTCGACTCAGTGGATCTTCAGTCGCGCGTGCGAGCGCCTCGGCTGTCAGATTTCGCCGCCGCGCGACATCGACGGCCTGCAGGTGGAAGCTCCCGATCTGCGCCAGACCGACGGACCGCACCGCCTCGAGCTGCGGCTGCCCCTGCACAATCGCTTCGGCATCGCGCTGGCCTATCCCGCGATCGAGCTGACCCTCTTCGACGAGAAGAACCAAGCCGCCGTTCGCCGCGTCCTGTGGCCGCAGGACTATGCTCCGCCCGGTGCGCCGATCGCGGCAGGACTGCCACCGCAATCAACGCAGACGATGATCATTCAGCTCGACAGCGGCAATGTCGTCGCCACGAGCTTCCATGTGCAGATTTTTTACCCGTAGGAACCGTGGGCAAAGCTGACTGGGTCTGCAGCGGCGCCCTCCCACTCGCAACCGCGACAACCCGAACGAACCTTTGGAGCACAAAATGAGTCAAGTCAAGTTGGGCGGCAACCCGATCGAAGTCAGCGGCACGTTTCCGTCAGCGGGCCAAAAAGCGCCCGAGTTCTCGCTGGTCGGCAGCAACCTGAAGCCGGTGACGCTCGCTGACTTTGCCGGCAAGCGCAAAGTGCTCAACATCGTGCCGAGCCTCGACACGCCGACGTGCGCCACATCGACGCGCAAGTTCAACGAATCGGCTGCCAATCTCGACAACACGGTCGTCATTGTCATCTCGGGCGACTTGCCCTTTGCGGCATCGCGCTTTTGCACGACGGAAGGCATCAAGAACGTCGTCACGGCCTCGACGTTTCGCGGGCATGATTTTGCCGAGGCGTACGGCGTCAACGTGACGAGCGGCCCGCTCACCGGGTTGACCGCACGCGGCGTCGTCGTGCTGGATGCGGACAACACGGTACTGCACAGCGAGCTCGTCGACGAGATCAAGAACGAGCCGAACTACGACGCGGCGCTGAATGCGCTGAAGTAATCGGCAAGTATCGCAGTATCCATCGCATGCGCCGCGCGTTTTCGCGCGGCGCTTTTGCTTGAGGCACCGCTCGCGACAGCACTCAGTTCACATGGCGTTCGCATCGCGCACCATGCCGCCAACATCACGTGGTTGCATCGTGCAACCGACAACCAGAAAATAGGAACACCACCTTGGCTACGCTCATCTGCGGCTCGCTCGCTTACGACAACATCATGACCTTCCAGGGGCGCTTTCGCGAGCACATCCTGCCTGAGCAAGTTCACATACTCAACGTCAGCTTTCTCGTGCCGACGATGCGCCGCGAGTTCGGCGGCTGCGCCGGCAACATCGCTTACGCGCTGAATTTGCTAGGCGGCGATGCCCGGGTCATGGCCGCGCTCGGATCGCTGGACGCCAAGCCCTATCTGGACCGGTTAGACAGCCTCGGACTGTCGACGGACCACGTGCTCGTCGTGCCGGACGCCTACTCCGCACAAGCGATGATCACGACGGATCTGGACAATAACCAGATCACCGCCTTCCACCCCGGCGCGATGATGCAGTCGCACATGAACCGCGCCGACGAGGCCAGCGACATCACGCTCGCCATCGTGGCACCCGACGGCTACGAGGGCATGGTCCAGCATACGGAAAGACTGGCGGCAGCCGGTGTGCCGTTCATCTTCGATCCGGGCCAGGGGCTGCCGCTCTTTGACGGCGATGCGCTGCGCCGCGCGATTGAACTCGCCAAATATGTGGCGGTCAATGACTATGAAGCGAAGCTTGTCAGCAGCAAGACGGGCTGGTCGCTGGAGGAAGTGGCGAGCCGAGTCGACGCGCTCATCGTCACGTACGGCGAAAACGGTGCTCACATTCACCACGCGGGTGGCTGTGAAGAGATTCCCGCCGTCAAGCCAGCTCGCATCGTGGACCCAACCGGCTGCGGAGACGCATTTCGAGGCGGCTTGCTTTACGGCATCGAAAACGGCATAGACTGGGCGACGACGGGCCGATTGGCAAGCCTCATGGGGTCAATCAAAATTGAACAAGCTGGCCCGCAAACCTATGCCCCCTCACGGGACGAGATCCATGCACGGTTTGCGCAAGCCTTCGGTTACAGCCTGCGGTAACTAAATGGGAACGTGAACAATGAGAACATCGGCTCGTGTGGCGCCTGCCACGATGGTCGCCGGCATGCTGGCGGTCACGGGGTGCGCGTACAACCCCAGTTCAGCGGACGTCTATCCCGCCTATGAGGCGCAACGCGAAGCCACGGTTCGCATGGCCACGATCGAAAGCGTGCGTGCGGTAACCATCAGTTCAAATAATGGCCAACCAAGCGGACTGGGTGCTGTCGGCGGCGGCGCCGTCGGTGCCGTAGCAGGCAGCACAATCGGCGGCGGGACAGGTTCAATCGTTACGGGTATCCTCGGTGGCATCGTCGGCGCAGTGGCGGGCAACACGGTAGAAAACGCCGCGGCGAATCGCAAAGGTGTCGAAATCACCGTTCGCCTCGACAACGGCGATTTCCGTGCCATCACCCAGGCGGCAGGCGACGAGATCTTCCGCGCTGGCGAACGTGTCCGCCTGGTATCGACCGGCGGCGTAACCCGTGTGACTCACTGACAGACCGTTATCGGGCTGCATTGCATGCTAGTTGTTGAGCCGAAAGGCGGGGGAAGCCCCGCCTTTTTTTGTTGCGTGCGCCCATGCTGAGCGCCCAACAAAAAACCCCGCCCCCGATAAAAGGGGAACGGGGTTCCGATCGACGAGCCGGCGACGAGCGCCGTGCTCGCGAGACAACAACCGTTACGGACGGCTGCCAGTCGGGAACGGCCAAGCAGCAGCCGGGTTGAGAGCCGTCTTGACGGCAGCCGTGGGCGCAGCAGGTGCAGGCGCGGCAGGCGCTGCAGGCGCAGGCGAGGCAGGCGCAGCTTTCTTCGCGGCAGCCTTTTTCGCAGGCGCAGCCTTCTTCGCAGGGGCGGCAGCCTTTTTCGCAGGGGCAGCTTCCTTAGCGGCAGCCTTCTTCGCAGGGGCAGCCTCCTTAGCGGCAGCCTTCTTCGCAGGCGCAGCCTTCTTGGCGACTGCTTTTTTGGCAGCGACCTTCTTAGCCGCGACCTTCTTCGCAGCGACCTTCTTGGCCGGCGCAGCTTTCTTGGCCACTACTTTCTTCGCGGCGACCTTCTTGGCCGGCGCCGCCTTCTTCGCCACGACCTTCTTAGCCGCAACCTTCTTCGCGACGACCTTCTTGGCCGGTGCCGCCTTCTTAGCTGCAACCTTCTTCGCCGGTGCCGCCTTCTTCGCCACGACCTTCTTCGCTACGATCTTCTTAGCCGCAACCTTCTTAGCCGCAACCTTCTTCGCAGCAACCTTCTTCACTGCAACCTTCTTGGCCGGCGCAGCCTTCTTTGCGGCGACCTTCTTCACTGCGACTTTTTTCGCCGCGACCTTTTTGGCCGGAGCGGCTTTCTTGGCGGCGGTCTTCTTGGCAGTTGCCATTGTTTTCTCCTTCAGGTTTCGAGAGTCGGTGAACTACACCCTTCTTCAAAACCCGCTTCCCGCTGCGCACCGGGGGCGGCGCGCGCTGCGAAGCGGGCTATTCATCGGCGCACGCGACCAACACGCGCTTACGCTAATGAATACGGCAAGGCGTGCCGCACCCTTGGGTGCAGCACGCCAGATCCAATGAGTGGCCGAGTACATGGCACTCGCGCCGGCCGGCAATCGCATGACTGCGGCCGGCGACGGCAGGGCCTCGGCCACCGGTTTTTTCAGGGGGTAGTTCGCCCGTCCCACTGAAGGGTTCGCAAAGTGCCTGTCATGATTTTGGGCGGTTCTGCCGCCGGGCACGCTTTGCATCAGGCGCTCTTGCTCCTAACCATTCATGCCGCGGTTCGCGCCGCGGCCACCCCATCGATTTCGTTTGCGATGCGCGCCATCATTCCCACGACAGCGCACCGCCGGTCTGATATTCAATGACCCGCGTCTCGAAGAAATTACGCTCCTTCTTCAGGTCGATCATCTCGCTCATCCACGGGAACGGGTTTTCCTCATTCGGGAACAGCGGATCGAGGCCGATCTGCTGGCAACGCCGGTTGCAGATGAAGCGCAGATAACTCTTGAACATCGATGCATTGAGCCCCAGCACACCGCGCGGCATCGTGTCTTCCGCGTAGCGGTACTCCAGATCCACCGCGTGCCTGAAGAGCTCGCGGATTTCCTCGCGGAATTCAGACGTCCACAGGTGCGGATTCTCGAGCTTGATCTGGTTGATGAGGTCGATCCCAAAATTGCAGTGCATCGACTCGTCGCGCAAGATGTACTGATATTGCTCCGCCGCACCGGTCATCTTGTTCTGCCGGCCGAGCGCAAGGATCTGCGTAAACCCGACGTAGAAGAAGAGTCCTTCCATGATGCAGGCGAACACGATCAAGGACTTCAGCAACTTCTGGTCCGCATCCTGCGTTCCCGTCTTGAAGGCCGGGTCGGTCAGCGTATGGATGAACGGGATCAGGAACTCGTCCTTGTCGCGGATCGATTTGACCTCGTGATACGCATTGAAGATCTCGCCTTCATCGAGACCGAGGGACTCGACGATGTACTGGTAGGCGTGCGTGTGAATAGCTTCCTCGAACGCCTGACGCAGCAGAAACTGGCGGCACTCAGGCGCCGTAATATGCCGATAGGTGCCAAGCACGATGTTGTTCGCCGCGAGCGAATCGGCCGTCACGAAGAAGCCGAGATTACGCTTGACGACGCGACGCTCGTCTTCCGTGAGCCCGTTCGGGTCTTTCCACAGTGCGATGTCGCGGGACATGTTGATTTCCTGCGGCATCCAATGGTTCGCACAGCCGGCCAGATACTTTTCCCATGCCCACTTGTACTTGAAGGGCACGAGTTGGTTCACATCGGTGCTGCCGTTGATGATCCGCTTGTCGGCGACATTGACGCGTGATTCGGAACCGGAGACGGAAGCCGCCGAGACCGGCTGCTCCACATAAGGGGCAACACCGATGTCGCCCGCGAAGTTGTTCGTCAACGGAGCGTGCGTCGCGCCGAGCGTCGCCGCTTGCGTTCCGACAGCCTGACCCGCGGGGTTGCGCAATACGTTTGATTGCGAACCGCTCGAGGGAATCGCGGCAGTCGTCTCGTCATCCCAGTTGAGCATAAATTCTCACCATCAATTTAGATCGGTTTGTACCATCTTTTCACGAGCGATAAAAGGCCTCACTCATGAAAATCGCTGTTTTCGATTCGCGCTGCAACGTGCATACAACACTTCGATCGAGGCATCGTCCGATAGACCTCACTCAATTGCACGCGCAACGCGAGTCGACATCATTCGTTCGCTTAGCCATTGCGAGGTGGACGCATCGCTTCGAGTGCGCGTCACGCATTGCATTGAACGCTTCAACCTCGCATCGACATCAGACACATCAGACTGCACGCGCTCTTCTCGTTCTCATTCTCACTCGTGCATTGCATATCGGATGCCTGCGCCACTATTTGATGTGCGCCGCGCATTGCGCGACGCACATGACGCGTGTCCAACTTTACTGGCAAGCCTCGCACTCGTCGAAGCCAGGATCGCCCGGACGCATCGTGCAGACAGGACCATCGGCTTCCACCGCAACCGGTGCGGCGTTGAGGCCACCCATACCGCCCATCGTCGAGACGCCGCCCATCGCACCGCTCGCCGCGCCACCTGCTCCGCCCATACCGCCATCGCTAGATGGAACTGCATTGAGCGCGCCATGCGCAACCGTCGACTTTTCGACATGGGTAGCGGCCATTGTGCGCAAATAGTAGGTAGTCTTGAGACCACGCAACCAAGCGAGCTTGTAGACCTCGTCGAGCTTCTTGCCGGAAGCGCCAGCCATATAGATGTTGAGCGACTGAGCCTGGTCGATCCACTTCTGCCGACGCGACGCCGCCTCGACGAGCCACGTCGCGTCCACCTCGAAGGCAGTCGCATAGATGGCGCGCAGGTCGGCCGGAGCGCGGTCGATGCGCGAGAGCGAACCGTCGAAATACTTCAGATCGGCCACCATCACTTCGTCCCACAAACCCCGCTCCTTGAGGTCACGCACGAGGTAATCGTTCACCACCGTGAATTCGCCCGACAGATTGGACTTCACATAGAGGTTCTGGAACGTCGGCTCGATGCAGGCGGACACGCCGATGATGTTCGAAATCGTCGCTGTCGGCGCGATCGCAACACAGTTCGAGTTGCGCATGCCGTGCGTGGCGATCCGCGCACGCAGGGCAGACCAGTCCATCGACTCGCTCGTATCGACCTCGACGTAGCCGCCGCGTGCTTCGGCCAGCAGCTTCACCGAGTCCTGCGGGAGGATGCCCCGATCCCACAACGAACCGCGGTAGGTCGAGTAACGGCCGCGCTCCTCGGCGAGTTCCGTCGACGCGTAGTAGGCGTGGTAGCAGACGGCTTCCATCGAGCGATCGGCGAACTCGACAGCCGATTCGGACGCATACGGCATACGCATGAGGTGCAGGCAGTCCTGGAAGCCCATGATGCCCATGCCAACCGGGCGGTGCTTCAGGTTCGAGTTACGCGCCTTGGCTACAGCGTAATAGTTGATATCGATGACGTTATCGAGCATGCGCATCGCGACGCCGATCGTACGCTTGAGCTTGTCGTGATCGAGCGCATAGCTGCCGTCCGCTTGCTTCGCCATGTGCGCGACGAGGTTCACCGATCCCAGATTGCAGACGGCGATTTCGGCATCGCTCGTGTTGAGCGTGATCTCGGTGCACAGGTTCGACGAATGGACGACACCGACGTGCTGCTGCGGCGAGCGCACATTGCAGGGATCCTTGAACGTGATCCAGGGGTGCCCCGTCTCGAACAGCATGCCGAGCATCTTGCGCCAAAGCTGCTGCGCCGGAATCTTCTTGAAGAGCTTGATTTCGCCGCGCGCGACCTTGCCCTCATAAGCCGTGTAGGCGGCTTCGAACTCAGCGCCGTACTTGTCGTGCAGATCGGGACAGGTCGACGGCGAGAACAGCGTCCAGTCGCCGCCTTCCATGACGCGCTTCATGAAAAGGTCCGGAATCCAGTTGGCCGTGTTCATGTCATGCGTGCGGCGGCGGTCGTCGCCGGTGTTCTTGCGCAGCTCGAGGAACTCCTCGATATCAAGGTGCCACGTCTCGAGGTACGCGCAGACGGCCCCCTTGCGCTTGCCACCTTGATTGACCGCGACGGCCGTGTCGTTCACCACTTTTAGGAACGGGACGACGCCCTGCGATTTGCCGTTGGTGCCCTTGATATGCGAGCCGAGCGCGCGCACGCGCGTCCAGTCGTTGCCGAGACCGCCGGCAAACTTCGAGAGCAGCGCGTTTTCCTTGAGCGCCTCGTAAATGCCGTCGAGGTCGTCGGCAACCGTCGTCAGGTAGCACGAGGACAGCTGCGAGCGGCGCGTGCCCGAATTGAAGAGCGTCGGCGTCGAGCTCATGAAGTCGAACGACGACAGCACGTTGTAGAACTCGATGGCGCGCGCTTCACGGTCGATCTCGTTGAGCGCGAGGCCCATGGCGACACGCATGAAGAATGCCTGCGGCATCTCGATGCGGGCGCCTTCCACGTGCAGGAAGTAACGGTCGTAAAGCGTCTGCAAGCCGAGATAGCCGAATTGCAGGTCGCGGCTTGCATCAAGCGCGGCGCCCAGGCGCTTCAAATCGTATTGCAGCAGTTTGTCGTCGAGCAGCTCGGCCTCGACGCCACGCTTCACGAACTGAGGGAAGTATTCGGCATAACGCTCTGCCATCTCGCGCTGCGTCACTTCCTCGCCGAGGATCTCGCGGCGAATCGTGTGCAGCAAAATGCGCGACGTCACCTGGCTGTAGGCCGGGTCTTTCTCGATCATCGTGCGTGCGGCAAGGATGGCCGAGTCGTAGACCTGGGTCATCGGCACGCCGTCATACAGATTCTTGACCGTCTCGGCGACGATCGGCTGAGCGTTCACCGCATCGCCCAGATGCTCGCACGCCGATTCGATCAGCGCCGTCAGCGCGTTCATGTCGAGCGGGCGCGTCACGCCATTGTCGACAACGTTCAGACCCGGAGCCTGCGCGGCACCCTCTTGCTCGTGCCCGCGCTCCTGAGTGCGCTTTTCGCGGTAAAGGACGTAGGCGCGCGCAACGTTGTGCTCGCCGCCGCGCATGAGCGCGAGTTCGACCTGATCCTGGATATCCTCGATATGGAACGTCCCGCCGTTCGGGCGGCTGCGCAACAGCGCGCGCACGACGTTTTGCGTCAACTGCTCCACGAGCTCGCGCACGCGCGCCGATGCGGCGCCCGATCCGCCGTTGACGGCGAGAAACGCCTTCGTCATGGCGATGGCGATCTTGGACGGCTCGAACGACACGACGCTGCCATTACGGCGGATGATTTTATAGTCCGCGAACGTCGCTTGTGGCGTAAGCGAGGAAGCATAGGCCGCCTGGGCGCCGACGGCGCGACCGGCGGGCGCGCTCTCGTGCTGGCTCGTCATGTTGTCGGTCGTTTGCATAAGCAAAGCTCCTGATCTCTGGTGTGCGGACAACCCGCGGATTGGACAACCGTCGCGCCACCCCTAGCGCGAACGATGAGGTACGGAAAATCAAGAAACGCAATGAGCCTGTGTCAGGCAACCGGACGTGCAACACGCGGCCCTCACCGCTTCTCGTTGCAGTCTTATTGCGCTCCTTTCCCCGAGGACGTAGGCGCCGGAACCTTAGCCGTCGCCTTCAGCCGGCGACCCTCGCATGGCGCCGGCGCTATGTGGCGCCTTGCTCCAAAGAACAGACGCCACCGAGGTCTCGACACAACATCTTGTGAATTTTAGTGTCGACACCACCAAGTATAGTGAAGCCAAACGGTCTAGCCAAAAGGTTTATTTGCAGTGGAATGCTTGACTTTTAAGTGATCGAGATACGACAAGGGTTCGGGCGAAACCACGGCGGCGGCTTGCTGTCTGGGTGCCCGCCCACGAGGGGCGTTCTCTTAGCGACGGCGATACGGGAAGTATCGATCAGCCAGCGCGGTCTCGACGGTCAGCCGATCCCAGTCGAAAAAAGGCCCGGGATCAGTCTTGCGTCCGGGTGCGATGTCGGCGTGCCCGGCGAGCGCTTCGATGGGGTAGTGTGCAACGAGCGCCCGCACGAGCGCAGCAAGGCTCTCGTACTGCGCCGCCTCGAATGGCACGTGATCGGTGCCCTCGAGCTCGATGCCGATTGAGAAATCGTTGCACCGCTCACGCCCGAAGAAGTTGGAGGCGCCCGCGTGCCATGCGCGCGCATCGCAGGAGACGAACTGTTCCAGCGCGCCGTCACGCCGGATGAGAAAGTGTGACGACACGCGCAACCCGCGAAGATGTTCATCGTAGAACGGGTGCGTCGAGCAGTCGAGACAATTGAGAAAGAGCTCACCGATCGCATCGCCGCCGAACTCACCGGGCGGTAGGCTGATGTTGTGAATGACGATGAGCGTCGGCAACGCACCGTCAGGCCTCGCCTCCCAATTCGGCGACGACAGCTTGCGCGCGCCGCGCAGCCAGCCGCCGTCGTCCAGCACCAAGCCGGCGTCGTTCATCGCTCGTTACCTGTCGCCCGCCGCACGCGCCGCGTGGCGACGCGCATGCTCGGCGCAACAAAAGTACCGCCCTTCCGAGAAGAGCGATTCACTCTTCGGCGCATGCACGCCGCAGGCGACGCACCGCACCACGGGCTCGGCGAGCGAGCGGGCTCCGGCGGCCGCGCTCGTGCGCGCACCATCGGAGGTGGCGGCCGTCGCTCGCGGCGAGTGGCCGGCCTCGGCCGCGCGAATTGCCTTGATGAGCCAGCGGCCCGCAAAGATCAGCAGGATCAGGAGAAGGAGTTGTCGCATATTGAAACT
>NZ_DATJJF010000054.1:0-24332 GCF_035492435.1 Trinickia sp.
TGCTCATCGTCGCGCATCACGGCAGCAAAACGTCGTCGACTGAGCCGTTCCTCGATTTGGTCGATCCGCGCGTGGCGATATTTCAGGTAGGCTATCGCAATCGTTTCGGTCATCCTCATCGCATCGTCTTGTCCCGCTTTGCCGAGCGCGGCGTAGAGCTTGCACGGACCGACCTCGAAGGCGCGGTGCGCGTTGAGTTGGACGGCAACGGGGCTTTCACGCTCGAGCGCTATCGCGACACGCATCGCCGGTACTGGATGGATCGCTAATATGCAGCGGCGACGAGCCCGAGCGTGCGGTGCTCCACCAGGCATGCGCAAACGGGTTGCTTGAATAAAATTCGTGAATAAGTTTGAGTGAGTGGGTCGAATGAGTGGGTCGAATGAGTGCGATCCCGCTCGATCAGCGAGAACCCTGTATCCGGGGATCATCGCTGCAACATTGCAATCGATGATCGGCGTACGGCGCGGCGTGCGGCGCCACCGGTGACGGCAACGAGGAGGCAGCGGAGGTTGAAAGAGATCATTTACTTTTCGCACGCGAACGGCTTTCCCGCGTCGACATACAGGACAATGCTCGCGGAGCTCTCCGACCATTACGATGTGCGATACATCGAACGCATCGGCCACGATGCGCGCTATCCGGTAACGAGCGACTGGCCGCATCTGGTGGAGGAGCTGCTCGATGAAATCGGACGCCGCGGCGAACATCCCGTATGGCTTGTCGGACATTCTCTGGGCGGCTATTTGTCTATGATGGCGGCGCTCAAGCACCCGCATTGGGTGCGCGGGGTGGTGATGCTGGATTCGCCGATCGTCGCGGGCTGGCGCGTGGGCGTGCTGCGCGTGTCGCAGTGGACCGGGCTCGACGAGCGTCTGTCGCCGGCCGCCGCAACGCGCAAGCGGCGCACGCAATGGCCGAGCCGCGACGAAGCGTGGCGGCATTTCCGCGCCAAGCCGGCGTTCGCGCGCTGGGACGAGCGTGTGCTCTCCGACTACATCGACTTCGGTATTCCGCAAGCCGCGCCGGACGGCACACGCGGGCTGGCGTACGACCGTCAGATCGAATATCTGATCTACCGCACGTTGCCGCGCACGCTGGGCGCGCGGCTCGCGCACGGCGCTCCCGTGCCGGTGGGCTTTATTGCCGGCACGCATTCGAAAGAAATCCGGCAGCTGGGGCTCGAGGCAACGAAGCGCACGGTGCGCGATCGTTTCGAATGGCTCGAAGGCAGCCACCTGTTCCCCATGGAAAAACCGATCGAGACCGCTCGTGCGGTACAACGGATGTTGCGCACGCTCGCGACCTGAAAACGCAGCGCAGGGTGTCGCGGCAGCAGGGGCTCAGGGCGGGGCAAAGCGCTTCGTAGCTGGCGGCCGCGGCGCTGACTCAGAAGGCACGCGTGAAAGGGGCTGGACGTGCGTTTTCGTTGGGGCAGCTCGCTTGAGGGGCGAGGATGTCAAGGTATAATCCGTTTTTCCCGCGAGCAAGCAGCGATGACCAAATATGTTTTTGTCACCGGCGGTGTTGTATCGTCCCTTGGTAAGGGGATTGCCGCCGCCTCCCTCGCCGCGATTCTCGAGTCGCGCGGTCTGAAAGTCACCCTTCTCAAACTCGATCCTTACATCAACGTCGATCCCGGCACGATGAGCCCGTTTCAACACGGGGAAGTCTTTGTGACGGAAGATGGCGCCGAGACGGATCTCGACCTCGGGCATTACGAGCGCTTCATCAGCACGAAGATGCGCCGCGCCAACAACTTCACGACGGGTCAGATCTACGAATCGGTGATTCGAAAGGAACGTCGCGGCGACTATCTCGGCAAGACGGTGCAGGTGATCCCGCACATTACGAATGAGATTCAGGCGTTCATCGAGCGCGGCGCCGCCTCGGCGACGTGCGGCGAGCCCGACGTGGCGATCGTCGAAATCGGTGGAACCGTGGGCGATATCGAGTCGCTGCCGTTTCTCGAGGCAGCACGCCAGATGAGCCTGCGCCTCGGGCGCAACAGCGCGTGCTTCGTGCACCTGACGCTGGTGCCGTTCATCGCGACGGCCGGCGAGCTGAAGACGAAGCCGACGCAGCATAGCGTGCAGAAGCTGCGCGAAATCGGCATCTCGCCGCATGTGCTGCTGTGCCGTGCAGACCGTCCGATTCCCGACGACGAGTGCAAGAAGATTTCCTTGTTCTCCAACGTGCCCGAAGACGCGGTGATTTCCGTGTGGGACGCCGACAGCATCTACATGATTCCGCAGATGCTGCACGATCAAGGCCTTGACGGCATCATCTGCGACGAATTGAAGCTCCAGCCGAATCCGGCCAATCTGTCGATGTGGTCCGATATCGTCGAGAAGCTGGAGAACCCGAAGCACGAGGTGACGATCGGGATGGTCGGCAAGTACGTAGAGCTGACTGAGTCCTACAAGTCGCTGATCGAGGCGCTGCGCCATGCGTCGGTGCATACGTCGACACGCGTCAACATCGAGTACATCGATTCCGAGCAGATCGAAGAAGAGGGCGTCGCGAGCCTTTCCCATCTCGATGCCGTGCTCGTGCCGGGTGGCTTCGGCCGTCGCGGCACCGAAGGCAAGATCGCAGCGATCCGCTACGCGCGCGAAGCGAAGGTGCCGTATCTCGGCATTTGCCTCGGCATGCAGCTCGCCGTCATCGAGTTCGCGCGTCATGTGGTCGGCCTGAAAGAGGCCAACAGCACCGAGTTCAATCCGCAAACGCCGGATCGCGTCGTCGCACTCATCACCGAGTGGTACGACCGCGAGGGCCGCGTCGAGACGCGCAATGAAGAGTCCGATTTGGGCGGCACGATGCGCCTCGGCTCGCAGCGCTGCCCGATCAAGTTGGGTACGTTGGCTGAGCGCATCTACGGCAAGGATGTGAACGAACGCCATCGTCACCGCTACGAAGTCAATAATCGCTATGTGCCGCAACTCGAAGCGGGCGGTCTCGTCATCAGCGCACACACGCCGAGCGAGGATCTGCCCGAAATGATGGAGTTGTCGCAGGATCTTCACCCGTGGTTCGTCGGTGTGCAGTTCCACCCCGAGTTCACCTCGACGCCACGAGACGGACACCCGCTCTTCAAGGCGTTCGTTGAAGCGGCGCTGACCTGCCGTCAAGCGCGTGTCGAAGACAAGGAGAGTGCATGAAGCTGTGCGATTTCGAGGTGGGGCTCGATAAGCCCTTTTTTCTGATCGCCGGCACCTGTGTCGTCGAATCGGAGCAGATGACGATTGACGCGGCCGGCACGCTAAAGGAAATCTGCGCGAAGCTCGGCATCGCATTCATCTACAAGTCCTCCTACGACAAGGCCAATCGCAGTTCGGGAAAGTCGTATCGCGGGCTCGGCATGGATGAAGGGCTGCGTATTCTCGCCGAGGTGAAGCGCCAGTTGAACGTGCCGGTGTTGACCGACGTTCACTCGATCGAAGAGATCGGGCCCGTGGCCGATGTCGTCGACGTCCTGCAAACGCCGGCGTTTCTGTGCCGCCAAACCGACTTCATTCAAGCCTGCGCGCGCTCGGGCAAGCCCGTCAATATCAAGAAGGGCCAGTTCCTCGCGCCGCACGATATGAAGAACGTGATCGACAAGGCGCGTGACGCCGCGCGTGAGGCGGGGCTCTCGGAGGATCGCTTCCTCGCCTGCGAGCGCGGCGTTTCGTTCGGCTACAACAACCTCGTGTCGGACATGCGGTCACTGGCGATCATGCGTGAGACAGGGGCGCCCGTCGTATTCGATGCGACGCATTCGGTGCAACTGCCGGGCGGCCAGGGCACGAGCTCGGGCGGTCAACGCGAATTCGTGCCGGTGCTCTCGCGTGCGGCCGTCGCCGCCGGTGTGGCAGGGTTGTTCATGGAGACGCATCCGAATCCCCCCTGTGCGCTGTCCGACGGCCCGAACGCGGTGCCGCTGCAGCGCATGGCGGCGTTGCTCGAAACGCTTGTTGCGCTCGACGCCGTCGCGAAGCGCACGCCGTTTCTCGAGCGCGATTTCGGCTGATGTCGATCCCGACAGTTTCAAGCGCGAAAGACGAAAGAGAAGCAGCACAAACGGGGTTTCAATTTATTTCTAGAGGAAATCATGAGTGCAATCGTAGACATCATCGGCCGTGAGATTTTGGATTCGCGAGGCAACCCGACCGTCGAATGCGATGTGCTGCTCGAGTCGGGCACGATGGGGCGCGCGGCGGTGCCGTCGGGTGCATCCACGGGTTCGCGCGAGGCAATCGAGCTGCGTGATGGCGAAGCCGGCCGGTACGGCGGCAAGGGCGTGCTGAAGGCGGTTGAGCATATCAACACCGAGATTTCCGAAGCGATCATGGGGCTTGACGCTTCCGAGCAAGCGTTTCTCGACAAGACGCTGCTCGAGCTCGACGGTACGGACAACAAGTCGCGCCTCGGCGCGAACGCGATGCTGGCCGTGTCGATCGCTGTCGCAAAGGCAGCCGCTGAGGAAGCCGGCCTGCCGCTTTACCGCTACTTTGGTGGTTCCGGCGCCATGCAGCTGCCCGTGCCGATGATGAACATCGTCAACGGCGGCGCGCACGCGAACAACAGCCTCGATATTCAGGAATTCATGATTGTGCCGGTGAGCCAGCCGACATTCCGTGAAGCGCTGCGCTGTGGCGCCGAAGTGTTTCATGCGCTCAAGAAGATTCTTGGCGATCGTGGCATGAGCACCGCGGTGGGTGATGAGGGTGGCTTCGCACCGAACTTCGGCAGCAATGACGAATGCCTGTCGACGATTCTGCAGGCGATCGAGAAGGCCGGCTATCGGGCGGGCGAAGACGTGCTGCTCGCCCTCGATTGTGCTGCGAGTGAGTTCTATCACGACGGCAAATACCAGCTCGCGGGCGAAGGGCTGCAGTTGTCGTCGGGCGAGTTCACCGACTACCTCGCGACGCTTGTCGACAAATTCCCCATCGTCTCCATCGAAGACGGGATGCACGAGGGCGATTGGGACGGCTGGAAGACGCTGACGGATCGGCTCGGCAAGAAAGTCCAGCTCGTCGGCGACGACCTGTTCGTCACCAACACGCGCATCCTGAAGGAAGGCATCGAAAAGGGCATCGCCAACTCGATCCTGATCAAGATCAACCAGATCGGCACGCTCACCGAGACGTTCGCCGCGATCGAGATGGCCAAGCGCGCCGGCTATACGGCAGTCGTCTCGCATCGCTCCGGTGAAACGGAAGACTCGACGATTGCGGATATCGCAGTCGGCCTCAACGCCGGTCAGATCAAGACGGGTTCGCTCTCGCGCAGCGATCGCATCTCGAAGTACAACCAACTGTTGCGCATCGAGGAAGATCTCGGCGATATCGCGAGCTACCCGGGCAAATCGACGTTCTACAACCTGCGTTGACGCGCAGCCTTCTCCTTACCGATTGCTTCGCACGCCGCCCGGTGTTTTGCGCTGGGCGGCGCTGAATACTCGGCGCTATTCGCATGCGGCTTGTCACTTTTGTCCTTCTTGTCTTGCTCGTGCTGATCCAGTATCCGCTCTGGTGGGGGCATGGTGGCTGGCTGCGCGTGCACGAGTTGCGCGGGGAGCTCGACGCGCAACAGCAGAAAAATGCGGACGAGAAGCTGCGCAACGATCGCATCGAAGGAGAAGTGCAAGATCTGCAAAGCGGGACCGCGGCAGTCGAGGAGCGAGCCCGCTTCGAGATGGGCATGGTGAAGGACGGCGAAGTGTTCGTGCAATACGTTTCGCCCAATGCTGCAGCGAGCTCCGTCGCTGTGCTCGCCACAAGCAACACCTCGACGCGCGGCGAGGTATCGGCGGCGCCCGTCGCTGTGGTCCCGAACCCCGTATCGATTGCGCGCGTCAGGCGGCACGGTAAGGGCGAGAAGCAGAAAAGGCCGTGATGGCAGACAAGGCCGAAAGAAAGCATGCCGGTGAAAAGGACGGGCGCTGATTTCGCGGCCGCGATGGGCCGTCGTTGCTTACCTTACCACCACCATCCGTAATAGCCAGGGCTGGAATAGCCGATTCCCCAGCCGTTGTAATAGCTGCCATACGAGCCATAGATCACGGGCGACGCATAGTAAGGCCCGTTGTAATACCGCACCCAGGCGCTGGCGTCCATGGACGCCCTCTGCTCACGCATCACCTGCTCGTCGATTTCGTCGTAGCGCTGTTTCTCCGCTTGCGTGAGTGGTCTTGCTGACGAGGCCGCGCCGGGCTGGTCCGGAGCAAGGCGGCTCAGAACCGAGCCAGGCGGAGGGCCGACGGCGCAGCCAGTCAAGGACGCCGCGCCGATCAGCGCGCCAACGACGGCCGCCGCCGTCCCGTGGTACAGAGAGCAGCGAATGCCTGCTGTCGCGAGCTTCGACACGTTCATTTCAGTCTCCGAAACGGCGAGTCGAAACGTCGCGCGCCGGACTTAATGGCGCTGCGCCGTTGCGGGCGTCACACTCGTGGTGACCGCGCTCGCCGCAAACAGCTGCGCCACGTCGACGGGATCGAACTCGTAGCGCTGATTGCAATATTCGCAGTGAATCTCGACCCGACCTTGCTCCTCGAGCACGCTGTCGACCTCTGCCGCTCCGAGCATTTTCAGCATCGAGCCCACTTTTTCCCGCGAGCAGCTGCATTCGAAGTGCGCGGCGCTCGGTGGAAAATGCTGCACGTTTTCTTGCCAGAAGAGCCGCTTGAAGAGCGTCCGCGGCTCTTCTTTCAGCAACTCTTCACGCGAGAGAGTCGCGCCGAGGATCGAGACGCGTGCCCATGTGTCGGCGTCATGCTCGCCTGCGTGGGGCACGATGCCGCCGTCGCCGGGCAGCTTTTGCAGCAGCACGCCGACGGCGCGGTCGTGATCGGCGGCGAGCCAAAGGCGCGTGTCGAGCTGTTCTGAATGATGCATGTAGTGCTCGAGCACTTCCGCAATCGACTGCAGGGGCCCATTCTCACCGTTGAGCGGTACGATGCCCTGATAAGCCTGCTGACCGGGGAACTTTTCGCGCGGGTCGAGGGTGATGACGCAGCGGCCATGGCCGGTTGCATTGAGCAGTTCTGGGAAGCTGAGGCGCTCAGCCGTGGGCGATGCCGAGTCAAGATCGCCGGAAAACTTGGCGGTCGCTCTCATGGCAAGGCTTGAACTGCATTGGACGACGAGCATCTTGATGGGCCCGTCCCCGAAGATTTGCATAATGAGCGTGCCGTCGAACTTGAGGTTTGCCGACAACAGCGCGCAAGCTGCCATCATCTCGCCGAGCACGGTCTGCACCGGCGCCGGATATTGACGGCGCGCGAGCACCTCCCGCCACGTATTGCGCAGCGATACGATCTCGCCCCGCACGGGACCGGTGCTGAACATGAACTTTTGCAACTCGTCTTCCACAACTTCTTCCTTGAAACGTCGATACGGTGCTGCGCTTCCCGTTAAACCCGGGCGCGCAGGCAAATCGAATGCCGGCGGCTGCCTTTAACCGATGCGCACCAGGCGGGCCTTGAACTGCTCGCGCCGCTCCACATAGCCAGCCGCAATCTCTTCGAGGCGCGCGACTTCCGCATCGGTTAGCTCGCGCGCGACCTTGGCCGGCGCGCCGAGGATCAGCGACCGGTCGGGAAAGCTTTTTCCTTCCGTGACCACCGCGCCTGCGCCGACCAAGCAATGGCGGCCGATCACCGCGCCGTTGAGGATAACGGCCTGAATGCCAACGAGCGCACCTTCGCGAATGGTGCAGCCATGCAGCATGGCCTGATGGCCGACCGTCACGTTTGCCTCGATCGTGAGCGGATAGCCTGGGTCTGCATGCAGCACTGCGCTTTCCTGGACATTGCAGCCTCTGCCGACGCGGATCGGCTCGTTGTCGCCGCGGATCGAGGCGCCGAACCAAATGCTGGCGTTTTCCTCGAGCGTGACTTGACCGATAATGGTCGCCGTATCGGCGACGAAGACACTTTCGTCGATAGTAGGGGCGTAATCGCCCAGCTTGTAGATCGCCACGATGTCTCCTCTTTCGTGCGTCGCCGGGCGGCCTGTGGAAGGGCTCCCTGGCGGTGCGTCGATAGTGACGCGGGTGTCGAATCATCTATTGTAAATGGTCCAGCATTGCCTGCGCCGCGCGGCGCTCCATGCGCTGCTCGAGCGCGATCCCACGACAAAAGCCAATGCGGTGCGGGCATTGCATGCCCGCGCCGCGACGGGTGAGGCGGCCTGCCTGCCGCACGAAGACATTGCCGAGCCGCCTGGTTTGCCTGGCCGCCCCGATCGGCCGCCGCTGGTTTCGCCGCGGCTCTTGCGGCCACGCAGCATGCAGTCCGAGGAAGGTCGGGCGGTGCTGCTGCATGCACTCGCGCATATCGAGTTCAACGCGATCAATCTTGCGCTCGATGCCGTTTGGCGCTTTGCCGGCATGCCGCAGGCGTTTTATAACGATTGGCTGCGCGTTGCGGCGGAAGAGGCGCATCACTTCACACTGCTTGTCTCGCGACTCGCCGATTTCGGTCACGCTTACGGCGATTTTCCGGCACACGACGGGCTCTGGGAAATGTGCGAACGCACGTCGGGCGATGTGTTGGCCCGCATGGCCCTGGTGCCGCGCACGCTCGAAGCGCGCGGACTCGATGCGTCGCCGCCGATTCGTGCGCGACTTGTGCAGGCAGGAGACCTCGACTCGGCCGCCATCCTCGATGTCATCCTGCGCGATGAGGTGGGTCACGTGCTGATCGGCAATCGCTGGTTTCGCCATCTGTGCGAGACTCGCGGGCTCGATCCGCACAGCACGTACCTGCGTCTCGCCGAGCAATACCGCGCGCCGCGCTTGCGTGGACCGTTCAATTTCGAGGCGCGCCGCGACGCGGGTTTCGACGAAACGGAGCTGGCAGCCCTCGTCGCGCAAGCCGAATCCGGAGCAGGGCAGGCGAGCGAGTAGCCCGCGTCCATATGGATTATCGTCCCGAGTCGCGCCCGGATGCTCTTTGGAGTGGGTTCTCGACTTTGCCACGTCCGTTGCGTACAAGGCGCATACCGTCCCCTATAATCGAACGACCATGCGATTTTTGGGCGGTCATCGATGAATATTTCCGAATCGGATTTCGTCACCGTGCGCGGCGTCAAGCTGCATGTGCGTCGCTGGGGCGACCCCGATGCTCCCATGCTCTTCATGCTGCACGGCTGGATGGACGTTTCGGCCTCGTTCCAGTTCGTCGTCGATGCGCTGCGGGGTGAATGGCAGGTAATCGCACCCGATGCGCGCGGCTTTGGGCTGTCGGACTGGCCTGTCGCCGCGCAAGGCGGCGGTCACTACTGGTTTCACGAGTATCTGGCCGACCTCGATGGTTTGCTCGATCATTACGCGCCGACGGGCCAGGTCAATCTGGTGGGGCACAGCATGGGTGCGAACGTCGTCGGCCTGTACGCAGGGGTGCGGCCCGAGCGTGTGCGCAGTGTGGTCGATCTCGAGGGGTTCGGCCTGGCACCGGCACATGCCGGCCAGGCACCGCGCCGGCTCGCCACATGGCTCGACGATCTTCGCGTGGCGCCGTCGCTGCGTAGTTACGACACGCTCGAGGACGTCGCGGCTCGCCTCGTCAAGACCAACCCGCGTCTTGCGCCCGAGCGTGCGCGTTTCCTGGCGCAGCACTGGTCGAGGTGCAGCGAGGATAGCCGATATGTGCTGCTGGCCGATCCGGCGCACAAGCTGCGTGGTCCGCTGCTCTACCGACTCGACGAAGTGATGGCCATCTGGGCCAACGTGACGGCGAAGGTCTTGCATGTCGAGGCGGTTGCTTCGCCCACGCTAGCCATGCTGGCTGGATCGATTCCGCTCGACGAGT
This sequence comes from Trinickia sp., assembly GCF_035492435.1. Lineage (GTDB taxonomy): Bacteria > Pseudomonadota > Gammaproteobacteria > Burkholderiales > Burkholderiaceae > Trinickia. The sequence goes on from NZ_DATJJF010000054.1 coordinate 9,803, forward strand.
TCAAAGCGCGCTTTCGTGCATTCCGCAATTGGCGCGAGGCGCTGATCGAGGGGGCTGGACACATGGTTCACCACGATCAGCCGGAACAGGTGGCAGCCCTGATCGAGGCGTTTTGCACTTGATCAGTTGCGCAGCTAATTTCGTCCTTCAGGGTTCGTCAAGACGAAAAAGGACAGCGAGGTGTCCCCAGGGCTCCCGTCCTTTCCCTCAAGGGGACTTCCTTCAGGCGCAGGGTAGGGAAGCGGTCAATTTGCCGTTCTATCAAGTGAGCGGGCCGTGAGCAAGGGGGTAGGCGCCGCGGCGCGAACCGGCGTCCGAAGCCTTAGACCGCAATGCAGTAAAATGGGCACATGAACGCTGATTTGCATTGCCATTCCAACGTCTCCGACGGGTTTTTCCCGCCCGCCCAAGTAGCGCAGCGCGCGCATGCGGGCGGCGTCACTCTTTGGTCGCTCACCGATCACGATGAGATCGGCGGTCAGGCGCAAGCGCGCGAAACGGCTGAAGCGCTCGGCATGTGCTACGTGTCGGGCGTCGAAATTTCGGTGACCTGGGCGGAGCGCACCGTCCATGTGGTGGGGCTTGGCATCGAGCCCGGTTGCGCGGCCCTCTTGGAAGGATTGCGGGCAACGCGCGACGGGCGCACGGCACGCGCCGAGTCGATCGGCAAGGCGCTCGAGGCAATGGGGATTCCGGGCGCCTACGAAGGCGCCTTGCGTTACGTGTCGAACCCAGACCTTGTCTCGCGAACCCATTTCGCGCGTTTTCTGGTCGACAACGGCTACGCCAAATCGGCGGCCGATGTGTTCGACCGGCTCATCGGCGAAGGCAACCCCGGCTTTGTGCCGCACCGATGGGCGGCGCTTGCGGATGCCATGTCGTGGATCAAGGCCGCGGGCGGTGTGGCAGTGATCGCGCATCCCGGGCGTTATCGCTATACCCCGCTGCAGTTCGACGCGCTATTTGCCGAGTTCATCGATCTCGGCGGCCTGGCGATCGAAGTCGTCACGGGCAGCCACACCCCCGACCAATATCGGGAATATGCCAACGTGGCCCGCCGCTTCGGTTTCGAGGCGTCGCGCGGGTCGGATTTTCATGCGCCCGGCGAGGGTCGCGTCGAGCTCGGCGCGCTGCCCCCCCTGCCGGCCGGTTTGAAGCCTGTCTGGGAGCGCTGGCTTTAAGGGCTCCTGGGCTATCCTGCCCGGCGCTGCGCCGGCATTCTTCCATGTCCCAATTTTTTCGGATTCATCCCGACGATCCGCAGCCGCGGCTCATTGCGCAAGCTGTCCAGATCATCAAGGACGGCGGGGTGGTCGCGCTGCCGACCGACTCGAGCTATGCGCTCGCGTGCCGGCTCGACGACAAGGAGGCGGTCAGCCGATTGCGCCGCATCCGCGGACTCGACGAGCGGCAGCATTTGTCGCTGCTCGTGCGCGACCTGTCGGAGCTTGCAGCGTTTGCGATGATCGACAACCGCCAGTTCCGGCTCATCAAGTCGGTAACGCCGGGGCCGTACGTGTTCATCCTGCAGGCGACGAAGGAGGTGCCGCGGCGCCTCTCACACCCCTCGCGCAAGACGATCGGGCTGCGTGTGCCGGATCACGCGATCACGCATGCGCTGCTCGATGTGCTGGGCGAGCCGCTCATTGCGACGACGTTGATTCTGCCGCCCGATCGTGAACCGCTCAACGATCCCGAGGAAATCCGCGCCCGGCTCGAAAAGCAGGTCGAGCTTGTCATCGATGGCGGCGCGTGCTTGCGCGAGCTGTCGACGGTCATCGATCTCACAGCCGACGAACCCCTGCTTGTGCGTGCGGGCTGTGGCGCTCTCGAGCCGTTCGGCCTTGCGGAGTCTTGAAAGGCGGGGGCGTCGCGTGGCGAACATCAGGCAAGGACTGTGAAAAAAGGGTAAGAAGGCTGACCATTTGGCCGATGAGCGCCGCGACCCAGGCCCCTTGTTACAATAGCCGACTATGGACGATCCCTCTTCTCTAATACAAACGATCGCGGTCTACGCGCTGCCGGTGATCTTCGCCATCACGCTGCACGAGGCGGCACACGGCTATGCGGCACGGCTGCTTGGCGACAACACCGCCTATATGATGGGGCGTGTGTCCCTGAACCCTGTTCGTCATATCGATCCGCTCGGCACGATCGCGATCCCTCTGGTGCTTTACTTCCTAACGGGTGGGGCGTTCATGTTCGGCTATGCGAAGCCGGTGCCCGTCGCCTTCCGCAATCTACGCAATCCACGTTGGGGCAGCTTGTGGGTTTCGCTGGCGGGGCCGGCGTGCAACTTTGCCCAGGCACTCATTTGGGCGCTGGTGGGCGTGGCGCTTGCGTGGCTTTCGGTCGTGGAGCCTTTCTTTACGCGCATGGCCGCAGCCGGCGTCGGCGTGAATCTCGTGTTGGGCGTGCTCAATCTGTTTCCGCTTCCTCCTTTCGATGGGGGCCGCATATTGACGGCGCTGCTGCCACCTCGTCAGGCGATCGGGCTCGCGCGACTCGAGCCTTACGGCTTCTTTATCGTGATGGCACTCGTTTTCACGGGCATTCTGACGAAGTTTTGGCTCCGGCCGCTCGTCGGATTCGGCTACGACGCCCTGACGTTCATCCTGGCCCCTTTGGTTTCGCTCCTTAACTAGACCATGTTTCCCGACCGCATTGTCTCCGGCATGCGACCCACAGGTTCGCTGCATCTCGGTCACTACCACGGCGTGCTGAAGAACTGGGTGCGCCTGCAGGCGGAATACCCGTGCTTCTTCAGCGTCGTCGACTGGCACGCGCTGACCACGCACTATGAAACGCCCGAAGTCATCGAAGGCAACGTCTGGGAAGTGCTCATCGATTGGCTTGCCGCTGGGATCGACCCGACGCAGGCAACCCTCTTCATCCAAAGCCGTGTGCCAGAGCACGCCGAGCTCGCGCTGTTGCTCGGCATGAGTACGCCGCTCAGTTGGCTCGAGCGCGTGCCGACCTACAAGGAGCAGATGGAAAAGCTGAAGGACAGGGATTTGTCGACTTACGGCTTTCTCGGATATCCCGTCCTGATGGCGGCCGATATCCTGCTTTATCGGGCGTCGCTCGTGCCCGTCGGCGAGGATCAGATCCCGCATGTCGAGATGACACGCGAGATCACTCGGCGCTTCAATTACCTGTACGGCCGCGAGCCCGGCTTCGAAGAGAAAGCCATTGAAGCCGCGAAAAAGCTCGGCGGAAAGCGCTCGAAGCTGTATCACGAGCTGCGCAACGCCTATCAGCAGGAAGGCGAGGATGAGGCGCTCGAACAAGCGCGCGCGCTGCTTCAGGAGTCGCAAAGCCTGTCGATGAACGATCGGGAGCGACTCTTTGGTTATCTCGAGGGCACGCGCAAGATCATTCTCGTCGAGCCTCAGGTGATGCTGACCGAGGCTTCGCGAATGCCAGGCCTTGACGGTCAGAAGATGTCGAAATCGTACGGCAACACGATCGGTTTGCGTGAGGATGCCGAAACGATCGCAAAAAAGGTGCGCACCATGCCGACGGATCCCGCCCGCGTGCGGCGAAGCGACCCAGGCGATCCTGATAAATGCCCTGTCTGGCAACTGCATCAGGTCTATAGCGACGAGGCGACGCACCGTTGGGTCCAAAACGGATGCCGGTCTGCCGGCATCGGATGCCTCGAGTGCAAGCAGCCCGTCATCGACGGCATCCTGCGTGAGCAGCAGCCGATGCTCGAGCGCGCGCAGAAGTACATGGACGATCCGTCGCTCTTGCGCGCGATCGTTGCCGACGGCTGTGACAAAGCGCGCAAGTTTGCCACCGAAACGATGCGCGACGTACGTGAGGCGATGGGCCTTGCGTATTCCTGATGCCATGAGTGAACGCGTGGAAAGTGAAGGCGGCCATGCCGCGAAGAGCATGACCGGCGCACAGCCAACCGTCGTGTCACATGCGGGAGGCGATCCGTCGCCTTGGCTCGTGCGCTGGTCGCACCTGATTTCGCCGGGTGGCACGGTACTCGACGTGGCGGCGGGCGGTGGGCGGCATGCACGATGGTTGGCGGCGCGTGGGCATCGCGTCGTTGCGCTGGAGCGCGATGCGTCGGCGCTCGCCTTGCTGGGTGGGATCGAAGGCGTCGAGGCGCACAGTGCAGATCTCGAGGACGGCAGCCCGTGGCCGTTGCCCGAAGACCAGCGTTTTGCGGCGGTCATTGTGACAAATTATCTCCACCGGCCGCTGTTGCCGCGCCTTCTCAGTGTGCTGAAGCCTGGCGCAGTGCTGTTATACGAGACGTTCGGGCGCGGCAATGAAACAATCGGTAAGCCATCGAATCCCGCGTTTCTGCTCGCGCCTGGTGAGCTGCTCGAAGCCGTGCGTGGCAGATTGCGTGTCATTGCATTTGAAGATGGGTTCGTGGCGGCGCCGCGGCCGGCTTTCGTCCAGCGCATCTGCGCTGTCCACGAGGCCGTGGAGCCTGCGGCCGATGCGAGCGGTGTGCGCTGGCCGAATATGCCGCCGCGTTACGAATTGAGCAGCTAATCCGCTACAATCCCTCTTTCACGACCTGATTCATAGCGTTTCATGGCTAACGGCATCCCAAGCGGCACCCAGAACGACATGCGCATTCGCGGCAGCATCCCCGCAATCGTCACGCCCATGCTCGATAGCGGCGGGCTCGATCTGCCAGCGTTCCGCAAGCTCATCGATTGGCACATCGAGGAGGGCACGAATGCTCTCGTGGTGGTTGGCACGAGCGGCGAATCGGCCACGTTGACTGTCGAAGAGCACATTCTCATGATCCGGACGGCGGTCGAGCATGTGGCTGGCCGCATTCCCGTCATCGCGGGCTCCGGTGGAAACTCGACGCCTGAGGCCATCGAGTTGACGAAACAGGCGAAAGCCGTCGGTGCGGATGCCACGCTTCAAGTCGTGCCGTACTACAACAAGCCGACGCAGGAAGGCATGTACCGCCATTTCAGGGCGATCGCCGAGACGGTCGATCTTCCTGTCATCCTGTACAACGTGCCGGGCCGCACAGTGGCAGACATGTCGAACGAGACGATCTTGCGCCTCGCGCAGGTGCCGGGCATCGTCGGAGTGAAGGACGCCACTGGCAATATCGACCGCGCCGCGCATTTGATCAAGTCCGCACCGGCGGGCTTTTCCATATTCAGTGGCGACGACCCGACGGCGATTGCGTTGATGCTGCTCGGTGGGCACGGCAATATCTCCGTGACGGCCAACGTCGCGCCGCGCGCGATGAGCGAGCTTTGCAAGGCGGCACTTGCCGGCGATGCAAAAACAGCGCGCGAAATTCACATGCGTTTGCTCTCGCTGCACAAGCATCTATTTATCGAATCGAATCCGATTCCGGCGAAATGGGCGCTCCAGGAAATGGGGCAAATTGAAGGCGGTATCCGCTTGCCTTTGACGCCGCTCGATGCACGCTGCCATGAGGTGGTGCGTGCGGCGTTGCGCGAGGCTGGCGTACTGCGCTGATTCGCTGGGCGTGTGCCGGCCGCTCGGGGGTAAGCCGGCAACCGTATCCGATCAATCGATGTCGATTCTCGACCTACGCTCCGGCATTGCTGCAGGCACGCGTGGCATCACGAAGGGCTCCATGAAACGTTCCGCTTTTACCACTGATGCTGTCCGCACGGCGGCGCTCGTGCTCGCGTTGGCCTCGCTTGCAGGCTGCGACACGCTCAATGACTGGTTCTCGGGTGACAAGGTCGATTACAAGACGACAGGATCCGCGCCGGCCCTTCAGGTGCCGGGTGACTTGACGGCGAACGGGTTGCAATCGCAGTACACGGCGCCGCCGGTGGGCGCCGCCCTGGGCGGTGCTCCTCAGCGCAGCAAGACCGCCGCGGGCAATCTGATCGAAGGCATGCCGAGCGCGCAAGATCCCTTTGGCATGCATGTCGAGCGCGATGGCGATCGCCGTTGGCTCGTCGTCGACGGCCGCTCTCCCGATGAGCTATGGCCGCAGATCCAAGAGTTTTGGCAAGAAAACGGCTTTGCGCTGAAGACCGACGCTCCCGCGATCGGCATCATGCAAACCGACTGGGCAGAGAATCGCGCCAACATTCCGGATGACTGGTTCCGCCGCACCATCGGCCGCGTCATCGATTTTGCCTATTCTTCGGGCACACGCGACCGCTTTGCGACGCTCGTCGAACGCGGCCCTGACGGCACCACCGATATTTCGATCACGCATAGCGCGCTCGAAGAAATGTTGACGGGGCGGGAAGGGGACTCTTCGCGCTGGGTCGAGCGCCCGCGCAATCCGGTGCTTGAAGCGGTGTTTCTGGCGAAGCTGATGCAGAAGTTCGGCCTCACCGACGCGCAGTCGAAAGAACTGCTAGCCGATGCTCAAACTGCCGTGGCGCCGGCAAAAATCGAGATGAGTGATGGCGAGCCGACGCTCGATTTGCAGGAGTCGTTCGACCGTGCGTGGCTTCGCGTCGGTCTTGCGCTCGACCGCACGAACTTCACGGTCGATAATCGCGACCGCGTCAAAGGCATCTACTTTGTACGCTATGCCGATTCGATGGAAGAGTTGAAGCGCGACGGCTTGTTGGGCAAATTGTTCTATCGCAAGCCGACTGCCGATAAGCAAGGGCCCGAGTTTCTCGTCAACGTGCGACCGGCGAACGATAGCCATACGCAGGTGGCGATCGTCGATGCGGACGGCCACGTCGATACCTCGACCGAGGCGAAGCGGATCATCACGCTGTTGCACGCGCAACTGAACTAAGTTTGCCATGCGCTTTGCGAGCCTCGGCAGCGGCAGCGAGGGGAACGCGCTTATCGTGGAGGCGCGAAGCGGCAGCACGACGACGCGCGTTCTCCTAGATTGTGGGTTTTCCGCGAAAGAGCTTGAGCGCCGTCTGGCGCGGCTTGATTGCAAGATCGAGCAGCTCGATGCGATTCTCATCACGCATGAGCATAGCGACCACATCGGCGGCGCGTTGACCGTCGCGCGCAAGTGGTCTGTGCCGCTCTACATGAGCTGGGGTACGGCACGCAGTGTCGGCGCGGACGAAGCCGATATCGATCTGCGTGTCCTATGGGGCGACGAAAGCGTTGCTATCCGCGATCTGGAGTTGCACCCTTACACCGTGCCACACGATGCCCGCGAGCCGCTGCAGTTCGCTTTTTCGGACGGCGTGCATCGTTTGGGTGTCCTGACGGATGTGGGAATGTCGACGCCGCACATCACCGCGATCCTGAGTGGCTGCGAAGGGCTAGTGCTCGAATGCAATCATGATGCCGCCATGCTGGCGGCGAGCCGTTATCCGCAGTCGTTGAAAGCGCGAATCTCCGGCAATCACGGGCATCTCAGCAACGATGCGGCTGCGAGCATTCTTGCCTCGCTCGATCGCTCCCGTTTGCAGCATGTCGTTGCGGCGCATCTGAGTCAGCAAAACAATCGGCCGGACCTGGCGCGCTCGGCGTTGGCTGCGGTGCTCGATACGATTGCCGATGACGTGATGGCGGCTTCGCAGGAAGACGGATTTGCGTGGCTCGCGTTGAGCTGACGAGCTTTGAAGGTAGCTGTGGCGCCTAGGGGCGGACGCTTTCTATGATTCGCGCAGGCAAGAAAAAACCGGCCCCAAAGGCCGGTTTTTTCTTGTGCGGTAAGCAGCGTGCTTACTGGCTTGCACCCGAAGCCGGAGCAGCAGCGGACGCAGCAGCATCCGAGGCAGCAGCGGCAGGAGCCGAAGCTGCAGCAGCCGGAGCCGAAGCGCCGGCGTCCGAAGCAGCAGCAGCAGGTGCCGAAGCAGCCGTGGCGTCGCTAGCCGCCGGCGCGCTCGAGGTCTGGTCGCTGCTCTTGTTGCACGCAGCCAGAGCCACAGCAGCCAACAACGATGCAACGAGGAGGGATTTCTTCATGATCACGTCCTTTTATGGTTAAAGGTAAGCAACAGCGCGAAAAATTACCGGTAAATGTGCTTCAACACCAACCTTAGCCGCTTTGGCGGGACGCACATTCAAAGCGCGGATCTTCCCCACGGCTTGGGCGGAAATTATATGCACTTTCGTACTGACCGTCGACAAATCGGGTCAATACGTTGCCTTTCTCATACAAAAATTTCCAATCGTTAGGAACGACTTTTCTCACGCAAGCGCGCCGATTCGTACCCAGCCGGCAAGATACCATTCGTGTAGCAACGCTGTCATTGACGAATCAGCTGAGAGTGTTACAAAGCGTTTCCCTTCTAGCCGACGATGATCGGCCAGTTCGGTAAGCCATTTTTTTCGGGGCGGCAGGCGGTGTTCTTCACCGTTGATGAAGTAACTGCGTTTGCCGTATAGAAGAGCCGTTTTGGTATCGAGTCGAACGCCGGCTCGCGCGGCCTGTCTGGCAAACGTGTTGACACTTGCGGCCCGCTCGGGCGGATCGAAGACCACGTGCGGTTTCGGCTCGCTCAGATAGCTGCCGAGGAACGACGCAACGTCCTCATCGCTCCAGCGAATGCCAGCAAGGATCGCGCCGACTTGCTCCACGAACGTCTCGGGCAATTGCGCCGGGCGGGTGACCGCTTCCTGGTTCGGATCGCGATAACGTTCATCGTCGCGCACGCGGCGCGACGCCATTCCGCGTTCGGCGAGATGGTAAAGAAACTCGCCGATAAGCTCGCGCGCCGACGGCGAACGGAAGCCGATCGAGCAGGTCATGCATTCGCCGATGGCTTCACCGTCGTGGGCAATGTGGGGCGGCAAATAAAGCATGTCGCCCGGCTCGAGCACCCACTCATCCTGCGGTTCGAAATGCTGTAAAACTTTCAACGGCAGTCCGTCTTTCAACGTCAGGTCTTTTTGCGCGGAAATCCGCCAGCGGCGCTTGCCGTGCACCTGTAGCAGAAAGACGTCGTAGGAATCGAAATGCGGCCCTACGCCGCCGCCGTCAGTGGCATAGGAGATCATCAAATCGTCGAGCCGGGCGTCGGGCGCGAAGCGGAATCGGTCCAGCAAAGCGCGCGCGCGCTCGTGATACAGATCGACACCTTGCACGAGCAGTGTCCACTCACGGCGCTTGGTGCTGGGCAGCTCCTCTGCGTCAAATGGTCCGTGCTCGAGTTGCCATTTGCCGCGAAAGCGCGTGATCAAGCGGGCTTGCGCGTCGTCGCTGGCGGCTAGTTCGAACAACTCGTCACGCGAGAGCGGCGCGGCGAGACCGGGAATTGCCTGACGGACTAACAACGGCTTCTTTTGCCAGTATCGCCGCATGAACTGCGCTGGGGTCAAGCCGCCTAAAAGCGGTGTGGGCGCGTCGGGCGGCGGGGGGCAGACCGCAGAAGTGGTGGGGGCAACGACGGAGCTCGGGAGGGCGGGGGACCGCTGGGGCATCGTATAATGAGAAGGTATTTTGGAGAGTCCGAATGAAAATCGCGAAGAACACCGTCGTATCGGTCGCTTACAGGCTGTCGGATGCGCAAGGCAACCTCATCGAGGAAAGTGACGAGCCGATGGTCTATCTGCACGGCGGCTATGATGGCACGTTCCCTAAGATCGAGGAAGAACTCGACGGGCATGAACCGGGCTTCCAGGCGCAGATCCAACTTGAGCCGCAAGATGCTTTCGGCGAGTACGATCCGGAACTCGTGAAGATCGAACCGCGCAACCGCTTCCCCGAGCCGCTGGAAGTCGGAATGCAGTTCGAAGGTTCCCCCGAAGACGGCGACGACGAAGCCGATACGCTCATCTATACCGTGACCGATCTTGCGGAAGACAAAGTCGTGCTTGACGGCAATCATCCGCTTGCTGGCATGGCGTTGCGGTTTGCGCTAACGGTGAAGGAAGTGCGTCCGGCGACGCAGGACGAAATCGAGCACGAGCATGCCCACGGGGCGGATGGCATTGAAGTCCTTGGGGACGACGATGACGAGGAGGATCGCTCAGGTCCCACGCTGCATTGAATCTTGGTCCGTCGCACCGTCCGGTGGCTGATCTGGCGCCGGTTCGGGCGCGGGCAAGGTTGGGGCTTGTGGTTCCGGCAGCAACGGCAGCAACGGCGGCTCGTCGGTCGGTGCGCCGGGAGGCACGGGCGCTGGGGCGGGCATCACGCCCGATGCGCTCGGGGTGAATGCCGGTGCCGAGTCTTCGCCCGGTAACGGTTCGGCGGGCGGTTGAGGCAGCGTCCTCGGTATCTGCCTCACCGAGACCTGAAACGGCGGCGCCTTGGCAAAATTGGCCTCGATGCGGATCCACTGCGTCATTGCTTCTCTTGGGCCGAATTCGATCCGAGTCAGGTTGGCGAGGTGCTCGCCGTTGTCATCGTAAAGCGGCTGGTCGATCGAAAAGCCGCGAGGCAGCGCATGCGGCGTCGCATGCACGATGACGATTGGTCCGGGAAACGTCTTGGCTGCCTTGACGAGGCTTCGTTTGAACTCGATGTAGCCATCGCGGGGAAGTCGGCGGCCGAATCGAAGCCAAGAGAACTGCTCGGCGTGTTTGCCACGCTTGAAGTTGGGGTCCGCCTCCATGAAGGCGACGAGAGCATGGGCGTGGCGACGCCTCGCGTATTGCGCTGCATGCTCGAGCCAAAATGCCGTGGCGATCGCGCGATCGTCGTACTCCCCGTTGCGGCCACCGGCATTCAGGTAATGGTTATTGCCTCCCACCACGTTCAGGCCGACGAATACCGTACCGTCGACTTGCCACCGCACGTTTTCGCGATACGCGTGAAAGCGCGCCACTTCACTTTCGCGTGTCAATGCCAGCGTCGATTGTCCGAGTGATGCATTGTCGGCGAAGATTGTCTGCCGCAGAAAATCGAGACGTTCAGTGACGTCATAGCCGCCCGCTTGCGCGCTGTCGCAGTCCGCCCAGTCGTGCTGGCCCGGAATGAAGATGAGTGGGACGCGCGAACTTTGGAGAACTTGCTGCCTTTGTTCGTAGAGCGCGTCGTCGCACCGTTGCGTTGCACCTTTGAGGTTGCCGTCGTAGACGACGAACGCAAGCTGCTCGTGGCCGATCACGTCGAGAAGGCGCTGCGTTGCCGTTTCGTCGGGCGCGCTGTGCGCAGGTCCAGCGATGATCCCGAAAGCGAAGCGTGGCTTGGCAGCCTCGGCTTCGCACGTGCACGAGAGGGCGGCGAGCAGTGCGACGGCGGACGCGACGATCCTCAGGACGCGACGACTCATCTCGCGCTCAACGGTGAGTGTCATGAACGCTCGCGAGCTCCTGCAACTCATAAAGGAGATCGAGCGCGTCGCGGGGCTTCAACTCGTTCGGATCGATGGCGCGTAAGCGCTCGAGCGCGGGGTGGGGCGTCGAGTCAGGGGTGTCCTCGTTGACTGCATCTTCTACGAAGGTGGCTGAGGCGAAGAGGTCTAGCTGTGGCGCCGCGTGCGCAACCGACTGCTGCTCGAGTTGAACCAGATGCCGGCGCGCAGCGCGAATGACTGCTGAAGGGACACCCGCAAGTTGTGCGACTTGCAGCCCATAGCTCTGACTGGCGGGGCCTTCGTCTACCGAGTGAAGAAACACGATGCCGTGTCCATGCTCGACCGCCGAGAGGTGCACATTGGCGGCTTGCGCAAATTCGGCAGGCAGTTGCGTCAGCTCGAAGTAGTGCGTGGCAAAGAGCGTATGGCAGCCGTTGGCCGCGAGCAAATGCCGCGCGATTGCCCAAGCGAGTGCGAGACCATCGAACGTCGATGTTCCGCGTCCGATTTCGTCCATCAGCACGAGGCTTTGCGGCGTGGCGTCGTTCAGGATTGCCGCCGCTTCCGTCATTTCCACCATGAACGTTGAACGGCCGCCAGCGAGATCGTCGGCGGCTCCGATCCGCGTGAAAATGCGATCGATCGGGCCGAAAGAGGCCTGCCGCGCGGGCACATAGCTGCCGACGTAGGCGAGCAACGCAATGAGCGCCGTTTGCCGCATGAACGTCGATTTACCGCCCATATTCGGGCCCGTGATCAAAAGCAGCTTGCGCTCGGCGTTCAGGCGACAATCGTTCGCGACGAACTGCTCGACCTGTGCTTCGACGACGGGGTGCCGGCCCTGTTCGATCTCGATGCCGGCTTCCGACGAGAACGTTGGCGCGACCCAGTCGAGTGAGCGTGCACGTTCCGCGAAGGCACCGAGCACATCGAGCTCGGCCAGCGCAGCGGCAACGCGCTGACAATCTTCGATGAACGGCAGCAATGCTTGCAGCACGGCATCGTAGAGCGATCGCTCACGTGCAAGCGCGCGTTCCTGCGCCGACAAAGCCTTGTCTTCGAATGCCTTCAACTCGGGCGTGATGTAGCGCTCCGCATTCTTGAGCGTCTGGCGACGGCGATAGTCGTCGGGCACCTTGTCGGTCTGGCCGCGAGTGACTTCGATATAAAAGCCGTGCACTTTGTTGTATTCGACGCGGAGGTTGGCGATGTTCGTGCGTGTACGCTCGCGTGCCTCGAGGTCGATCAGGAATTGCCCGCAGTTTTCCGAGATGTCGCGCAACTCGTCCAGTTCGGCGTCATAACCACGCGCGATCACGCCTCCGTCACGCACCATGGCGGCCGGCTCTTCGGCGATGGCGCGCTTAAGCAGATCGAAACACTCGGACGGCGGCTCGAGCTCCGCGGCGATGCGTTCGAGCGACGCCGAGCCACCGGCTGCGAGCGTTGCTTGCTCGCGCAGTGCGGGGAGCGCGGCGAAGGTGTCGCGCAGGCTCGATAGATCGCGAGGGCGCGCTGATAAGAGCGCGAGGCGCCCCGTGATGCGCTCGACATCGGCGATACGCCGTAACGCCGTTCGCAGCGAATCGAGGCCAACTTGCGAAGGGGCATCGAGCAGTGCACCGATCGCTTGTTGGCGCGCCTGGGGACGCGCTGCGTCGCGCGGCGGATGATGAAGCCAGTGACGCAACAGGCGGCTGCCCATCGTCGTGCAACAGGTGTCGAGCAGTGAGCACAGCGTCGGCGATTCGCCGCCCCGCAACGTTTCGGTCAGCTCGAGGTTGCGGCGCGTGGCGGGGTCGAGGCCGATGTACTCGGATTCGTATTCGACTTTGAGGCTGCGCACGTGGCGCAATTGTTGGCCCTGTGTGGCCGCAGCGTAAAGCAGCAGCGCGCCTGCTGCGCCGCACGCGCTCGTGAGCGATTCGGCGCTAAAGCCGTCAAGGCTGGCGACATCGAGCTGATCACAGAGCCGTTGCTTGCCCGATGCGACGTCAAAGTGCCAAGTGGGTACGCGCGTGAGAGCGCCCGCGAGGCCGGTGGGCAGTGACTCGGCGGGTGCGTCGGCCACGAGAATTTCGGCGGGGCGAATGCGTTCCAGCGCGGTGCCGAGCTGGCCGGGCGCAACCTCGGCTAGCCGCAGCGCCCCGCTTGCGAGGTTCAACCATGCCAGGCCGATCGCACTGACGACGCCGCGCTTGTTATGTGCCGCGCACATCGCAAGCAAGTAGACGTCGTTCTTGTCGGCGAGCAAGGCTGCGTCCGTGAGCGTGCCCGGTGTGACCACGCGCACGACCTTGCGCTCAACGGGGCCTTTCGACGTGGCCGGATCGCCGATCTGCTCACAAATGGCAACGGATTCGCCGAGCTTTACGAGCTTGGCGAGGTATTGCTCGAGAGAATGATGCGGGACGCCCGCCATCTTGATCGGGTTACCGGCCGATGCGCCGCGTTGAGTCAAGGTGAGATCGAGCAGTCGCGCGGCCTTTTCCGCGTCTTCGAAGAAGAGCTCGTAGAAGTCGCCCATCCGGTAGAAGACGAGCGTGCTGGGATGGTCCGCTTTGATGCGCAGATACTGCTGCATCATTGGCGTGTGCGCAGTGGCGATGCCGGTCTCGGCGGGTGCGTCGATTTGATTGCCCATCGTGCTTTTGGTGCTTGCGAGTACAGGGCGAGAGTGTACCTCGGCGGCGAATGGGGGTAGTCGTCCGAATGGTTAGGGGGCAGGCGTCGGCGCGGGGTGTTGTCGATTGCCGGTCACCATCTGTCGCGGAGATGTGGTCATTGGCTGCGACCGAATCTCACTCGGCTGGAGCGGTAAAGGCTTGGCGTTCATGGGTGAATATGCAGTCGACGAGGTCGAGCTGAGGGGGCGCTAGCGTCGGGCCGTGAATTCCTGCTTGCGGCGAAACAGATCCGGGTCGACGACGGCGTGATGCGAGCGCTCGATACACTCTTTGGTATCCTCATTGCCATGGTTCTCGGCTCGAAAGAATATTTATTTGGGTCGTCGTCGCGGGCGGATAATCCACTCGTGGGTGGCCATTACCGCTGCGTTTTCGCAGTGTGCCGCCCCTCCTCTCCAACTCTGCTTCGCGTCTAGGATCGAATCCAGGCCGACCACTGTTGCGCAATTCGCTCAATCTCGCGCTCTCGATGCGATTCTTTAGATGCATTGTCCGCGAGCATGAGAGCTATGTCTTGCAGCGTGACATGCGTCTCGAATGAAAAAACTTTGTCGATGCTTGCTCCTGGCTCGGATGGAGACACGTCGCCGGCATTCCAGACAAGACCGGCACTCGGGATAGCATAGCGATGGCAGATCTCGGCATTTGCGGTTGTAAACCGTAGCGACAGTGCTCGCCAAAGTG
>NZ_DATJJF010000055.1:0-4242 GCF_035492435.1 Trinickia sp.
GCCGTATCGATGACGTGCGAAAGAAGCGGCCGGCCAGCCAGAGGATGGAGCACTTTCGGCAACGCCGAACGCATGCGTTTGCCCGCGCCTGCAGCCAAAATAACGATGTTCATTGCGTCGGCGGAAAAGTAGGACGTGAGAACAAATTCTATCATCGCCCCTCTCAGGCCAATGTCAGAAAGGCCGCACTGGCTAAGGGCTACCGAGCCGTTCGAAACCGTCCGGGTCGCCGAGAGCGGGCGGCCGTTAAGTCTTTATGCCGTTGGCCGCGCGCGCCAACGGCCAAGGCCGTTGATTTAGGTGGCGGCTCAAAGATCGTCGAACTGCGCAAATGAAATGCGCTGTGTGAGTGTCGCTTCGCGGCGCTCTCCCGGGTTTGCCGAATCCAGCGAATCCGCTGTGCTCGAATTCGGCGAGCATGGCTCATCGTCGAAGGCGACATCGCCCAGCGGATCGGCCGTGCCCGTCGCTCTCAAACCGGCGAACGGGAAGAGATTCGCATCCATCAAGTGCGATGGCACCACGTTCGAGAGTGCGCTGAACATGTTGTCGACGCGCCCCGGAAAACGCTTGTCCCAATCACGGATCAACGCCTTCATTTCAGCGCGTTTGAGGTTGGGCTGACTGCCGCACAGGTTGCAGGGAATGATCGGGAACTCGCGCAACTCGGCGTACTTTTCGAGGTCGGTTTCCTTCACGTACGCGAGCGGCCGGATCACGACATTCTTGCCATCGTCCGATTGCAGCTTCGGCGGCATGCCCTTCAGCTTGCCACCGTAGAACAGGTTCAACAGGAGGGTCTGCAAAATGTCGTCGCGATGGTGCCCCAGTGCGATCTTCGTCGCCCCCAGTTCACCCGCGACGCGATAAAGAATGCCGCGTCGCAGCCGCGAGCAAAGCGAGCACGTCGTCTTGCCCTCGGGCACGAGCCGCTTCACGATGCTGTACGTGTCCTGATTCTCGATATGAAACGGCACGTCGAGGCTCGTCAGATACTCCGGCAGCACGTGTTCGGGGAACCCAGGCTGCTTCTGGTCGAGGTTGACCGCCACGATGTCGAACTCGATCGGCGCGCGTTCGCGCAAGCGCAGCAGAATGTCGAGTAGCGCATAGCTATCCTTGCCTCCCGACATGCAGACCATCACCTTGTCGCCCTGCTCGATCATGTTGAAATCACCGATCGCCTGGCCGACTTGGCGCGCAAGCCGCTTGAAGAGCTTGTTGTTCTCGTACGCGGCCTTTTGCTCGCGACGCGTCAGCACGGGGCGTGCCGGCGAATCGCCAGATGCATCGGCCGCTGGCTCAGCGTGCGTTGCGCGTTCGTCAGTTGCCCCTTCTGCTGCGGCCATCTCGGGCGCGTTCATGCTGATACCTCTTTCAAGCGAAAGATTTCGACACCCACCGCATCGCAGTCCGGGTAGACATCGGGCTTCTCGGTCGACACGCACACAGCGCGCACGTTCGGGTGCTCGAGCATCGCGTTCGCCACATCGTCGCAAAGCGTCTCTTGCAGATGGATGTGCCCTTTGCCAACGCGCCGGGCGATCGTCGCGCGCATGAAGTCGTAATCGACGACTTCATGCAGCTTGTCTTCGACGGGTGTCGTCACTTTGAGCGGCACAAACAGCTCGACGTTGATGACGACGCGCTGCTCACCGCGCTTCTCGAAATCGTGCACGCCGATGTTGATGTAGATCTCGTAGTTGCGCAGGAAAAGCCTGCGGCAATCAGCGAGCCGGGGATCGAGGAGAGCGGCAACCATGTTTCTTCCAATCAAAAATGCTCGGCGTGTTTATCGCGTGCTTATCGCGCATATAACCCGCCTGTTCAACCCGCCGGTTCCAGCGGGCTCATATCGCGCAAAAACGCGGCTCGCGCCGGCGCAGTCGGTTCAAAGGTCACTTCAAGGTCGCTTCAGCATCACCATCGCTTCGCGTGCATCCTGCGCCCGCTGAAGGCCAACGAAGATGGGCCAACGAGGCGTCGCCCCGTTCGCGCATCGTCCATTACTGCGTCAAGAACATCACATCACGCGGCAGTGGCACGAGGTGCTGGCCGCCATCCACGATCAGTGTCGAACCCGTCACGCCCCGCGCGTCGGCAAGATAGCAAGCCGCAGCCACCACATCCTCCACCCGCGACGCTCGCTTAAGCGGCGTCACGCGATGCGCGGCGGCGAAGCTCTCGGACGTTTGATCCCCCGAGCGCAGCGTCAGCCCCAGAGCGAGCCCGACGACGCGCACTTTTGGCGCCAACGCCTGCGCGAGCGTCACAGTCGCCGTCTGCAACGCGGCTTTCGACAGCGTGTACGACAGGTAATCCGGGTTCAAGTTGTACAGCTTTTGATCGAGCACGTTGATCACGACCGCACGCAACGTCTCGTCTTCGCGCGCCGCTTCCGGCGTGGCCTCGTAAAGCTTGCGCGCGAGCACAAGCGGCGCACCCAAGTTGACCGACATGAGCCCGCTCAGCATCGTGTAGCCGACATCGAGCGCCGTGTCTTCCTCGAAGAGCGACGCATTGTTGACGATGCACACGGGCCGCCCGAGCGCAGCGGTGCAAGCCGGCACCAGTCCCTCGACCGCCGTCTCGACGGCGAGATCGGCATGGAGGGCGACCCCGCGACGGCCCAGCGCCTCGATCTCGGCGACGGTCGCTTTCGCCTCAGCCCGCGAGGCGCCGTAATGCACCGCGACGTCCCACCCGTTCGAGGCGAAGCCGAGCGCCAGCGCGCGCCCGATCCGCCGGGCGCCGCCCGTCACAAGAACGACGCGCGCAGCCGGCGCGGCACGCGTCAATTCGGCGTCAGCAGCAGCGCGGGATTCGGGAAAAGCGGTCATTTACAATTGCGGGATGAATCGGAACACTCACGAACCCGATAGTTTACCCGTTCCCGACGCCGACGCACGCGCGGCGTCTATGGCGCTCGTCGCGCTGATCCGCGACGAAATCGCCGCGGCCGGCGGTTGGCTGCCGTTTGACCGCTACATGGAACGCGTGCTCTATTGCCCGCAATTGGGCTATTACAGCGGGGGCGCCCGCAAATTCGGCCGTCTCGCCAAGGACGGCAGCGACTTCGTCACGGCACCCGAGCTCTCGCCGCTTTTCGCGCGAACGCTGGCGCAGCCCGTCGCACAGGCGCTCGAAGCGAGCGGCACGCGGCATTTGATGGAATTCGGCGCAGGCACGGGGCGCCTCGCCGCAGGCCTCATCGTAGCGCTCGAGGCGCTGGGCGTCGGGTTCGACAGTTATTCGATTGTCGAGCTATCCGGCGAATTGAGGGCACGGCAGCGCGAGACGATTGAAGCGCTCGCCGGGCCGCTTTCCTCGCGCGTGCGCTGGCTCGATGCGCTGCCCGAGCGCTTCGAAGGCGTGGCGCTCGGCAACGAGGTGCTCGATGCGATGCCGGTCAAACTCTTTGCCCGTATGGGCGGCATCTGGCATGAGCGCGGAGTGGCCACGCGCGACGATGCGCTGGTTTTCGAGGATCGGCGCCCGGGTGAGCGTGGGCTCACGCTTTCCGATGACGATTCGGCGTTGCTTTCAGCGATCGATGCCGAAATCGGCGTGGACATCGACTATGTGACGGAATCGCATGCGGCCGCGGCTGGCTTCACACGCACCGTTTGCACGATGCTTGGGCGCGGTGCGGCATTGTTTGTCGATTACGGCTTTCCGCGCAGTGAGTACTACCACCCGCAGCGCACAGGGGGCACGTTGATGTGCCACTACCGGCACCGCGCGCACGGCGACCCGTTCTTTCATCCGGGGCTGCAGGACATCACAGCGCATGTCGAATTCACACGCATCGCCGAGGCGGGGGTGGAAACCGGCGCGGACTTGCAGGGCTTTACGTCGCAAGCACGGTTTCTCATGAATGCCGGCATCACCGATGCGCTGGGCGAGCTCGACCCCACCGACGCGGTACGCTTTCTTCCGGTTGCCAACGCCGTGCAGAAGCTGCTGTCCGAAGCGGAGATGGGCGAACTGTTCAAGGTGATCGCCTTCTCGCGCGGCATCGATGGTGCGCTCGATGCATTCGGGCGCGGTGATCGGTCGCACACGCTTTAGGGGTTTGCCTTTTCGAGCACTGCTTCGACGGCCTCCACGCGCGCCCGATGCACCGCATCCTTGATCTTCGCCGCTTCGCCGGCGAATCCTTGCGCGATAGCCCCGGCATCGACGGCGCGCGCCGCGGTGAGCGCCACGCGCAGCCGCTCGGCTTGCGGGTACTCGCGTGTC
>NZ_DATJJF010000056.1:0-9599 GCF_035492435.1 Trinickia sp.
TACGGCGCAGCGGAACACGCTGCGCCTGCTGGCCGATGGGGGCGCTTATACGCGCAGCAGCTCGACTTCGAATACGAGCGTGGCGTTGGGGGGGATCACACCACCCGCGCCGCGCGCGCCGTAGCCGAGTTGTGGCGGAATCGTCAGGCGCCGTACGCCGCCTACTTTCATGCCCTGCACGCCTTCATCCCAACCCTTGATCACCATGCCGCCGCCGAGTACGAAAGAAAACGGGTCGTTGCGGTCTTTGCTCGAATCGAACTTCTTACCATCGGTGAGCCAGCCCGTGTAATGGACGCTGACGGGGCGGCCGGCGACGGCTTCATCGCCGCTGCCCACTGTCACATCTTCATACTGAAGGCCCGATGCGGTAGTCACGATTGACATAAACGCTCCTTTTCAATGATGTTGAAAAAGCGTCATTGTAGGCGCTCTCGTCGCCATGGGTGCCTATAATGTGGGTCTCTTCAATGCGCTAATGAAACCCTGCGCGCGCCCGTGATGGTGCAAACGCCATGGGGTTGGAGCGATTTAAACGAGGGGCTGATTGTGTCGACGTCTTTCGATGCCGTTTCCGCTGCCACATCTGAGGAGCGCTATGCGCGCATGCGCGCCGAAACGGCACTCTTCATGCGCGATCATCTGTTGTCGATCGTTTCTCACGATTTGCGCAGTCCTTTGAATGCGATACACAGCTGGGCCTATGTGCTCGAGCGCAAGCTCGATGCAGGCGATACTGCGGCGCAGCGCGCGTTGGCCGGCATTCGATCGGGTGTCGATCAGCAAGTCCAACTGCTCGAAGACGCTATCGACAACACGCGCGCCGAAACGAAGGCATTGCCATTACAGCGTTCGACCTTCCCAATGCGGCCGGTGCTCGATCGCTCGCTCGACGATGTCCGCCGCGCTTTGGCCGACGCGCGTGGCGTCTCCATCAAGATCGATTCGCGGCTCGAATCGGAGCAATGTGACGGCGACCGCGAGCGTTTTTCGCAAGCGGTTTGGGTCATGCTCGCATTTGCGGTGGAAGCGAGCAGGCCAGGTACTGCGGTCACGCTCTCGAGCAACGTCGAGTCCGGAGCGTGGCATGTCAAAGTCACACATGTCATGAGTTTCGCAGCCTTGAACGACGCGGAGTTGCCGCATGCGTTCGAGACCGCCGCGCGCAAGCAAGCGATACAACCGCGCGAAGCCGGACGTATCTCATGGGTGCTCGCATTGCCGCAGCGCGTCGCAGCGGCGCATGGCGGGAGTTTCGAACAAGGCGAGGCAGTTGATGACGAGCCCACGGTCCTTTTGTTGCGCGCGCCCCTTGTTTCGATTTGACTGACAACCCTCGCAGAAAAAGCTTTGATTCGACTGATGTCATGATTAGGGTTCCTAATAGTTAGGGATCCTAATAGAAGAAGAAAGGGGCCGCCCCGCACCGATCGAGAATCGGATAGGTGCGCGCACAGGCCTGCTGCTTGGAGCATCACGACTTTAAGACGCCTTGCTCGACAAGTAGCGAGACCGGCAGCGCGGTCAATGTGTCGCGCAAGAACAGACGTCCTGCATCGTCGGCTTTTGGGGCGGCTGGGCTCAAGCAATCGATGAAGGTATGTTTGGCAAGCCCGGGTGGAAGCAGTACGGACGTATCTTCCCAGTCGGCTGGCTCGACGAGAGGCAGGTCGCTGTGTGGCGCTAACAAGGACGTGGCAAAGCGCGTGCCGATGACAATGCCATAAGCGTTCGCGTGTCGGCGCGCGAACGCGATGACGTGTCGGGCGCGGCGGCCTTGCACGGTAAGGGGAATGTACGCGCCTTCAGAGAAAAGCGAAGGGAACGCGGTGCGCAGCCTGAGTGCGTGGTGAATCAAGCCGAGTTTGACGCGCCCGTCGCGCCACGTTCTCAAATGCTCGCTCGGCGGGCTATCGGCGAGCCACGCGCGGCGCAGGCCAAAGTCGACAGGTCTGCGGTTATCGGGATCGACGAGGCTGAAATCCCACAGCTCGGTGCCCTGATAGAGATCGGGCACCCCGGGCGAGGCGAGCCGCAGTAATGCCTGCAACAGGCTGTTGACAGCGCCTGCCCGGCTGATCCGGGCCACGAACGTCGACAGCGCTTGCAGAAAACCATCGCGCCGGCGCGGGGCAAGAATGTCGAAGAGAAAATCGCGCGAGGCGGCTTCGAACGCGGTATCGGGCGCGTACCAGCTCGTGCGCAGTTTCGCTTCGCGTAGCGCTTTCAACTGCCAAGCCCAAATGCGCTGCGCAAATGCGTCGATGCCTTCAACATCCGGCAGGGCGAGGTCGTAGGGCCATGCGCCGACGAGTGTCTGATAAAGCATCGCTTCCGCCGTGGGGCCGGGTACCCAATCCTGAGTCAAAGTCCGTTCGTCAGCAGTCCATACGCTGCCAGACCCGCGTCGATGTGGGGCGTTCAGGGCCGACCATGCGTGCATCGCCGCGGTCCACTCATCGGGGATCTCGCTCAGCACAGCGAGCCGAGCCCGCATGTCTTCGCCGCGTTTGTGATCGTGTGTCGCGGTGGTGACGAGCCCATGCGGAAAACGTCGCGCGCGCTGGAGATTGGTTTCATGAAACGCCTCGAGCGACATCGAAAACTCGCCAGGGTCGGCACCCACTTCGTTACGAGAGAGCAGCCGCCCGTAGCGGTAAAACGCGGTGTCCTCGACAGCCTTGGCGGCCAGCGGTGCCGTCAATTGTGCGAAAAGTGCGCATGCGGTGCGTCGCTCGCGATGGGGGGGCAGTGAAGGCACGGCGGGTTGCGTCGTGCTCGCTGCTTCCTCTCGTGGCTCACGCCCCCCGAGCCATTGGTCCAGCTGATCGAGCACGCCGTGATACGCTGCCGGCAGCGCGGCGCGCGCGCCTCCGAATGCCGCGCGGAAGTAGGGTTCGTCAGACTCCGTGCGTACCCCGTTGTTGGGGTAGATGCGATAGACCGGGAAGTGAACGGCGAGCTCCGTAAGCGCGCGGCGAATCGCGGTGAACGTGAAGTCCCGCGTGGCTGGGTGCTCGCGTGCCATGCGGTGCAGCGCGCGCGTGGCGCGGTCGAGTTCGGCCGACAGGTTTTCGGCAAGCACCTTGCGCCGGGCCGTGCGCACTACGTCGACGAATGTTGCCTCGCTTCCAGCAAGCTTGTTCCATGCGGCCGTGAGTGGCGCTTGGCCATGGCCATCGTGCAGCAACGCGCCGACATCGTTCATGAAGTCATAGCCCGTGGTGCCATCGACGTCCCAATCGCTCGGTAAAGATTCGCCACGCGCCAGTATTTTCTCGACCACTACGTAAGCGCGTTTGCCGTCGATCTGGGGCGGGCGCTGCGCCTCGCGCTCGGTGAGCCGCTCATGCAGCCGCTGGCAATAGTCGCGCGGATCCAGCAGCCCATCGACATGGTCAACGCGAACGCCGTCGATCAGGCCTTCGGCAAACAACCGAAGAATCATCGCGTGAGTGGCGTCGAAAACTTCGACGCGCTCGGCCCGAATGGCGACGAGCGTGCTGATGTCGAAGAAGCGGCGCCAGTTCACTTCGTCGGACGCCGTGCGCCACCAGGCGAGGCGAAAGAACTGCTTCTCGAGCAGCCGATGCAGGCGTTCGCGAGAATCCGGTGCCTCGGGAGAGTAGGCGGCGAGCGCGTTGTCAATCGCAGCGTGGCCGTGTGTTGTCACGAAGGCGCACAAGGCTTCCATGGCGCTTTGCGCGCGCGGGCGGTCCTCGGGCTGCGTGGTCAGTCCGTTAAATTGGCTGGCAAGCGCCTCCAGCCCGTCCGACCTTCCTCTCGCTTGCGATGGCCCTTCTACGTGAGACGCGTGAGTCGTCTCGCTCGTGCGTTCAGAGACCGGTTCTTGGCGACTGAGGCTCGCGGCGCCCATGCGCAAGATCGTCGCGTAATCGACGGGACAGATCGGAAACGCCTGCTCACCGTAGCTTACGAGAATGCGCGAGCCATCGCCATTGAGAGAGAGCCTGATGCGGCCCGCGGCGAGTTCATCGCCATATTGCGCGGCGAGGCATGGCACGAGCACCTTGCCGCGCAGTGCAGGGTCAGGGGAGTGCCAGTCGACGTCAAAGTGGCGCGCGTGCTCGCTATGACGTCCCCATTCCAGGATGTCTTGCCACCACGCGTTGTGCCCGCCAACGATGCCCATGTGGTTCGGCACGATGTCGGCGATGATGCCCATCTGCCGCTCATGCAGTGCATCGGCGAGACGTCGTAACGCCGGCTCTCCACCCAGTTCGGGGTTCACGCGGTTGTAGTCGACCGTATCGTAGCCGTGCTTGGAACCCGGCACGGCGGTGGACAGTGGCGAGAGATAAAGATGGCTCACGCCAAGCGCCGAAAAGTAATCGACTTGTGCTGCGGCATCGTCGAGCGTGAAGCCGCGATGCAATTGCAGACGAAGCGTGGAGCGCGGGCGAGTCATGATGTCGAAGGCGGTTCGGTATCGTGGACGCCGGCTCCTGCATCGGCGCGCGTACGCGAGATGGCGAGCATGCGGTCGGCGATGGCGGCGTCGGCGAAGAGCGCGTCGGCCGGCGCAGGCGCGCGGTGTCGCCAGTTCGGATACTCGTCGATCGAACCCGGCAGGTTGGGCTGATCGGGGAGACCTAACAGGTCTTCCAGCGGGTGAACGACGAGCGGTGCCGGCGTCGCTGACACATAAAGAAGCGCTTCGTCGACGGGTGCCTCGCCAACGGGCGGTGCCGCAACGTCGCACGGTGCAAGGCCAGCCTCCTGAAACGCCCGCCAGAGTGCTTGGCGATCAGTCGTGCGTTCGGCTTCGGCCGCCGCAGCCGGATCACGGCCGTCCGCGCGCGGCGCAGTCTGGCCGATGCGGTGTCGCCACGCGATGTCGCGCCCCTGCCACCAGCCGGCAACGGTCGGCAGGTCATGCGTCGTCGTCATCGCTAGCGCGCTCGCCCCCCATTGCGCTGGTGGCAGAAAACCACCGTCACTGTCCTTACGCTCGAACCAGAGCACGCGCATACCGAGCAAGCCATGTTCGGCGAGCCGATCGCGAAAGCCCGGCGGCACGGTGCCGAGGTCTTCGCCGATCACGACGGCCCGATGTCGCCAGGATTCCAATGCGATCAACCGCAGCAGATCGGCGAACGGGTAGGCGAGGTACGCACCGTCGGCTGGAGGCGCTCCTTCGGGAACAAGCCACAGCCGCTGTAGGCCAAGCACGTGATCGATGCGCAATCCGCCCGCATAGGAAAACGCGGCCCGCAGCATGTCGATGAAGGCGGTGAAGCCTTCATTGCGCAGCGCACGCGGACAGAATGTGGTGAGACCCCAGGCCTGCCCGGCCTGGTTGAGAAGGTCGGGCGGGGCGCCGACGGACACGCCTTCAAGCATGTCGTCGCGATAGGACCAGGCATGGCTGCCCGCGCCATCGCAGCCAACCGCGAGATCGGCGATGAGGCCAATCGCCATACCGGCATCGCGTGCGCTTTGCTGTGCGTTCGCCAAACCGGCAGCGGCGAGCCATTGCGCAAAAAGATGAAACTCAATCTCGTGTCGATGCTCATCCGCAAAGGCATTCACTTCAGCGCTACGGTGATCGGCAAACGTGGCGGCCCACGCGCGCCAGTGCGTGTGGCCGTGTTGCGCGCGCTGCCATGCGTCGAGCGCTTCGAAACGCGCGTGGTCTTCAAGCGCATGGCCGCCATGACGGCGGAACGCCTCGAATCGCGCGGCGTGCCCGTTGTGCTGCGCTCGGTCATGCGTGCAAAACCGCTCAAAGAGGGCACGCAGCACCGCGAGCCGCAGTGTGACCGTGTGCGGCCAATCAATGCGCGCTCTCGCCTCCAGGTTGGCCCATGCCTCGGCGGCGCCCAGCGTGTCGAGCGTTTCACGCAACGCATCGGCGCCGAACATCGCCGCCGGATCGATATGCGCGACGTTGAGACATAGACGTGAGGATGGCGAGTAGGGGCTGTACTTGTGCGGATCGGCGCTGAACATGGCGTGTACGGGGCTGATCGCCACGGCATGTGCGCCGCGTCGCGCGCATTGGGTCGCGAGCGCAGCGAGAGCAGTGAAATCGCCGATGCCGCCGTCGCCCGTGCGGCGCAGCCCATAGAGTTGCGCGGCGACGCCCCATAGTGCGGGCGTTCCGCTCTCGGCGACGCCTGCCGCGCGAGCGGCGTCGTGCACCGTATGACAGCGCGTAGGCGCTACGGCGAGGCAGGTGCGCTGGTCATTGAAGGTCAGCCAGTGATAACCCGGCTCGGTTATGGGGGCAAGCAGCGCGGGTTGGGCTTTCGGCGAGCTCAAGCGGCCGTCGATGACTTCGCCGCTTTCGAGTTCAAGTCGATATCGGCTACCCGCTTTGATGACGCCCGCAGGTAAGGTAATGGCGCTATGGCATTGCGCGGTGATGAGCGGCGGCAGCGTCCCCGCGCTGTGCTCGGCATCGAGCGCGGCGAAGCTTTGCGCTCTTTCGTCCCGCGTCGTGCAGGGCAACCCCAGCGCCGCGAGCAAGGCCGCGAGCATCTCAGGCTGCACACGCCGCTTGCGGCCATGCGCGTCTTGCCATTGCACGGCGAATCCGGCGCGCGCAGCGAGGCGCTCGATGTCAGCGCGCGCGTGCCGCTCTGATGTCGGCAGGGGAGGCGCACTCACGTGTTGTTCTCCCGCGGGCGGTGCACACGCGTGTCGTGCCGCGATGCATACTCATTGACGTTACCCGTCAACCAGGCGATACACGTGTACGGCGGCAGCGCACCCGCCTGCACGTCATCGCGTGAGCGCGCCGGCGTTTCAAAAATGACCATGCCATCGGGCTGTTCCAAGAAGGGCAATGCGTTGGGCGACAGATTCAGGGCAATGACGAGCCGTTCGCAATCCGCAAGCCGCCAGTGGGCGACGAGCGCGTTGGCCTCGCGCCCGTCGCGTGTACGCAGCACCGTTGCGCCGCGCGCGCATGCACGCGCGATGCGAGGTGCAACGAGCTTGGCGCGCACGGCAAGCGCCGAGCAATAGAAATGCACCCACGCGTCGTGCCCCTCGTCAGCATGCACAGCGTGTTGCGCCGCAGTCTCGCTGTTGTCGTCGTCGCACGCGGGCGAGGACAGCGCGAACGTCTGTACCGCATTGGGATCGGGAATTCTCGCGCGCTGCTCAGCGTCGCTGAACGCGGAGAACTTCGCGAACTCGCGGCGGCGACCCTCGCGCACCGCATCCGCCAGTTCTCCGGCATAGTCCGTGAAATAAAGGAACGGTTGCGTCGAGCCGCACTCCTCGCCCATGAAAAGAAGCGGAATCTGCGGCGCGAGCAGCATGAGCGCTGTCGCGGCTCGCAGTGCGTGCGGATCGCACAACGTGCGCAAGCGCTCGCCGAACGCGCGATTGCCGATCTGATCGTGGTTCTGCAAAAACAGCACGAACGCGCTCGGCGGCAGGTGCTTGCTGGGTTCTCCGCGTGGGGCGCCCTCGTGAATCGGCGAAGGTTCTCCCTGGTAGGCGAAGCCTTCGGCGAGCACACGTGCGAGTTGTTGGATCGGCTTGTCGGCATACGCGCGGTAATAACCTTCATGCTCACCGGTCAAGAGCACGTGCAGTGCGTTATGCGCGTCATCATTCCATTGCGCATCGAACTGTCCTTGGCCCAGCAAGCTGGCCGTGTTGTGCTCGTTCTCGATTACCAGGTGAACGTGCCTTCCCGGTTCGATGGCACGGCGCACGCGATCGGCTACCTCGCGCAGCCATTCGTCGTCGCCGATCGCATGCACGGCATCGAAACGCAGGCCGTCGAAGCGATACTCGTCGAGCCAGTAAAGCGCATTTTGTGAGAAGAACTCACGTACCTCGAGGCGCCGGAAATCGATGGCGGGGCCCCAGGGTGTCGAGATGTCGTTGCGAAAGAAAGCCGGCGCGTAGATCGGCAGATCATTGCCTTCCGGGCCGAAATGGTTGTAGACCACATCGAGCAGCACGGCGAGTCCGAGTTCATGCGCGCGGTCGATAAGTGCCTTCAAATCCTCGGGGCGGCCATAGGCCGAATCCGGCGCAAAGGGCAGGACGCCATCGTATCCCCAGTTGCGGCGGCCAGGAAAATCGTTGAGCGGCATCAGCTCGATCGCCGTGACGCCGAGTGCGGCGAGACGTGGCAAGTGCCTCGCCACGTTGGTATAGCCGCCGAGCGCGCCGACGTGCAATTCATAGATGACCATCTCCGCCCAAGGCCTGCCGAGCCAATTGCGCTGCTGCCACGTATACGCGCGTGGATCGACGACTTCGCTTGGGCCATGCACGTCGTCGGGCTGAAAGCGCGAAGCGGGATCGGTCACCGTGCGGCCATCGGGGCCGTCGAGCCGATACCGATAGCGAGCGCCCGCGCCGCATCCGGCTTCAGCTTCGAACCAGCCATTTCCCGTTGCAGTCATGTCGATTGAGGACGTCGACGATGCGTATTCGATTTCGAGGCGTACGGCTTCACACGCGGGTGCCCAAAAACGAAATCTCGTACACGGCGTGGTGCAAACAGCGGAGTCGATCAGATGGGCACCGAACGGCAGACAGTGCGCATGGCGCACCGCGTGGTCGCGCAGATGTGTGGGCATGATGCTGCTCCTTACGTCACCCGTTAGCATGAAGGTCGGCTGAGGCCGGCCGAAGTCTCTGCCGGGTGGTGGTCCCGTTGCTCGTCGGGAAGTCGAGCAACGAGGACGGCGAAGCCGTGTGCGCCGATTTCGAGCGTTTCTCCGGCAAGCGGATGAAGCTCCAGATCGGGCTTTGTCGTATCGGCGAGCACGTTCCATTCCAGATGCGGCGGCGGTGGTGTGAAGCAAACGGACGTGTTGGCCGCGTTGTGCATGAGCAGCAGCACTTCGATGCTGCCGTCGAGTGCGGCACCGGCACGGCGCAGCATCAGCGTTCGGCCTTCGGGGTCTTGCCACACTTCGCTCGTGAGCGGCGTGCCGGATTCGTCGAACCAGCCGACCTCGTCAATGCCGGGTACGACTTCGCGCTCGCCATGCAGAAACTGCGGGTCGCGCAAAAGGGGGTGGTGTTTGCGCAGTGCAATGAGGCGCGTAACAAACGACGTCAGCGAGCGTGCCGAGGCGGAGTTTGCTTCGCGCCAGTCGAGCCAGGATATTTCGTTATCCTGACAATAGGCGTTGTTGTTGCCGCGCTGAGTACGCCCGAACTCGTCTCCCGCTGCGAGCATCGGCGTGCCGAGCGACGTGAACAGGGACGCAAGCATCGAGAGCAGGACGCGGCGCCGCGTCTCTTCGATCGATGGGGTGTCTGTGGGGCCTTCGATGTCCCAGTTGGAACTGCAGTTTTCGTTATGTCCGTCGGCGTTGTTCTCGCCGTTGGCTTCGTTATGCTTGTGCTCGTAGGAAACCACATCGGCAAGCGTGAAGCCGTCGTGCGAAGCGACGTAGTTGATCGAGGCCCACGGTCGTCTAAAACGATGACGGAACAGTTCGGCCGATCCTGCAATGCGCGCCGCAAGCTCTGCACGCATGCCGGCGTCGCCGCGCCAGAAGCGGCGCACGCAGTCGCGGAACTTGTCATTCCACTCGGCGAAGCCGGGCGGGTGGTGGCCGAGCTGATAGCCGCCAGGGCCTACATCCCACGGC
>NZ_DATJJF010000057.1:0-13015 GCF_035492435.1 Trinickia sp.
TGCGCTCGGCATTTTGCGATTGCAAGAGCATCAGCGGACGCGGCTCTTCGTGAGGCGAGATCGCTTCGAGCGTTTTGTCTCATGCCTCGTATTCGTCGCGCGAGAGAAGTACAACACCGACATGCGACGCCGGATCGCAAAACTGTTGGCCGAAGCCTTTAACGCCACCGGCGTCGAGTTCACGCCGTTACTGTCGGAATCGCCCCTTGCCCGCATTCACATCGTTGTTCGCACGGCGCGCGGCGCGCTGCCGAGAGTGGATGCCCATGATCTCGAGGCACGCCTGATTCAAGTCACGCGCCGCTGGCAGGACGATCTGGCCGATGCGCTGATCGATCGGTTCGGCGAAGAAGAGGGTAATGCGCTGCTGCAGCGCTATGGCGATTCGTTTCCGGCCGGCTATCGCGAAGACTATGCGGCACGTACCGCCGTGCGCGACATCGAGTTGATCGAGACAGCGCGCGAGCGCGATGCGCTTTCGATGAACCTGTACCGCCCGATCGAAGCCTCCGCGAGGGCGTTTCGCTTCAAGGTGTATCGCGTCGGTGACGCGATCGCGCTTTCACGCAGCTTGCCGATGCTCGAGCATCTCGGCGTGCGTGTCGGCGAGGAACGACCGTACCTGATCGAGCCACAGGGCTTGGCGAGCGCGTGGGTGCATGACTTCAGTCTCGAGCTGGCGGATGACGTGGAGTTCGACATCGAGCGCGTTAAGGCCCTCTTCGAAGAAGCGTTTGACCGCGTATGGAACGGCGAGATCGAGAACGACGATTTCAACCGGCTGGTGCTGCTTGCGCAGATGGATGCGCGCGAGGTCGCGATTCTGCGTGCCTATGCGAAGTACCTGAGACAGGTCGGCTCAATGTTCAGCAACACATATATAGAGCGCGCCGTCACGGGCAATCCGGCTTTGTCACGCCATCTTGCGGAACTCTTCATTGCGCGCTTCGACCCTGCGGCCGATTCGCGGCGTGCGGCGTGCAGCGAGGCACTGCAACGCGGCATTGAGGAAGCGCTCGATCAAGTGCCGAATCTCGATGAGGATCGCATTCTGAGGCAGTTTCTCGGCGTCATCATGGCGACGGTGCGCACGAATTATTTTCAGCGTGATGCGTTCGGGCAGCCACTGCCTTATTTGTCGTTCAAGCTCGATCCGCAGCGCGTGCCGGGTCTACCTGATCCAAAGCCGATGTTCGAAATCTGGGTCTATTCGCCGCGCGTCGAGGGCGTTCATCTTCGCGGTGGACGGGTTGCGCGCGGGGGACTGCGATGGTCGGATCGGCGAGAGGATTTTCGCACCGAAGTGCTGGGCCTCATGAAGGCGCAGATGGTGAAAAACGTTGTGATTGTGCCGGTCGGTTCGAAAGGAGGATTTGTCGTCAAGAACCCGCCGTCCACCGGGGACCGCGACGCGTTCATGCGCGAAGGCGTTGCTTGCTACCAAACGTTTTTGCGGGGGCTCTTGGATATCACCGACAATCGCGTCGGTGGTGCCGTCGTGCATCCACGCGAAGTCGTGCGGCACGATGGCGACGATCCTTATCTCGTAGTCGCTGCGGATAAAGGCACTGCGACGTTTTCGGACTACGCGAATGCCATTGCACGTGAGTATGGCTTCTGGCTCGACGATGCTTTCGCATCGGGCGGCTCCGTCGGCTACGACCATAAGAAGATGGCCATCACGGCGCGGGGTGCATGGGAATCGGTCAAGCGCCATTTCCGTGAGATGAGCGTCGATACGCAGACGACGGATTTCACCGTCGTCGGCATCGGCGACATGTCTGGTGATGTGTTCGGCAACGGTATGCTGCTATCTCGCCACATCCGTCTCATTGCCGCCTTCGACCATCGGCACATCTTCCTGGATCCGACTCCAGATGCCGAAACGAGCTTCGCTGAGCGGGCAAGGCTTTTTGCACTCGAGCGTTCGAGCTGGGCAGACTATGACGTTGCATGTATTTCGTCGGGAGGTGGCGTTTATCCGCGCACCGCCAAGTCGATCGCACTCTCAACCGCGGTACAGGATGCGCTGGGAGTTCGGGCCGACGCACTGACACCCAACGAACTCATACGCGCGATCCTGCTCGCGCCCGTCGATCTGCTCTACAACGGCGGCATCGGCACCTATGTCAAGGCAGCGCGCGAGACGCACGCGCAAGTCGGCGATCGCACGAACGATGGTGTACGCGTGAGTGCGATCGATTTGCGCGCAAAGGTTGTGGCAGAAGGCGGCAATCTCGGTGTGACACAGCTCGGACGTATCGAATATGCGCAGAATGGCGGACGGATCAATACCGATGCGGTCGACAATTCTGGTGGCGTCGATTGTTCGGATCACGAGGTCAATATCAAGATTTTGCTCGGCCTCGTTGTTGCCGACGGTGAAATGACGGAAAAGCAACGCAACGCGCTCTTGGCGGAAATGACCGACGAAGTCGCACAGTTGGTGTTGCGCGACAACTACCAGCAAACGCAGGCCCTTTCGATAGCAGAGCGTTACTCGGCGGAGTTGCTGCAGCCGGAAGCGCGGCTCATGCATGCACTTGAACGCTCGGGGCGGTTAAATCGTGCGATCGAGTTTTTGCCGACCGACGAGGAGATTGCCGAGCGGCAGGCCGCACAAACCGGTCTCACCTCGCCTGAGCGCGCAGTGCTCGTCGCCTACAGCAAGATGTGGCTCTACGACGAAGTGCTCGAATCCGATTTGCCCGAGGATCGGCTCGTCGCGGACAGGCTGCACTTTTATTTTCCCAAGCCACTGCAAGCGAGATTCGCTTCGACCAGTGAGCGCCATCCATTGAGACGGGAGATCCTCGCGACGCATCTGGCCAATGCCCTCGTGAATCGAGTCGGGTGCGCGTTTGTGCATCGTATGCAGGAGGAGACCGATGCCAAGGCGAGCGAGGTCGTCCGAGCTTGCATCATGGCGCATGATGTGTTTGACGTCGAAGGCATCTGGCGCAGGATAGAGGCGCTCGACAATCGCGTCACCAATGACGTGCAGGCGCGCATGTTCGTCGATGTCGCCAGGCTCGTCGAGCACACCGCCCTCTGGTTTTTGCGGCACTTTCAGTTGCAGACTCGGGGGCGTGCGCAAGAGAGCGTGGCGGCACTGATCGGCCGTTGCCGCAATGCCGCGCAACGTCTGATCTCCGAGCTTGAAAAGCTGCTGCCTGACAGCGATCTTCAAGCGCTGCACGCGCGGCATCGCACCCTTGAGGAGGCGGGTGTCGACCGTGAGCTTGCCATGCGCATTGCGAGCGGCAATTTTGCCGCGGCGGTCCTCGATATCGCCGACATCGCGTCGACGGCGGGCCAGCCGCTCGAGCAGGTCGCAAGCGTTTATTTCGCGCTTGGCACCGTGCTCAATTTCGGCTTCGTCACCGAGCGTGCCAGTGAATTGCCGACGCAGACGCAATGGGACGTGCTCGCACGCGCCGCCGCACTGGCGGAGATTGCGCGGCTCAAGCGGGCGCTCACCGCAAACGCGCTTGCCGAAGAAGAGGACGGGCGCCGCGGCAGCGCCGCAGCGATCGTGCAGGCCTGGCGCGACAAACGCGCGATGGCGCTCGAGCGCTACGATCGGTTCTTCAGCGAGCAACGCGCATCCGGCGGTGGCAGTTTGTCGATGCTGTTGGTACTGCTACGCGAAATGGCTGCGCTCGAGTGAGCGTAACGCCCGTGCGCAGAAGGCATTGCGCGTGTGACATGCCCATCGCTTTGCCACAGGCAGAACGCGACGTATGGCACAGCGTTGGCATGTGAGATTTGGTAAGGCGGGTTGACGCCGCTCGCACGTCATTGCACCCTGTCGTCTGAACTGTTTGCGCAAGAGCGCAGTGTCAAAGGCACCCGGCAACGCACGGGTGCCAGGCGGAAGAAACGCGGCGTGGTCCGCTTTCCGCAGTCGTCTTTCGTACTGACTCTAATTTTCTCTATGCGCAGATTGATCCACGTCGCGTTATTCTTTTTCTTCCTCAGTTCCATTGTCTACGCGCAGTCGCCGGCCTTAGCGCCGGCTGCTGCCTCCAATCCCTCGCCGGTCATTCTCACGCCCGATCAGGCTCGGCACGCGCTCGAGGTGCTCGACGATCCCAATGCGCGCGCGAAACTCGCCGATACCCTAAGGGCGATAGCGGCCGCCGGGGCATTGAGTGCGCCGCCCACCGGCGCCAGCACCAGCACCAGCACGCCGGCCGCCGCCGCCGCGAGCGGTGCATCCGCCGTTTTGGCCGCCATCGCGGAGAACGGCCTCATCTCTCAGGTTTCACGCCAAGCGGCGATGAGCCTGCGTAACGTCGGTGCGGGCGTGCGGCGTTCGGCCATGGCATTGCTCGAAATACGTTCGGTCAGTGCCTGGTGGAACCATGAAATTTCGAGCCCTACGGGACGTGCGCGGCTGCGTGAGCTTGCAGGCACCCTGTGCGCGACTTTGTTGCCGGCCTGGCTTATCGGCGTGCTCGTCGGCCGTGCTCTAAGAAAGCGCATCGGGGCACTGGGCGAAAATGGATCATCTTGCGGTTCTGCTGCCGACGTAGGCAATGGTGGAGCCCGTGAGTCAATCCCTGCGGCCAACGCTGCGGGCGATAGCACACCCCGAGATCGCGATGCCGAACGCACCCGCAGCGAGCGCAACGCCGTCAAAGCGAGACGCCACTGGACGCTGCTCCAGCGGCTGCCTCGCGCGCTGTTTCACACACTGCTGAAAGCCATTCCACTTGCCGTCTCGGTGATCGTTGCTGTGCTCGCAATGTCAGTGCTGACGGATGACGGCACCCCCGAGGAACGGGTGCTGGATGCGCTGATTCAGATATTCGCCATCGCGCGCCTGGCTGCGTTGGCGTGCGAATTGGTGTTCGCATCCGACGCACCGAAGCTTCGGCTGTTGCCGATGTCCGACGCTACAGCCACCTTCGTAGAGCGTTGGCTGGTGAGGCTGATCGCCGTGGTGGCCACCGGTATCGCATTCGCGGAGGCGCCAGTCCCGCTCGGCCTTTCAGTCGAAGCCCATCAGGGCATCGTCAAGGCGGTCACACTGATCGGGCATCTCATGGTTGCCTTGTTGATCCTGCGTGTTCGGCAGCCTGTGGCGCAGTGGATCCGCGAGTGGAGCAGCCGCGCGCGCACGTTCGCGTTCATCGGGCATTGGTTCGCCGATGCCTGGGCCTTCATGGTCGCATTTGCCGTGATGGCACTGTGGTTCGTTTGGGCACTTGACGTGCGCAACGGATACCACGTGCTGATCGATCATGGCGGGCGGTCCATCGGCATACTGATCGGTGCACGGATCGTCGCAATCGTGGCAGACGGTGTGCTCGGGCGGATTTTCAGATTGCGGAACGGCGACGCGGATTCGATCGCGTTGCAGCGTGCATATCGTTATTACCCGCTGCTGCGCAGACTCATTTCGATCGCCATTGTGCTGATTGCTTTCGTGCTGATTTTGTCCGAGTGGGGTGTTCGTCCGTGGCAGGCGTTTTTCACGACAGGCATCGGCTCACGCCTGGCATCGGCGCTCACGACGGTGGGGATCGCGGGTGCCGCGGCGATTGTCGTTTGGGAGGCCGTGAACGTATCGATCGAGCGGCGACTTCACAAGTGGACGGCATCGGGTGACCTGATGCGTGCCGCGCGCTTGCGCACGCTGCTGCCGATGTTTCGCACGGCACTTTTCGTCAGCATTGCGCTCGTGGTGGGATTGACGGGCTTGAGTGAAATTGGCGTCAACATTGGCCCCTTGCTCGCGGGCGCTAGCATTTTCGGTGTGGCGCTTGGCTTTGGCTCGCAAAAACTCGTGCAGGACTTCATCACGGGTATGTTTTTGCTCATGGAAAACGCGTTGCAGGTGGGAGATTGGGTGACCGTTGCGGGCGTCTCCGGCACGGTCGAGTACCTGTCGATTCGTACGGTGCGACTGCGCGGCTCCGACGGCTCGCTGTTTACCGTACCTTTCAGTTCCGTGACGACAGTCAACAATACGAACCGAGGGCTCGGCAATGCGCAGGTGCGCGTCAACATCGCGTTTGGTCAGGACGTCGATCTGGCGATCCAGACGCTCAACGAGATCGGCGCGTCATTGCGCGAAGACTCGCGCTTCAAGGATGGCATCCTGGCCGACTTCAGTTTTTGGGGGGTGGATCAGGTGGACGGTGCGATGTTGGCACTCGCCGGCCAGATGCAATGCCGCGATACGACGCGCTGGGCTGTGCAGCGCGAGTACAACAGACGCATTGTTGAAATGTTCACGGCACGCGGAATCGAAATCGCGAACCCTTTGCAAATGCTGATAACGCCGAGTGGCACGCCCGCACTTGCGAACATCGCGTCGGCGCCGGCCCCCGGCTCAACCGCGTAACAGGCCGGTGGCTTGGCATTGGTCTCGAGCGCAATGGGCTGTGGCGACCGATCATTGGCCCCGTGTCGGGCCATGCTTCGCTTAGGCCGCCCGAGGGGGAGTCGCTACCTCGGCGGCCTCGGCCGCAGCAGCCTTGCTCGCAGCCATCTTTCTAGTTTTCCCGGCGCGCGATGGCGGCTGGCAAGCGCCGCACACGACGTTGTGCTGCAATTCGTGTTTGTGTGCGATGAACTTTCCGCCGCAGCGGCAGCAAGGCGTCAGCTGCAGCATGTCGGCGTCAAAAAAACGCACGAGCGTCCATGCTCGTGTGAGATCGAGCACGGGCTCGCAATCACCGTATTTGCAGTGCTCGAGGTAGAGGCGGTAACCCTTCGTCAGCGCATCCAGGTGCGAGCAGCCCGCTTCGTTCTTCAGGAAGAGATAGGTGTTGTAAAACAGCGACGCATGAATGTTGGCGAGCCACGTCATGTACCAGTCCGCCGAGAAGGGCAGCATGCCTTTGGGAGGCGACACCCCTTTGACCTCGCGGTAAAGCCGAATCATGCGGTCGCGCGATAGCGACAGTTCGCTTTCGAGCACCTGCATGCGCGCGCCGAGCTCGATGAGCGCGATGGCGCGGAAGACTTCTTGAGCGTCCTCGGTAAGACTCTTCTTCTGAGACATGGCGTACCTGTTACACGAACTGCTCGGCAGACTGGCCTGCAAGAAGAATGGCCGTGTGCGTGGCCGCGACTTCTGCGTTTTTTGCCGTTTGAGTCAGTGCAGACAGCATCGCATGGTCGTTGAAGCGAAAAGCGCACAAGAGATGGGGCGATGAGGCCAGCTTCACGCATTGGGCGAGCGACAGCCCGGCAAGCAGATCGGCAAGCTCCGTCGATAACCCCAATCGGAACATGCCAATGGCCTTGTCCTCGCGCAGCATTCGCTGGGCGAGCATGATGTACGAAAGGTTAATTTCGCGGATAGAGTCCAGCGTTTCCCTGCTGTAGTCCATTTCTCACGCTTCCAAAGCCCCGTTGGTTGTTTCCGGTAATTTGATACCGTGTCGCTTTCTTTCTTTTTTGCGCCTGCACAATCGCCAAGCTGTGGCTTAGTCAACGGTTAGGACGCGTTACATCTTGTAACAACAGTCGGAATGCATTGTACGAATCGATTTCATGGAAAGCAATGTGTTTCTAAAAAAGTGCGGAAAAAAGACAATGGCGCCGTCCCCACAAATTTTTTGAAACATTGACAACAGAAAAACGGCGCGAATTTTTCGCGGCTGAAAGAAAATTGAAACAATTGTTGATCTTGTTAAAGCACTCGCAGCAGCCACTGCATGAGAAGAGGGCCACCTATGAAGCCCCACGCTATCGCGCAAATGATGAGCGCGATCATGACTGCTGCACTGCCGCAATCCTTGGCTCGACGCGAAAGCTCATGCTGCTCGAGCGAGATCCGGTCGATGGTCGCCTCGATGGCGGAGTTCAGCAACTCGACGAGCAAAACGAGCAGCACTGAACTGATCAACGCGATGTGCTCGATCGGCTCGACCGGCATCAGTGCGGCGACAGGGATCAGCACCGTCGCACATGCAGCTTCCTGCCGAAAAGCACTTTCCAGGCGCAACGTCACGAGAATGCCGTCGAGTGAATGCTTTAGCGCGTGCAGCCCGCGTAGCCATCCGCTGCGCTTGCGGGGCAGTGAATTGCGGGGAGGCAGATCGTTGGAACCGGTCATATCGGTTAGCCACCATCGATTGCGTCAATTGCAACTAGTCTGTCACAGAATTCTGCATTGCTTGCGTGCCTTTGCGCGGTGATGTCGTGACGCACGGCTGTCCTTCGCTCGTTGGATGCAGGCGGCAGAAGGAAGTGGGGGTTGTGTTATGCCCCTGGCATAGATCCATCCCAGGGTTAGCATTGTTCCTCGGTTCGCAATTATTCGAGTTGGCGTTCCCACCCAGTTTGTCCTATATCTAATTTGAAGAATATTTCATCCGATAAATAAGAAACCGGGCTTGCTTGCGGTTCTTTGGAGTCGGTTAAGAGGCCCGTCGCGGACCTGCACGCGTCCGTCCGCGATGCGGTGACTCGCGCCGTATCACCGGGCCGTCAATGAACCTGATCCTATCGCTTTGTCTATGGCTGGCGGCGTTCATCGGCGCCCTTTACGCCACTGTGATTGAAGCGGCATCGACGCCGGCGCCCGCTGCAACGGCGCCTGCGGCGAGCGCGCTTGACCTCACTTTCGCCGCGCTCGGCGCGTACCAGCCCCTGCGCTTGCGCGGCGTGGATGACGCTCGCAGCGTCAATGTCGGCGTTCGTCTCGATCGGGTGGTGACAGCGGCCCGGTTGCGTCTGCGGTACACGTATTCTCCTGCGCTCGTGTTCGAGCTATCCCACCTCAAGGTATCGATCAACGGCGAAGCAGTGGCGAGCGTGCCCTTCGACCGCGGACACGCGGGGCAGTTGGTCACGCAGGAAGTCCCGCTCGATCCGCGCTTCTTTACCGACTACAACCAGATCGGCCTGCAGCTCATCGCGCACTACACCGTTGATCATTGCGAAGACCCTGAGAATACGGCGCTTTGGGTGGACATCAGCCCGACGAGCGAGGTCGTGCTCGACACCGTGCCGGTCCATTTGACCAACGACTTGGGGTTATTGCCCGCGCCATTCTTCGACCGGCGCGACGCACAACGCCTTGTGCTCCCGTTTGTGCTCCCGCCATCGGTCGACGACGCGACACTGAAGAGCGCCGGCGTGCTCGCATCGTGGTTTGGTGCACTTGCCGACTATCGGCGGGCTCGTTTCCCGGTGCTTGCTGCACTGCCGACGGACAGCAACGCAATCGTCGTCGGGACTTCGGCACAACTGCCGGCATCGCTGGATCTGCCGAGCGTGGCCGGGCCGACGTTGGCCGTTCTTGACAGCCCAGCCTCGCCGAGCCAAAAGGTTCTCGTCGTGACGGGGCGCAATGCCGCGGAGCTCGAGCAGGCCGCCGATGCGCTCGTGCTCGGCAAAGCTGCCATGTCAGGGTCATCGGTGCAAGTGGCGCGCGTGGATATCGGGCCGCCTCGAGCGCCGTACGATGCTCCACGCTGGCTGCCAATCGGCCGGCCTGTTCCGTTCAAAGAGATCGTCAACGATCCCGGCCAATTGCAGGTGCGCGGCAGTCAGCCGGATCCGATCCGCCTCAATCTGCGCGTTCCGCCGGACATTTTTTCGTGGACGGGGCAGGGCGTGCCGCTCAATCTCAAGTACCGCTATACGGCGCCTACTGTGCAGAACGATTCCGCGCTGGCCGTTGCCATCAACAATGAGTTGGTACGCTCGTTTCGCTTGCCGCCAGCCACTGCCGATGATGCGCGAGGTCGACTGCAACTGCCGCTCTTCCTAGGCACCGATGTGAGCTCGACGAAGGCGCTCGACATACCAGCGTTTCGCGTCGGCAGCGACAATCAGCTGCAGCTCTCGTTCAATCTGAGCTCGCAAAAGACGGGATTGTGCGAAGGTGTCGCTCAAAATCCCGCGCGCGCGGCGGTGGATCCCGATTCGACAATCGACTTTTCGCATTTCGTCCACTACGCGCGCATGCCGAACCTCGCGTACTTCGCCAACAGCGGATTTCCATTCACGCGCTATGCCGATCTCTCGCATACCGCGATCGTGATTCCGTCTCAGCCGACGCCAGAAGACATCGAGGTGTTGCTGACGATGCTCGGGCATATGGGGCGATGGACGGGCGTTCCGGCGTTGCGCGTGCAAATCGCACGCAGTGTCGAGGCAAATGGGCTGGACAAGAAGGACATCCTTGTCATTGGCGACAGCGGATCGGGCGTCGTGCCCTCCAGCTGGCAAGCGGCCGCGCCGCTGACCATCGAACCGAGGCCTGCCGGGCAGGTTGCGAAGACGGCCTTCCAGGTGCGGGAATCTTGGCGTGGCGATGCGAAGTCATCGCAGGGCAGCGCCCATCTCGACGAGAGCGGCTCGCTCGCGGCCGTCCTCGGTTTCGAGCGGCCCGGGAGCCTCGGCCTCAGTGTGGTAGCGCTGACGGGTACGGATCCGCAGCGCCTGCAGCAGCTGCTCGACGTTTTTGAAACGCCTGGCAGCATCGCGCAGATGCAAGGGGATGTCGCACTCGTGCGCGACGGGCGTATCGAAAGCATGCGAGTCGGCGACACTTATGTTGTCAGCTATGTCCCTTGGTATGCCCAGATTTGGGGGCGTGCCATGCGTCATCCGATCCTGCTCGGTGCACTGGGTGTGCTTGCCGGTCTGCTTGTGGCGATGGGCGTGTTCACGGCACTGAGAGGGCTGGCAGAGCGTCGGCGGGGAATCTGAACGATGCGCAGCCACGGGGGATGGCGATCGTCGCGCAACGGGCCTCGTCGAGCGCTCGCGATGTTCGTCGTCGGCCTGTTGCCGACTGGCGGATTTGCTGTGCCGGCGCTGGCGAGCGATGCTGCACCCGATGTGTCATCCGTTGCAGCGCCTGGCGTCGTGCCAGTTTCTGAGGCTAGCACCCTCCGCCCCGCTTCGCCGACGTTGGTGCCGAACACATCGGTTGCCTTCTTACCTCCTTTCGTGCCCCTAGCGGCTTGCGCGGTTGGATGGCCAGGGTGGGAACGGTTCAAGCACGATTTCATATCTGCCGACGGGCGCGTTATCGATGTCGGCTCGGCGGACGTTCGAACCGTCTCGGAAGGCCAGGCGTACGCACTTTTTTTCGCGCTGGTGGCCAACGATCGAGAGGCGTTCGACACGATTTTGGACTGGACGGAAAACAACCTCGCTCAGGGGGACCTGACGGCCCGCTTGCCGGCGTGGCTCTGGGGCCGTGCGCCGAACGGCAACTGGGAGGTACTCGATGCCAACGCAGCAGCGGATGCCGATCTTTGGATGGCCTATGCATTGCTTGAAGCGGGTGCGCTTTGGCACGCGCGAAGCTATACAGCACGGGGGGCTCGGCTTGGGAGACGCATGCTGGACGAAGAGGCGGCGAATCTGCAGGGGCATGGCCTGACGTTGCTGCCCGGTCCTACTGGCTTTCATCCCGCGCCGGACACATGGCGTCTCAACCCGAGCTACACGCCGCTGCAACTGATCAATGGCATCGCTACGCGTCTTGCCGACGATCCACGCTGGGATCGACTTGCGGCAAGCACCGTCCGTATGCTCAAGCAAAGTGCGCTGCAAGGGTTCGCCCCGGACTGGACGCTGTACCGCGCTGGATATGGCTTCGCTCCCGACGCACAAACCCATGCACGAGGCAGCTACGACGCGATACGCGTTTATCTCTGGCTTGGGATGCTCGATAGCAGCAATGCCAACGCGAAGGACCTACTCCACCATTTCGTGCCTTTCGCTGATTTTATCGAGACGCGCCACGGTCCCCCTGAAACGGTTGATACAGCGGCGGGTAAAGCCGGGCCGAACCTGGGCAATGCCGGGTTTTCAGCCGCGGTTGTGCCGTTTTTGTCGACGCTTGGCCGCGTGGCGCTCGCCAGCGCTCAGGCTGCGCGTGTCGAGACGCTCAATGCTCAAACACCGCCCGGCTATTACACGAGCGTGCTTGCGCTTTTCGGCCTCGGCTGGCGCGACGGTCGCTACCGCTTCATGGCCGATGGCACGCTTGCGCCGGCGTGGAGGATATCGTGTCCTGCCGCCGCGCACTGAACTGTCTCGCCCGTCTGGCGATTGCCGCCTCCTGGGCGCCGCGCCTCACGTGCGCCGTTTGGGCTTGTTCGGCGGTCGCAGCGGCACCTTCGCCGGATCGGCCTGACGACGTTCGAGGGGACGTGTCGCCGTTGAAGGCCGCTGCCTCCGAGTCGACGTCGCAGGCTCGTCTTGCGGCGACGGCGCGGATGTGGGCTGCCAAGCATCGCGACGATCTCGCCGCACAAGCAATCGAGAAGGCCTTATTGATCGCGCCGGATGATCCAGACCTGCTCGCCCAGGCAGTGCGAATTCAGCTGAGACTCGGCGATGCACGCAAAGCGCAAGCGCTGCTCGCGCGCCTAAAGGTGGTCGCGCCGGGCGACGTTACGACACTACAGACGGAAGACGAGTTCCGGGCGCTGACGAACGGTCGCGAGGAACTGGCAGCCATCCGGCTGTTGGCGCGTACCGGTCGCGCTCAGGAGGCGGCGCAGCGCCTGCTTGCCATGTTCCCGCATGGCGCGCCTCGCGGGGCGCTCGGCGCCGAGTATTACCGGATCGTGGCCGGTGTCCCGGAAAAACGCGTGACAGCGCTCGACGAGCTGCGACGACGCACGCAGCAAGACCCGTCGGATACGGAAGCGGCGCTCGCGCTGGCCGATCTGCTGAATCAGCGCAGCCAGACGCGTAGGGAAGCTAACCGGATCGTTTGGAGCCTCGCGCTTCGCGACGACATGGATCGTACGGTCGTAATGAATCACTGGCGGCGCGTGCTGCAAGCCGCCGGCGCGGACCCGGCCTACGCAGAATCTTTTCGCGCCTATCTGCGCATGGCGCCGGGCGACAGCGAGTTCGAGCAAAAGCTGGCGGAGAACAACGCTGCAATCGAAGCGCGCAAGGAGCTCGAGCGAGATCCCGGATACATCGCTCAGCAGCAGGGCTTGCGCGCATTGTCACGCGGCGATCTCACGGCCGCCGATACGTTGTTGTCGCGAGCTGTGCAAGTCCGTGGGAC
>NZ_DATJJF010000058.1:0-2082 GCF_035492435.1 Trinickia sp.
CAATGTTATACTTCGAGCAATGTATGACTTGTCTAGGGTCAACAGGCTCGCAGTAAACCTGCGGTAATCTCAATTTCGAGAGGAGAAATATGAATAAACTTTCAAAGCTCGCGTTCATTGCGGCTACCGCAGTGATGGCCGTGTCGGCCTCGGCGCAGTCAGTGCCGGCCTCGCGGCAGGCAGTTAACGACAACTGGGTGAATGGTACCGGCGAATACGTGTGGATGAACGGCACGAATGAACTGTGCTGGCGCGACGCGTTCTGGACGCCGGCAACGGCAAACGCAAAGTGCGACGGCGCACTGGTCGCTCAGGCTCCGACCCCGCCGGCACCGGCAGCTCCGGCAGCTCCGGTCATCACGAGCCAGAAGATCACGTATCAAGCCGATACGCTGTTCGACTTCGACAAGGCTGTCCTGAAGCCGGCTGGCAAGGCCAAGCTGGATGATCTCGCATCGAAGATCCAGGGCCTGAACCTCGAAGTGGTGGTCGCCACGGG
Source organism: Trinickia sp. (assembly GCF_035492435.1). GTDB lineage: Bacteria > Pseudomonadota > Gammaproteobacteria > Burkholderiales > Burkholderiaceae > Trinickia. Next base: position 500 of record NZ_DATJJF010000058.1, read on the forward strand.
TTACACGGACCGTATCGGTTCGGACAAGTACAACGACCGTCTGTCGCTGCGTCGTGCTCAAGCTGTGAAGGCCTATCTGGTCAGCAAGGGCATCGAAGCCAACCGTATCTACACGGAAGGCAAGGGCAAGCGCAACCCGGTTACGACCGGTTGCAACCAGAAGAACCGCAAAGCACTCATCGCCTGCCTCGCACCGGATCGTCGCGTGGAAGTCGAAGTTGTCGGTACTTCGAAGCAGTAAGCAACAAAATACCGCAGTATCGAAGCCCCGCTACGGCGGGGCTTTTTTTATCGATTTTTAATCTTTTGTCGTCGTTTTGTTGTGCGGCGCGTGGTGCACACCGGGTGGCGCACACCCGCCCGTACATCACCGGCAGGCTTTTGCCGCTCTCTGCCACGGCCTATATACTCTGGGCTTGCTCTCCAGGCTTGTTCCCCCACCCGCTCATCCGCCATCAGGCCGACTGCTCATGACCAACGCCGATCCCCACGAACTACGCAAATTCAGCGAGCTTGCGCATCGCTGGTGGGACCCGAATGCCGAATTCAAACCGCTCCATGAACTGAATCCGGTACGGCTTGGCTGGATCGAGTCACAGGCACAGCTGGCCGGCAAGCGCGTGCTCGACATCGGCTGTGGCGGTGGAATCCTGTCGGAGTCGATGGCGCGGCTCGGTGCGTCGGTGAAAGGTATCGATCTGTCGCACGAAGCGCTCGGCGTAGCCGATCTGCACAGCCTCGAAAGCGGCATCTCCGTCGAATACGAAGAGATCGCGGCGGAAGCGCTGGCTGCGCGCGACCCAGGCAGCTTCGACGTCGTCACCTGCATGGAAATGCTCGAGCACGTGCCCGATCCGTCACAAGTGGTGCAGGCTTGCCTGACGCTCGTGAAGCCGGGTGGCTGGGTGTTCTTCTCGACGCTGAACCGCAACGTGAAGTCGTATCTGCTGGCGGTGATCGGCGCCGAATATATTGCGCGCATGCTGCCCAAAGGCACGCACGACTACGCGCGTTTCATCCGCCCGTCCGAACTGGCCAGCTTCGTGCGCGCCGCCGGGCTGCTGGTGACGGACATCAAGGGCATCGTCTATCACCCGCTGACCAAACACTTCACGCTGTCGTCCGATACGGACGTCAACTACATGATGGCGTGCCGCCGCCCCGTCTGACCCACCTCGTCACCGATTCCCTATGAGCGATCCCACGCCCCTGCCGCAACGCGAAGACGACGACACGCCGGTCGGCCTTTGCCAAGGCATTCTGTTCGACTTCGACGGCACACTCGCCGACACCGCACCCGACCTCGCCGCGGCCGTCAACAAGATGCGCCACGATCGGGGGCTCGAGATGGTGCCGCTCGAGCGACTGCGTCCGCTGGCATCGGCCGGCGCGCGCGGGCTGCTGCACGGCGCCTTCAACGTTGGGCCGGAAGATCACCAGTTCGCCTCGATGCGCGAGGAGTTTCTCGCCAATTACGAAGCGGATCTGTGCATTGAAACCACGCTGTTCCCGGGCATCGCCGAATTGCTCGACGATCTCGACGCGCGCGGCGTGCGCTGGGGCATCGTGACCAACAAGGTCGC
>NZ_DATJJF010000059.1:0-6603 GCF_035492435.1 Trinickia sp.
CTCGATGGTATAGCCGACGATCGAGCAGACGACAGCGGCAATTGCAAGCCCGATCACGAGCGTGGGCACGCTGCCGAGACCGGGGAAATGGTTTTGCAGCACCGTGATGGCCGATAGCGCGACCATTGCCCCGATCATCAGGACATCGCCGTGTGCGAAGTTGATGATCCCGAGGATCCCGTACACCATGGTGTAGCCGAGTGCGATGATGGCATAGACGCTGCCCAGCACCAGACCGTTGATGATCTGCTGAAGAAAAATGTCCATATCCAGTTAGAAGTCGCCCTTTCGCGGAGTACACGCACGGTGCGAGGGATTCATCCTCGGCCAGTTCAGTTCTTTGCCAGAGCCGAGGAGCTCACGGATTCGAGGAACGATTGCTTGCCGTCGACATACTTGTAGAGCGAGATCGTGCCGTTACGCAGATCGCCCTTCGAATCAAACTGCGTTAGGCCGAGCACGCCCTCATAATTGGTCGCCGGCATGGCGGCCAGGATCTTGTCCGGAGCAGTCGAGCTCGCGCGCTTCATCGCGTCGACGATCACGTATACCGCGTCATACGCGAACGGCGAGTTGAGCACCGGGCGCGAGCCGAAACGCTCCTGATAGCGCTTCGCGAAAGCGGGGCCCAGCCGCGTGCTTTCGAACTGCGCTCCGGCGATCGAGCAGATCACGCTATCGGTAGCCTCGCCCGCGAGCTTCGAAAGATCGTCCGCGCACAGGCCATCGCCAGCGATGATTTTCTGCGACATGCCGAGCTGCTTTGCCTGCTTGGCAAACGGACCGCCCGTCGCGTCGAGGCCGCCGTACATGATCACGTCGGGCCGCTCACCCTTGATTTTCGTCAGAATCGCCCGGAAATCGGTCGCCTTGTCGTGGGTCGCATCATGCGACAACACGATGATGCCGTCTTCCTTCGCGCGTTTTTCGAATTCGCTGGCAAGACCTTGCCCGTATGCGGTGGCGTCGTCGACAATGGCAACGTTCTTGACCTTGAGCGTCTTCAACGCGAAATCGGCAAGCGCGGGCCCTTGCTGCGCATCGGTCGCCACCACGCGGAACGCGGTCTTGAAACCCTGCTGCGTATACGCGGGATTGGTGGCCGACGGCGACACTTGTACGATTCCTGCGTCGCTGTAGATCTTCGAGGCCGGAATCGTCGTGCCCGAATTCATATGGCCCACGATCGCAACAACCTTGTCGTCAACGAGCTTTTGCGCAACCTGGGTTGCTTGGCGCGGATCGCCGGCATCGTCCTCGGCATCGAGAACGAGTTTGACATTCTGGCCACCGATCTTAAGGCCCGTCTTATTGATTTCCTCGACTGCCAGTCGAGCACCGTTCTCCGTATCCTTGCCCAGATACGATGCCGGACCGGTCAAGGGAGCGACCTCTCCGATTTTGACGTTGACTGTGTCATCGGCGCGAGCCGCCCCGACCGAAGCCGCGACGAACGCGCCCAGCATCCCGACAGTCGCCACGCTGCGACCCAACCTTACGCTTTTGTTCATTGCTCACCTTATAAGTAGTATGGCCTACCAGGAAGCGCGGTCACTGCGGACAAACGGCATCCGCCAGCCCGTCTCACTCGTCGCACCCAACGATCGACCGGATCGTCGCCCTCGCATCGATCGCGAGTCGCACAGCAGCATCCACTGCGAAACACGGAGACAAATTTATGCGGACACAAACCTGCGGCATTGCACCGATCTGCCAGAAAACAGAACATATGCGACACGGTGACGCGAGACGCGCAACCCTATAATCATGTCGTTCCTTCGATTTGCGGCCCACTCATGCTCCCTCCCGACGATCCCTCAGCCAACATGGCTCCAGCCCACGAACTGGTGGAGCAGTTGGACGCGCTTTCGAGCGTGCTGGACTCGTCTCACGCACGCGTCGGCGCCGAGCTGAACGTCGGAATCATGTTATGGCCCAGGTTTCCGCTGTTATCCCTCGGCGGCCTGTGCGACGCGCTGCGACATGCGGCCGACCGCGGCGATCAGAGCCGCCAGCTGCGCTGCATCTGGACGACCATCGGCACGCAAAGCGGCACCGTCGAATCGAGTTGCGGCATCGCCGTCCCGGTGCAGTCGGCCTTTCCGAATGCCGAGCAGTTCGACTATGTCGTCGTTATCGGCGGGTTGCTGCCTTACTTGAATCAAGTAGATAGGCGCTATTGGGACTACCTGCGCGAGGCCGCGCAAGCCGGCGTTCCTTTGGTCGGCGTTTGCACGGGTAGCTTCGTGCTGGCACGGGCCGGCTTGATGGAGGATCGAGTCGCATGCGTGCACGCATTTCACTTCGATGACTACCGCAACATGTTTCCCGGTTTGCGCGTCGTGACGCATGCCGATTATCTGATCGACGGGAATCGCATCACATGCGCGGGCGGCGTTTCGGTGATCGAGCTCGCGGCCCGTCTCATTAGTTTGCATTGCGGACCCGACCGCGCATCCAAGGTCATTCACCAGATGACGGTGAGCCGGCGGGCCGGCTCCTCGTTCGTCGAGCGGCGCAAGGCGCTCGGCTACCTGTCGGTCGACGATGCGACCGTGCGTCACGCTGCACTGCTGATGGAGGAAAGTCTCGAAGCGCCACTCAATATCGCCGCCATTGCAAAAATGATCGGCACGAGCGTCCGCCAACTAGAGCGCGCGTTCATGGCCGAGATGAAGGTATCGCCGAACGAATTTTATCGCCGCATGCGGTTGCGCTACGCGCGCTGGATGCTGCTCAACACGTCCCGCAAGGTCACCGAAATCGCTTACGACTGCGGCTTCGCCGATTCCGCGCATTTCATCCGCGTTTTTCGCGAAGCTTACGGCGTCACGCCAGGCAAACTGCGCAGCTCGCGCACAGGCACTGCCGAAGAGTAACTCGCCAAGTAACAAGTCGGCAGCGCGACAATTGCCGCGCTCACCTCCCTCACCGTCACGGCGTCGCCCTCCCACGCCTGCCACACGTTGTCGCTTTTCTTCTATTTTTTTGCTGATCGGTGCAATCTCGTCCGCACCGCGTGACCGTACATTCCAGTCATTGACATCCGGGGCGTCCGCCGGCAACTCGACGATACCGCGCAACAAGCTTTACCGCGAGTCCAGTCGAGGTCGAGCCATTCGATCTCCTGTGAGTACGTCACCAGACAACGGAACGAGCCGATATGCAGATTACGGTTTTGGGTGCGGGGGTCATTGGGCTGACGAGCGCCTATTATCTGAACCGCGCCGGGCATCAGGTCATTGTCGTCGATCGCCATGCCGACGTCGCGGCTGAAACCAGCTATGGCAACGGTGGCCAACTGTCATACAGCTATGTCGCGCCGCTCGCAGGCCCCGGAGTGCTGTCGAAGCTGCCTGCTTGGCTGAGCCGCAAGGATTCGCCCGTGCGTTTTCGGCCGTCTGTGAGTCTTGAGCAGTGGCGTTGGTGCCTGAAATTTGCGCTCGCTTGCACACGCAAGCACAGCAACACGACCACCCGAAGACTGCTTTCCCTGTCGTTCTCCAGCCGCGCGCTCATGCACGAGTTGGTGCGCGACGAGCTTCAACTCGACTTCGATTTCGAGCACTCGGGCAAGCTCGTTTTGCATCGCGACGCCCACGCCATGCAAAACGCTGTCGATTTGCTCCAGTTTCAGCGCTCGCTCGGCTGCGAACAAGAGGCCCTCAGCGCCGACGCGTGCGTCGAGCTCGAGCCCGCGCTCGCAAGCGTGCGCGCCGAGATCGCTGGCGGCATCTATACACGTAGCGAGGACACGGCTGATTGCTACCGCTTCTGCAAAGGTCTCGAGACCATCTTGCGTGCACGCGGGGTGCAGTTCGCAATGAACACATCGATCGATGAACTTCGCCTGACGCGCGGCGGACACATCGAGGCTCGTAGCGGCAGCGTAACGCTGCCATCGGACAACATCATCGTCGCAACGGGCACCGGCGCCGCGCGGCTGCTCAAGCCGTTAGGCATCCACGTCCCCGTCTATCCGCTCAAAGGCTATAGCCTGACATACTCATTGGGTCCGCAGTCGATCGCGCCGAAGCTCAGCGTCACTGATTTCGCCCGCAAAGTCGTTTATGCGCGCCTCGGCGACCGACTACGCGTGGCAGGCATGGCCGACCTGGATGGCTATTCGCTGAAGCCCGATGCAGCGCGACTCGCCACGCTGCGCGCCGAGACCGCCGCATTGTTTCCGATGGTGGCGACCGATCAAAGGGACGTCACCGAATGGACAGGCCTGCGACCCGCGACGCCGCGCGGCACCCCGATAATCGGGCCCACTCCCTATCGCAACCTCTGGCTCAACATCGGACATGGGGCGCTCGGCTTCACGTTGGCAACCGGGTCGGCTGCGCTACTCACGAGCTGGTTCGACCACCAGCGGAAACCATCGCCCGTCTCCAATCACTTCACGTTCGATCATTGAGCCGCGCGCATCCTGATTCGACGCCATCCTCAATCTCGACGACATTGAATCAATCGATACGATGAGAGAAAAGCCCAATATCGTGGTTATCGGTACGGGCGGCACCATTGCCGGCCGCGGCGAAACCTCCTCCAACACCGCCTCCTACGACTGCTCGGTGCTGACGGTCAATGAGATTCTGTCCTCGATTCCGGAAGTGTCGTCACTGGCCAACCTGCGCGCCGAGCAACTCCTGCAGACGGGCTCCGAGAATTTCAACAACGAGCATCTGCTCAAGATCGGCAAACGGATATCCGAGGTGCTCAAAGACGATGATGTCGACGGCGTGATTCTCACGCACGGCACTGACACCATCGAGGAGACAGCCTACTTTCTGCACCTGACCTTAAAGAGCGTGAAGCCTGTCGTGGTAGTCGGATCCATGCGCCCGCCATCCGCCATGAGTTCCGATGCATCGCTGAATCTTTACAACGCAATTTCCGTGGCGGTCCACCCTACCTCGCGCGCAAAGGGCACGTTGGTCGTCGCCAACGACGAGATTCACACCGCCCGAGACGTCACGAAAGCGAACAGCTTCAAGCTCGAGGCCTTTCGCTCGCCATATGGCGCGCTCGGCTATGTGGTGGAAGGGCAACCGCGCTACTACCGGATGCCATGGCGAGACCATACCGTTTCGACCCAGTGGGCCATCGACGATCTCGAAGCTCTGCCGAAGGTCGACATCATCTACGCGTATGGCGCGCTCGACGAGCGAGTGATCGACACAGTCGCCTCCGACGCGCGGGGCCTCATCTACGCCGGAACCGGCAACGGCAACGTGGCCCTACACATCGTGGCACCTCTCGTCGCGGCAGCACGCAACGGCGTACATGTGGTGCGCGCGTCTCGCACCGGCAACGGTGTGGTCATCCGCAATGGCGCGCAACCGGACGATGACTACGGCTGGCTCGTGGTCGACGATCAGGCACCGCAAAAGGCCCGCATTCTGCTGATGCTTGCGATGCTGAGCACCCCCGCCGAACGAAGCGCGCTGCAAGCCGCTTTCTATCGCTATTGACGCATACCCGGGCGCAGCGCGGACTTGGCCGCTTCTGTACTCGCACACTTGAAATTTCTTCCCACCAGGCCGATCCAGTGTTGTGCGATGTTCGGCCCTCTGACTTCTTAACCATCATGCATATCATCACGGACGATCACGTCCACCGTCTGATCACGATGAGCGACGCCATCTCCACACTACGCCGCGCCCTCGCGGAGCAAGGCAGTGAGCGCGCCAAGGTTCAGCCGCGCGTGCGAACCCTCGGAGAGAAAGTCTCGTTGAGCACGATGGGAGCCATCCTGCCTGGCGCTGGCGTGTGCGGCGCGAAGGTGTACTCGACCTACCAAGGCAAATTCGACTTTGTCATTCCCTTATTCTCGACGCACGACGGGCGGTTGCTGTCGATCATCCACGGCAATGCCCTTACGGAATACCGCACGGCGGCAATCACACGAATCGCCCTCGACAGGTTCGGCTGCGCCGACGCCAAAGTACTCACGGTGTTCGGAACTGGAATCCAAGCCAAGGCGCATATTCGCGCGATCGTTGAAAATTCAGGAATTGAGCGTGTATTGATCGTCGGTATCGAAGGGGTGCCGGAAGCAGTCGCGCAGATGCAGGCTCTCTTTCCAAACGTGCGCTTCGAAGCATCTACCGCCGAGGCAGCCGTGAAAACCGCCGACGTGATCGTCACCGCCACCCGCAGCGCCGCACCACTCTTTGACGGCGCGCACGTCAAGCCAAATACGTTCGTCGCGGCAATCGGCTCCAGCAAGCCGAGCGCGCGCGAAATCGACGACCGGACGCTCGCGCGCGCGGGCCTTGTCATCGTCGAATCATTGGAACAGGCGAAGGCAGAAGCCGGCGACTTGTTGATGGCCTCGCCTGGCATAGTCGACTGGAACAATGTGATCGAGCTCGGCGACGCCATCGCCAATGGCGATATCCATTCACGCGTGCAGGGTGATCTTACGGTTTTCAAATCCATCGGCATCGGTCTTGCCGATGTCGCGCTTGGTGAGCTTGTCACACGCCGGGTTATCGAGGAGGCCGGGCAATAGCCTGAGAGACGCAGCACAGGTCACCCGCGTTGCGAGTGGGATCGGGCGCGCGACGGTTCGCGTGGTTGGGCACGACTTCGCAT
>NZ_DATJJF010000060.1:0-3937 GCF_035492435.1 Trinickia sp.
TGGGCGCGCAATTGAATACCATTCACAATTTGCATTACTACCTGCAATTGATGGCTGAGATGCGCGAGGCGATCGAAACGCAGACCTTCGATGCCTTTCGCAAGCGGTTTGCAGAAGACCGCGCGAGAGGCGTCGAGTAGATAACCGCCCTGTCCTGACACTTGGGAAGCCAAAGCAAGTTGGGTTGATGCGTTGCTATCGATCGACTGGAAGGCTGATTTTTCGCTCATTTCGGATTTTCTTTGCCCCGCGTGCGCATCGTGAACGCGCAGCGGGCGACCGAACTTGTTCAGAGATTCCCTAGCGCCGCATCGTTGCAAGAAGCCGCAGTGCTAAAATATCCGGCTATTTTTGCGATCATTCCGATCGTCTCTTACGGAGAAACCAACGTGTCGATGATTTCCAACGCATTCGCGCAAGGCGCTGCCGGCGGCGGCGCCGAATCGAGCCTGATGAGCTTTCTGCCGCTCGTCCTCATGTTCGCGGTGCTGTATTTCATCATGATCCGCCCCCAGATGAAGCGCCAAAAAGAGCATCGCAACATGCTCGCAGCCATGGCGAAAGGTGACGAAGTCGTGACAAATGGCGGCGTCGTCGGCAAAGTGACGAAGGTGGGCGAAGCTTATGTCGGCGTGGAAATCGCCGAAGGCACCGAGATCCTCGTGCAAAAGGGCGCCGTCACGACGATCCTTCCGAAGGGCACGATCAAGTCGCTGTAATGCCGCCGCTGTAACGCTGCTCTTCTCGCGTCCGGTGCATTTTGCGAGCTGGGTCGCGCGGCAGGTTCCCCCCACCCGCGCGCCCGATCTGCCCCCGACGAGAGCCCGCTGCGGCGCCCCCATGCCAATCCCCGTACGGCACATCCCATGAATCGTTATCCCCTCTGGAAATATGTCGTGATGGCCGTGGCACTTGCCATCGGCCTTCTCTACACATTGCCCAACTTCTACGGCGAAGCGCCGGCGGTACAGGTATTGAGCGGCAAAGCGACTTCGAAGCTCGATGCCTCGACGCTCGCTAACGTCGAAGCCGCGCTTGCCACGAACCACATCACGGCTGACGACATCACGTTCGACAACGGCTCGTCCAACGCCACCATCCGTGTGCGCCTGAAGGACACCGATACTCAGTTGCGCGTGAAGGACCTCCTGCAGAAGTCGCTGAATGCCGACCCGGCCGATCCGGAGTACGTCGTCGCGCTCAACCTGCAGAGCGCCTCGCCGCGTTGGCTGACTGCGCTGCATGCGCTGCCGATGTATCTCGGCCTCGATCTGCGCGGCGGTGTGCACTTCCTCATGCAGATCGATATGGCGGGCGCGCTCAACAAGCGGCTCGACGCCGACGCATCGGACGCACGCACGCTCTTGCGTGACAACAACATTCGCGACGGCGGCGTCAATCGCGTCGGCCAGTCAGTCGTCGTAAGCTTCGCCGATCCTGCCGTGGCACAAGCCGCACGGGCCAAGCTGTCCAACGCGATCGGCGAGCTGCAATGGAATACGCGGCCCGCTGACGGCGGCGGCGTGGAACTCGTCGGCACATTTGCGCCCGCGCAGCTGCAATCCGTCGAGGACGCAGCGCTGAAACAGAACATGACGACGCTGCACAACCGCGTCAATGAGCTCGGCGTCGCAGAACCGGTGATCCAGCAGCAAGGCAGCGACCGCATCGTGGTCGAGCTGCCGGGCGTGCAGGACACCGCGAAAGCGAAGGAAATCATCGGCCGCACGGCCACGCTCGAAGCGCGTCTTGCGGACCCGGTCAACACGCATCCCGCGCCCAGCGATCCGGTACCGGCCGGAGACGAACTCTTCACGGATAGCAATCAAGTGCCTGTGCTGCTGCGCAAGCAGGTCATCTTCACGGGCGACAGCATCATCGACGCCTCGGCCGGCTTCGACGAGCACCAGCGCCCCTCAGTCAACATCCGCTTGAATTCGACGGCAGGCCGTGCCGTCGCGAGCGTCTCTCGCGACAACATCGGCAAGCCGATGGCCATGGTGCTGTTCGAAAAAGGCAAGGGACAGGTGCTGACCGTCGCCACGATCCAGTCGGAGCTTGGCGACCGTTTCCAGATCACAGGCCAGCCGACCCCGCAAGCCGCCGCCGACCTCGCCCTGCTCTTGCGCGCCGGCTCCCTCGCCGCGCCGATGGACATCATCGAGGAACGCACGATCGGCCCGAGCCTCGGCGCCGACAACATCAAGAAGGGCTTCGATTCGGTCGTCTATGGCTTCGCTGCCATCGCGATCTTCATGGTCGCGTACTACATGCTCTTTGGCTTGGTCTCGGTCATCGGGCTGTCGGTCAACCTGCTGTTGCTCATTGCTGCGCTTTCAATGCTACAGGCGACGCTGACGCTGCCCGGCATTGCGGCTATTGCGCTTGCGCTCGGCATGGCGATCGACTCGAACGTGCTCATCAACGAGCGCGTGCGCGAAGAACTGCGCCGCGGCGCCGCACCGCAGCTCGCCATTCAGAACGGCTATGCGCATGCCTGGGCGACGATCATTGACTCGAACGTGACGACGCTGATCGCAGGCCTCGCGCTCCTCGCTTTCGGCTCGGGCCCGGTGCGAGGTTTTGCCGTCGTGCACTGTATCGGCATCCTGACCTCGATGTTCTCGGCTGTGTTCTTCTCGCGTGGTCTCGTGAACGCGTGGTACGGCGGCAAGAAAAAGCTGAAGACGCTCGCAATCGGTCAAGTGTGGCGGCCTGCGACGGCGGAGGCCACCACGTCTGTGGGCACGGATGTCGAGGTCGCTCCCGCTCTATCGTCGCCCGCGTCGGCGGGTGGTGGTCGATCGGGCGACGGCAAAGCAACGCGTGCCGGCAAGCCGCAACTGCGCAACCGCGCGCGCGAAGGCGCCGCGCCACGCAAGCCGGGCTCGCGATAGACGTGAAGGCCGCGCTCAAGGCCGATTAGGGTTAGTTTTGGCCGCTTAAGGGCCCGGTTGGGCCCGGAGAGAAAAAATGGAATTTTTCCGCATTCGCAAAGACATTCCGTTCATGCAGCGCGCGTTGATCTTCAACGCGATCTCGTTCCTGACGTTTTTTGCAGCCGTGTTTTTCCTGCTGCATCGCGGGCTGCATCTGTCGGTCGAGTTCACGGGTGGCACGGTTGTCGAAGTGCAGTACCCGCAGGCGGCGCAACTCGAGCCCGTGCGCGCAACGCTCGCCAAGCTCGGCTATGCCGACTCGCAGGTGCAGACGTTCGGCACGTCACGTGACGTCATGATCCGTCTGCCGCTGAAACAGGGGCTCACCTCGGCGGAGCAAAGCACGCAGGTGATGACGGCGCTCAACCAGCAGGATCCGGCCGCCAAGCTGCAACGCGTCGAATTTGTCGGCCCGCAAGTCGGCAAGGAACTCGCGACGAACGGCCTGCTTGCACTGGCGTGCGTCGTCGCCGGCATCATGATCTACCTGTCATTCCGTTTCGAGTGGAAGTACGCAGTGGCGGGCATCGTGGCCAACTTGCACGACGTCGTGATCATTCTCGGCTTCTTCGCGTTCTTCCAGTGGGAGTTTTCGCTGTCGGTGCTGGCCGCGGTGCTCGCGGTGCTCGGCTACTCCGTCAACGAGTCGGTCGTCATTTTCGACCGGATTCGCGAGACGTTCCGCCGCGAGCGCAAGATGGGCGTCATCGAGGTCATCAATCACGCGATTACGAGCACGATGTCGCGTACGATCATCACGCACGGCTGCACGCAGATGATGGTGCTGTCGATGCTGATCTTTGGTGGCCCGACACTGCACTACTTCGCGCTCGCACTGACGATTGGCATCTTGTTCGGCATCTACTCGTCGGTCTTCGTCGCAGCCGCACTCGCAATGTGGCTCGGCGTTAAGCGCGACGATCTGCTGAAGGACAAGCGGCCGCGCCACGATCCGAACGACCCGAACGCAGGTGCGCAAGTCTGATTCTTGTGACGAA
>NZ_DATJJF010000061.1:0-3415 GCF_035492435.1 Trinickia sp.
ACCCGTCGGGATGGTCTCTTTCGCCTGGAGCAACCGGCTTCACACCTCCGTCGAGACGCTGGTCTTCAAAGGCGATCGGGAACAGATCCGCGTGCAGGCCGCGGTGCACGCCTTGCGCGGCCTGCTTGTGCTGCTGGAAGAGAAAGAGCACTGAGCGCCGCCATCGTGGCCGGCGCTCAAGCACCCCAAGGATCGAGAACCGAATACCGCTCCGGGCGTTTGCCTAGCGGTAAAGGTTGATCTTGTCGCGTGTTTCCTGTGCGGCGCGCGCTGCCGCTTGCGCGAAATCGTCGCCTTTGCCGGCATAGAGGATCGCGCGCGACGAGTTGATCATCATGCCCGTACTCTCTGCCGTACGGCCTGCCCGCACCGTCGCTTCAACATCGCCGCCTTGCGCGCCGATGCCCGGAATCAGCAGCGGCATGTCGCCGACGATGCTGCGCACTGCCTCGATCTCCTTTGGAAACGTCGCGCCGACGACGAGCGACAGCTCGCCGCTCGCGTTCCACTTCTCGGCGGCGAGCCGCGCGACCGTCTGGTAGAGCGGGTGGCCGCCGACGTCGAGAAACTGCAGGTCTGAGCCGCCCGCATTCGATGTCCGGCACAGCACGATCACGCCCTTGCCCGCATGCGCGAGGTACGGCTCGATCGAGTCAAAGCCCATGTACGGATTGACCGTCACGGCATCGGCTCGGTAACGCTCGAACGCCTCGCGGGCGTATTGTTCAGCTGTGCTGCCGATATCGCCGCGCTTGGCATCGAGAATGACAGGCAAGCCGGGGTGCGTCGCGTGGATGTGGGCGATCAGCGCTTCGAGCTGGTCCTCGGCGCGATGGGCCGCGAAGTACGCGATTTGCGGTTTGAACGAAGAGGCGTAGGGTGCCGTCGCATCGACAATCGCGCGACAGAAGTCGAAAATCGCGTCGCTACGGTGCGCAAGTGCTCCGGGAAAACGCGTTGGCTCAGGATCAAGGCCGACGCAAAGGAGCGAATTCGTGCGGCGCCATGCCTCGTTGAGCGTTTGGACGAAGGAAGAAGTAGAAGACATGAGGTGAGAAAGCGCCGGAACGCCCGTCATCGTCGAAAAGGTGCGTATTTTAAACTGCGTCGCGTGGCGGATTACGCCCAGCCGCCATCGACGATGAAATCCTGCGCCGTCACCATCCGGCTGTCATCTGCCGCAAGAAAGAGCGCCATGCGCGCGATGTCGTCGGGCAGCAGCTCCCCATCGAGGCACTGGCCCGCCTTCAGTGCCGAGAGCCCCCCTTCGTCCAGCCACAAATATCGCTGCTTTTCAGTCATCACCCAGCCTGGGGCGAGTGTGTTCACACGGATACCGAATGGGCCCAGATCGCGTGCGAGGCCACGTGTGAGCCCGGCGGTCGCCGCCTTGGCCGCTACGTAGACAGGATAACCGCCGTTCTTCAACATCCAGCTGATCGAGCCGAGGTTGATGATCGAGCCGCCGCCGTGCGTTTTCATATCGTCGATGACCGCTTGCGCAGCGAAGAACTGATGCCGCAAATTGACTGCGATGCCGACGTCGAACGATTCGGGCGTGACTTGCCCAATCGAGTGCCGCTCGTCGTTCGCGGCGTTGTTGACGAGCACGACGATCGGGCCGAGCGTGCTTCGCGCGTCGGCGATGGCCGCTCGAAGTGCCGCGATGTCGATCACATCGCAAGCAAGAAACAGCGGCTTCGTGCGCGCCTCGCCGAGCGCATCGGAAAGCGCCTCGCCGGAGGTTGTGTCGATGTCGCAAAACGCGACGCGTGCGCCCTGCTGCGCGAAATGCGTGACTAACGATGCGCCGATGCCGCTCGCCCCGCCGGTGATGAATACCGTACGGTCGACAAGGCTCGGGTAGGATGCAAACGGGCCTGGTTCCGGATGATCGGGTAGCGTCATCGTGTGTCTCCTTGCCTATTGCAGACGCCTGCGTCGATGCCGGCCAAACGTGCTGTCACAATGGCCGCTCCGACGCCTCAACGCTTGCCACCGAGCGGCTGCATCATGTACCACCACGCTCTCGGTCACATTCGGGTGGCAGTGCAACCGCGGTTCCCGGGCGTCATGCGCGATGCCGGCGGCTCGCCGTTATCGCCTCATGCGTCTCGTGTGGTGAGAAGCCGCCCACCCAAGCTCCTCGGAAATACCGCGGGCCTCGCTCTGCACGATCGGGACGAGTTCCTCCATCCGCTCGAGGGACATGTACGGCGCCGTGCTCGCGACCGAGATCGCCGCGATGATGGCCCCCGTTGCATCGCGCACGGGTGCTGCGACGCAGTAGATCGACGCCTCGTTCTCCTCCATGTCGAACGTAAAGTCGCCTGCAGCATAGCGCACCATCCGATGCAGGAAGAGCGGCTTGTCGCGCCGTGCGTCAGGCTTGAACCGCTCGCACGCGGTAGCGCCTCGCGACGCCTCGAAGAGCACGTCCCAGTCTTGCGGCTTCAAGTCGAGCATCAGCGCCTTGCCGATGGCGGTTGATGCAAGCGACATTCGATGGCCGATCCGCGAGGGGATTTCGAGCCCACGTTGGCCCGGGATCTTGTCGAGGTAAAGGACGTCGTCGCCGTCGCGCACGCCGAGGTGAATCGTGTCGAGCGTCACTTGCGCGAGCCGCTCGAGATGGGGACGCGCCACGCCCGTGAGCGGCATCTGCTCCAGCGCAATCGTGCCGAGCTCGACGAGCTTGGGCCCGAGCCGGTAGCCTTTCGGCGTGTGGCGCAGATAGCGTGCCTGAACGAGACTGTTGACGAGCCGGTGCGTAGTGCTGCGCGTCGTGCCGAGCATGGCAGCAAATGCGCGCATGTCATGTGCGCTCGTTGCCGCGGCCTCGAGGATCGCCAGTCCGCGCAAGAGCGTCTGCGTGCCCGCCTGCTGCCCGGCGATGTCGAGCGGCGTGCCCCTGTGGCTCAGGTTGGCGCCGGCCGATGCGGCCCGTAAGGCCGCGAGCGTCGCATCCAATGCCGACTCAGGTGAATCCGATGTATCGGTCGTATCTGTGGCTGAATCTGGAACCGTCATACTGCGTCTCCTTGCAGGTGAACGTCCATAGGCCTCAATTTCTCGTCGTCACGGACGAGCGCAAAAGCTCAAAGCGGCCAGCGTTTCGCCTGATTGTAGTCGCCACTTCGGGGCCGTCCAACATGTGAATCGCCAGCCCATGTATTGGGATTTCAGTCGGTTGGTCGCGAGCGTTCAGAAAGAATCGGCGAAGCGACACACTTGAGCTTCGTTTCGCGAGCCGACTCCAGCATCGACTCCTGCACAAATGAACTTGACGGGGATCGCGAACGGCGAGCGCCCACGACGAGATCAACGTGGCACTTCGGCTGCGCCCATGCGCCGCGCGATCACGGCCGCGCGTTGGACGAGGTAAGGCGACGAACGGTGCTCGTCGAAGTATTTC
>NZ_DATJJF010000062.1:0-6677 GCF_035492435.1 Trinickia sp.
CAAAGAGATTCATCGCGTCAACAGCACGATGATCAATCAGAACGAAATCGCCGCGAAGTTCATGACGGGCTTGGGCTATAAGACGTTCGCGGTCATCCACGATACGACCGATTACGGCAACGGTCACGACAAGTACTTCAGCGCAGCCCTGAAAAAGGACGGCGGCCAGATCGTGGCTGACCTCGGCGTGTCCGCGGATCAACAGGACTTCACGACCGAGCTGACCAAAATCAAGCAGTTGCATCCGCAGGTCATCTACTTCGGCGGCCTGACACCGATCGGCGTGCGCATCCGCAATCAGATGGACAAGCTCGGCATCCAGGCCGAATTCGAAGGTACGTCCGGCATCAAATCGGATTCGTACATCAGCGGCACCGGCAGCAAGCTCGCGGAGGGCTCGCTTGCGTTCCTTGAAGGTGCACCGACAGAGCAGCTTCCGGGTGGCGCGTACTTCCTGAAGGAATATACCGCGCAGAAGTACAGCGAACCGCCTGAGGCCTACGGTGCTTTTGCGTACGTCGCGACGAACCTGATCATCGATGCTGTCGAAAAGGACGGTCCTGATCGCCACAAGATCCGCGATACGCTCAACCAGACAAAGAACGACGACACGATCATCGGCAAGGTCACGTTCGACGATCACCGTCAGAACATCGTGCCGCTCGTGACCAAGTACGTCGCGCAGGATGGCAAGTGGGTGGTCTGGGAAGACAGCTCCTATGCCAAGGGACAGCGCAAGCTCAAGGGTCTTTGATCGATGGACGCGCTAGGTCAGTACATCATCAACGGGCTGATGCTCGGCGTAATTTACGCAATGGTCGCCGTCGGGTTTTCGCTGTTCTTCGGCGTCCTCGATGTCATTCAGTTCTCGCATGGCGATGTGCTGATGGTTGGCGCGTTTGCAGGACTCGCCGCATCAGTCGGGGTAACGGCGCTTCATATCGGCAACCCATGGGTGCAGCTCGTCGCCATCGTGCTTAGCGCTGTGGTGGTGACGGGGCTGCTCGGCATGGCCATTGCCCGCTTCCTCGTGCTGCCGCTGCATCGGGCACCGCCGCTCAATACCTTGCTGGCGACGCTGATGTTGGGCTCGGTGCTGCGGGAATGCGTCCGCTTGTTTTATCCAAGCGGCGCGAACCCCCAGCCTTTTCCGGCGCTGCTGCCCACGTCATCGATCAAGCTCGGCAGCTTTGCATTGCGTGTCGATAACTTGATTCTGCTTGCGGCGGGTATGGTGGCGATCGTCGGGCTGCATGTGCTGATTACGCGCACGCGCCTCGGCCTCGCCATTCGTGCGGTGGCGCAAGACGGTGAGACGGCGCAGCTGATGGGCATCAATTTCGGTGCCCTCGTGCTGCTGACTTTCGCATTGGGTTCAGGCATGGCGGCGCTCGCTGGCGTCATGAACGGCCTCTACTACAACGAGATCAATTTCGACGTTGGGCTTTTGCTCGGCGTGATCGGTTTTTCTGCCGCCATTCTCGGCGGACTCGGCAATCTCTATGGCGCAATCCTCGGCGGGTTTCTGTTCGCGGCATTGCAGGTGCTGGGCAGCGCCGCGCTGCCTGCGCTGATCCCTGATATTCCGAGCGCCTACAAGGACGTGTTCGCGTTTGCGGTTGTCATCGTCCTGATGGCCTTTAAGCCCACGGGGCTGATCGGCGAACGAGCAAGCGAACGGATATGAGTACGACCATCACTTCTTCATCGGTACGCCGCAGTGCCGGTCCGCTGATCCCGGTCGCATTGGCCGCGGTCGTGACCGTCTACCTGTGGCTTTTCTTAGGCGCGCAGTCGCAGCTCGAGATCTGTCTGCTGCTCGTTGCGGGCGCGGTTGCCGTGTTCCTCAGCGAACGATTGAAACTCAGCGAGCGAATCGGAGTGGCCAATCGGGCCAACCCGCGAATGGGACTCGCCTGTGCGTTGATCGGAACGCTTGCACTGATCGCCGCCTTTTACGACACGCATTACGTGCTGCTGATGATTTGCACGGTGCTGCTCTTTGCCACGGCGGGTCTCGGCCTGACCTTGCAGTTCGGCTACGCAGGGGTGGCCAACTTTGCGGGCGCGGCGTTCTTCGGTATCGGCAGTTACACAATTGCCGTGCTGGCCGCGCATACGGGCATTCCGCATCTGCTGCTGATCGTGTTGTCGGGCATTGTGCCCGCGGCAATCGGTTCGGTGCTGATTCTGCCGGTGCTGCGCACGCGCGGTCACTACGCCGCGCTCGTGACGATCGCTTTCGGCATCCTTTTCCGCAGCTTCGTTCAGGTCAACGACGCGCTCGGCGGCCCGCAAGGACTGCATTTGCCGGGCCTATCGATGTTCGGCTATTCGTTCAGCGATGGCTTTGAACTATTCGATCAGGACATCTCGTTCTACGTGCCTTATGCACTGCTCAGTCTCGTGTTGTTCGCCGGCATCTTTCTGATGGTGCGCACGCTCGAACGGTCGTGGATCGGCTTGAGCATGGACGTGGTGCGCACAGATGAGACGGCTGCCTCGACGTTTGGCCTGCACATCGCCCGCTGGAAGGTACTTGCGTTTCTGCTCGGCAACTTCGTGGCAGGTATGGCCGGCAGCGTCTACGGGATGATGACGGGCTTCGTGTCGCCCGATAATTTCACGTTCAGCGATTCGCTGCTGCTTGTTTCGATCGTCGTACTGGGCGGGCTCGGCAACGCGGCAGGGCTCGTGCCGGCCGCATTTATCGTCATCGTGCTGCCGCAGAAGTTGCAGTTTATTCAGGAGTACCGTTTCCTGTTCTATTCGATCGTCGTTCTCGCCATCCTGCTATTCCGTCCCGATGGTTTGCTGCCTCGCAAGACGCGACTCTTCTTCGGGAAGGAGACAACCTGATGAGCACGCACAAACCACTCGTCGAGGCGCGCGATCTGACGATGCGCTTCGGCGGACTTCGGGCGCTCGACAATCTGTCGCTCGATATTCGCGAAGGGGAAGTGCTCGGCCTGCTCGGCCCTAACGGTTCGGGAAAAACCACCTTCTTCAACGTGCTGACGGGCGTCTATCGGGCCAGTGCCGGAACGATCCGCTTCAACGATACCGAACTGATCGGACTCAAGCCGCAGGCGATCTTTCGCACAGGGATCGCGCGGACGTTTCAGCGCTCGCGTCTTTCCTTGCCCTTGACGGTGTTCGACAACATCGTCATTGGCGATTACCAGCATCTGCGGCACGGGCTCTTCTTCAACCTGTTCAGGCGCTCGGCGTTTCGCGCCGAATATGCGCGCGCCGTGGAAGAAGTGCGTGCATTGCTGGAGATTTTCAGCCCCCCGCTCGTTGATCGGCTCTTCGAGCCCGTCGAGACGTTTTCAATGATCGACCGCCGGCGCATCGAAGTGTGCCGCGCGCTGATGGGTCGCCCGAAGTTGCTGTTGCTCGACGAACCGTCGGCAGGCATGACGCACGACGAAACGAACGAGCTGATGGACGACATCCTGGAGGTCCGCGGCAAGCTGAAGAATGTCACCATCGTGCTGATCGAACATGAAATGGATTTGATTCGGCGCATTACCGAACGCTGCATCGTGCTGAGCTACGGAAAGAAAATTGCCGATGGCACGTATGAGGAAATCACGGCCGATCCGGAAGTGCAAACGGCCTATCTGGGAGAAGCGGCATGAGCGGGTTGCAGATCCGGAATATCCGCTCCGGCTACGACAAGGTTGACGTCCTTCACGACGTTTCAATCGATGTGGAGCCAGGCAAGATCACCTGCATCCTCGGTGCGAACGGCGCAGGCAAGACGACACTGATCCGCGCGATCCTGGGGCTTACGCCGCCGCGTGCAGGGCAGGTGATCTGGGATGGCGTCGACATCACCAAGGAAAAAACGCATCGCATCGTTGCGCGCGGTATTGCGTGCATCCCCGAGGGGCGCAAGGTGTTTCCGCGCATGAGCGTGGAGGAAAACCTTATACTCGGTGCTTACTTGGAGAAGGGCGGTGCGCAATTGCGCGAGCGCATCGATTATGTCTACAGCGTCTTTCCGCGCCTCAAGGAGCGTTCGGGGCAGCTTGCGGGGACGATGTCGGGTGGCGAGCAGGCCATGGTATCGATCGGCCGCGGCTTGATGGCGGCTCCGCGTTTGCTCGTGATCGACGAGCCCTCGCTTGGCCTTTCGCCCTTGTTCGTTAAGGAAAACTTCAAGGTGATTCAACAAATCAACGAGCGCGGCATCACCGTGCTGCTCGTTGAGCAGAATGCCCGACAGACGCTCGCCATCGCGCATAGAGGCTATGTGCTGACGCAGGGGCGCGTGGTCGCGCAGGGTAGTGCGCAAGAGCTCGCCGACAACGACGAGGTCCGCGCTGCATACTTTTCAAAGTCCACAGGGGCCTCGACATGACCATCATCACTGAACTCGGCCTACGTGAACTCGCACGGCAGGTCGCGCAACGCACGCTTACGGCCGAAGCCGTTGCACGTGCATTTATTGAGCGCATCGAGGCGCAAGAGGCCTCGCTCCACGCTTGGCAATACTTCAATGCGGACCAAGTGCTCGAGCAAGCGCGCCGCATCGACGCGGCGAATGTTGCAATGGGGGCGCTCGCGGGCGTGCCCGTCGGCGTAAAGGATGTGATGGATACCGCCGACATGCCGAGTACCTACGGCTCGCCGATTTATGCCGGGCATCGCCCGGTCTTCGACGCAGCGGTTGTGGCGAAGGCAAGGGCCTTGGGCGGCGTGATGATGGGCAAGACAGTCACGACGGAGTTCGCGACCTTCAAGCCAGGCCCGACCGTCAACCCGCGTTCGCCGAGTGCTTCACAGCCTCATACGCCGGGTGGCTCGTCGAGCGGCTCGGCCGCAGCCGTTGCATCGGGCATGGTGCCGATCGCATTTGCCACGCAGACTGCCGCATCGATCGTCAGGCCCGCCGCGTTCTGCGGCGTCGTGGGGTACAAGCCGACCTTCGGCACACTGCCGACGGTCGGCGTGAAGCCACTTTCGCCGAGCCTCGATACGATTGGCGCATTGGGACGATGCGTCGACGATGTCGCATTTTTCGTCGGAGCGCTGGCTGACCGTGAGTTTGCCATCGACGCGACTTATGCCCCGCGTGTCGGCATTTGCCGGACGCCGCATTGGGATGTCGCCACTGAGGCGAGCCGTGCGGTGCTCGCTGAGGCGGCGCGCCTTTTGGAGGCGGGTGGTGCCGTGGTTGCCGATGCGCGCCTTCCGGATGTGTGTGACGGGTTGGCGGACGCACAAGCCGGAATCATGAGCTATGAAGCCGCGGCGGCGTTCAGCCCTGAGTGGCAAACGCGCCCCGATGGTTTGAGCGCGCCGTTCCGGACGGTGCTGAACACGGGCGCCGCGCTCGGCGGCGTGCGCTTTGCCCAGCTGCAGGATGCGGCAGAGCAGGGGCGCCGTGAGGTGACGCGCCTCTTTGATCAATTCGATGTGCTGATCGCCCCGAGCGCTGCTGGAGAAGCCCCCGCCGGACTCGATTCGACGGGAGACCCGTTGTTCGGCCGCATGTGGACGCTGCTCGGCAATCCCTGCGTGCATGTGCCGGTAGGCGTCGGGCCGGGTGGATTGCCGGTCGGTGTAACCTTGATCGGACCACGATGGCGTGACGACGTGGTACTGGCGGCCGCCGAACGTTTGGAGCGGGCGGCTCGCGCTCGCGGCGCGTAGACCTGAAGCGCGCCTGAAATACGCATGAAATATACGCGAAATGTGCTTGAAATGACGTCAAGGCGTCTGCGTCATTCGCGATAGAAGCAATAAGTCGGAGTACGAAAAGCGATGGTTGAACAACGAGTAAGCGATGCACAAGGCGTAGCGGCGCAGGACGGCTCGGCATTGGCCGTGCGCGTGAGCGATGCCGTCAATAGCGATCGGCTTAACGATGCAGTGGCTGAACTGGCGACCTTTGGCGGTCGCACCGATGGTGGCGTAACGCGCGAGACGCTAACGGAAATCGATCTGCAATCACGACGCTATCTGATTGATCGCGCACGTTCATTGGGCTGCACGATGTCGATCGACGACTGCGGCAATCTGTTCTTTCGCAGGGCAGGGCAAGCGGATCTGCCGCCTGTCCTCACCGGCAGCCACGCGGACACGCAGCCGGTGGGCGGCAAGCTCGACGGTGCATACGGCGTGGTGGCCGCGCTCGAAGTGATTCAGGCGCTCAACGATGCGGGCGTCGTCACGCGTCGCCCCATCGAGGTGGTGTCGTGGACGAATGAGGAAGGTGCTCGGTTCGGGCCGGGCGCAATGGGCTCGAGCGCGTTCGCATCCCCCGCGCGTCTGTCGGACTATCGCAACTCGCGCGACGCGGCAGGTGTCACGTTCGGCGACGCGCTCGATGCAGCTTTCGCGGCAGTGCCCGACGTCGAGCGCTTGGCGCTTGGTCACCCGATCGATTCCTATATCGAGCTGCATATCGAGCAAGGGCCGGTACTCGAGCGTGCGGGTGTGCCGCTCGGTGTCGTGACGGGCATCCAGGGCGTGCGATGGTTCGAGGTGACGATTACCGGTGCCATGGCCCACGCTGGTACGACACCGATGGAAATGCGCCGCGACGCAATGCGGGCAGCTCAGAACATTGCGCATCGTTTGTACGCATGGAGCGACACTGCACTTGAAAAAGGTTTGCGGCTCACGCTCGGGCGCTGGCGTGTTGCGCCTAACTCCATCAACAC
>NZ_DATJJF010000063.1:0-2685 GCF_035492435.1 Trinickia sp.
GAGCCGCGGTTGAACGCGATCACCGGTGTGCCGCACGCCATCGACTCGATCATCACGAGGCCGAACGGCTCCGACCAGTCGATCGGGAACAGCAGCGCCTTCGCGCCCGACAGAAACTCCGGCTTCTGCGCCTCGTTGATCTCGCCGACGAATTCCACATGCGCCATCGACAGCAGCGGCTCGATCTCGCGCTTGAAGTACTCCATGTCGACCTTGTCCACCTTGGCGGCGATCTTCAGCGGCAGACCGCTTTGCGCGGCGATCTTGATGGCTGTATCGACGCGCTTTTCCGGGCAGATGCGGCCGAGGAACGCGAGATATTCGGGCTTCTTGTGGGGCTGCGGCGTGAGCAACTGCTCCGGCAACCCGTGATAGATCGTGCTGAGCCAGTTCGCCTGCGGCAGCGGAATGCGCTGCGAATCCGAGATCGACACGACCGGTACATGCGAGAACGTGTCGAACACGGGCTGCAGCTCCGGCAGATCGAGGCGGCCGTGCAGCGTCGTCACGAACGGTGTGTCCATCGTCGTGAAGAGCGGGAACGGCATGTAGTCGAGATGAAAATGCAGCACGTCGAACTCGTGCGCGACCTTGCGCACCTTTTCCATCATCAGGATGTGTGGTGCAAATGCATCGCGAATCGTCGGATCGAGGCGCAGCGCGCGCGGCCAGCACGCTTCCAGATTCGCCGAGGTGACCGAGTCGCCGCTCGCGAATAGCGTAACGTCGTGGCCGAGGTCGATCAGCGCCTCGGTCAGATACGACACGACACGCTCGGTGCCGCCATAGAGTTTCGGGGGGACAGCTTCGTACAGCGGCGCAATTTGTGCGATTCGCATGCGGGTTCTCCTGTTCACTGGGGCTTCGCACGGCGGCGCGCGAGTAGCGCGTGGAGCGAGATGCCTAACGGACGGTTGGGCGCGGTAAGCCGCCGCCCGGGGGTGCTCCGACTTGGATCGGGTAATCCCTTAGCGTCCATTATCGGGATCGACGACGCCAATTCGAGTGATTTTTCAAACGCTTAATGTTGTTACAGCGCGAAACACGCGCCGTTACAGCTCATACCACGCCGGCATCCCAATAAACGGGAGGTGAAAATCCGCAGACTTAAACAAACGCTCAACAGGCATCCCGCTTCAGCAAGCGGCGGGCCCGGGACTCAAAAATGGCAAACCGGCTTGAAAACAGCCGCGTTGTGAAAAATGCGAAAGCTCTTATAATTGTTACCCACTATTTCAGGATGCGGCAAAAAATGCCGACAGTCCCACCGATCGGGAAAGTAAATAGCGCGAGAAACCGCCAAAGGGCACAGGCAGTTCTCCAGCGGCATCGTTTTCATTCGATCTGGTGCATCTCGGCGCGCGCGATCTGTAGGAATAATTCCTACACAAATGACGGATTTATCCGTCGGGACGCCGGGGTGTCTCTCCGATTTTCGGCAGCCCCCCCTTTAGACACAATGCTCTAAGACCAGAGACGAGCAACGCGCTCCGCTTGATACTGCGCGTTTCGCAAACGTTTCCGCAAAAACGGCCTGACCAGCCGCGCATATGTACGGGGGAAATCATGAGCACGAGCGATATGCTCAATGAGATCAGAGAAGTTAACCTGTCCTATCTGCTGCTCGCACAGCGTCTGCTGCGCGAAGACAAGCCGATGGGCATGTTTCGCATGGGTATTTCGGACCAACTGGCCGATGTGCTCGCCAATCTGTCATTGGCGCAGACCGTCAAGCTGGCGGCGTCCAACCAGATGCTCTGCCGCTTCCGTTTCGACGATCACGCGGTGCTGTCCGCTCTCGCGGACAAGGACAAGCAAAGCGCAGTCGCACAGGCGCATTCGGCGATTCTGATGGCGGGCCAGCCGGTCGAGCAGATCGGCTGATGGCGGGTAAGAGCGTCATACTCGAAGCCAAAAGCATCACTCTCGCGATCGAGCTGATCGGACTGGGCGCGCGCCTGCAGTTGCTGGAGGCGGAAACCTGTCTGTCCCGCGACCGGCTCATCAAGCTGTACAAGGAACTGAAAGGGGTGTCGCCGCCCAAGGGCATGCTGCCGTTTTCGACCGACTGGTTCATGACCTGGCAGCCGAACTTTCATTCGTCGCTGTTCTACAACATCTACCGCTTCATTGCCGGCCACGGCGGCTGCCGCACGATCGACGCGATCGTAAAGAGTTACCGGCTTTATCTGGAGCACGTTCAGCTGCACGACGACGAACCGGTGCTCAGCCTCACGCGCGCGTGGACCCTCGTGCGTTTCTTCGATTCCGGCCTGTTGCAAACGAGCGCGTGCCGCCGCTGTGGCGGGCACTTCGTCGCGCACGCGCACGATCCGCAGCATGGGTTCGTCTGCGGGCTATGCCAGCCGCCGTCGCGCGCGGGCAAGACGAGGCGGGCGGCGCAGGCGCAGCCTGCGGGCGGAGCCGCCGATCGCGCCCCTCTCGCCGTCGCCTGACTCTGAGCGCCACAGCCGCGACGGGCGGCAAATCCCTCTGGTTTACACCGGAGTCACGGGCGGCGTTTCCCCCCAAAGTTTTTCGCGCCGTTGCCGTAAACCAGATTAACGACGGTTAACGTCGCTTTTTATGAGGGCTCGGCAGTGCTGATATTCGTGGGAACACTCGTGACGATATTGTCCGTTTTCGGCGGTTACGCGCTCGAAGGCGGTCATCTCGGCGCGCTGA
>NZ_DATJJF010000064.1:0-7751 GCF_035492435.1 Trinickia sp.
GCAGGCTCACCGGCCGGCTCGCCATTGAGTCATCTCAATGAAAGCAAAGCACCACTACGACGAGGAGCGCTCGAATGCATAGCGCTTGCCGGACAGGGCGACAGCCACACCCGCGCGCCGGCCCCGTCAGGCCATCGGCACGTGCGCGTCCCCGACTCGGCGCCAGCCGCCGGGGGGTTATTGGGTTTGCGGCGTTTCGCGGACTTTCTTCGGCCGCCCACGCGGCAGCGGCGAAACGCGCCGGTTGGCCGCTCTCGCCGCCCACTCGCGAAAAGACTCGCCACCGAGCACCCAGCCCTTGAGAGTCGCCTGCTGCAACTCATTGGCCTCGCGCTCGTCGAGCGGCTGCTCACACAAATCCTTGTAGGAGCGTTGCCGCTCGAACGGTGTATTGCCCAGCGACCAGTAGAGTGGATGATCGGTGACGAGGCTATCGACGGCGAGCCCGATGTGATGCCGGTAGCTTGACCATCGATAGTCTTGCGGTGCCCCCACGAGATGCTCCCGTACGGGGCAGAGTTCGATCACGCGACTCGCGAGCAGGAAGTACCGCTCACCCTCGATGACCGTCGCGCGATATCGGCCTTCCCACAAGGTGCCGCGCCGCGCATAACGGCGATTGAAGTGTGCGACGTAGCGCCGACCGACCGCCTGCATTGCCTTGGGCAAACTCGCTTCGTCGCTTGGCGTGACGAGCAGTTGTACCGTGCCCGGCATCAGCACATAGGCATGCACGGACAGGCGATGGTCGCGCGAAGCGGCCTTCAAGCAGTCAACAAATAGCTCGAAGTCCTGCTCGTCGACAAAGGCAGGTTGCTGATCGAGTCCGCGCAGAATCACGTGCTGCGGCTGTTCAGGGACGTAAAGACGTGCTAGCCGTGCCATGCTGATTTCCGTTTAGTACGTTGGTAATTACCCGAGGAACGAAAAGGCCACGCGGCCCGTAACGGCCTTGAGCGCGGCCCAAGCCGAAGTCCCTCACCACTAGGGTGAAAGCTCTAGCGGGTAAGCTTGGTTTGAGTCGAACCTTCTACTCATAATAGGCGGGCAATTAAATGGAGGAAGACATATGAAACTAAAACAGGCCATCACGGGGGCCGCAATCGCCCTTGCGTGCGCGCCGGCTGTGCAGGCGCAAACGGCCGGAACGGTTTATGTTTCAACGGGGTGGTTTCATTTCGCGCCTCAAAGTTCCAGTGATCCTTTGAAGGAAATCAGCCTCGGCAGTTCGCCCATTAACCAGTCAAGTCCCAACACCGGCGCCAGTGTGGGCAACGCCGATACGCTCGCGCTCAGCCTCGGATACTTCATCACCGATCATCTCTCGGCTGAATTCGAGGCCGGCGTTCCGCCGAAGTTCGACATCAATGGCACCGGCAGTTTCTCGAGCTTCGGCAAGCTCGGCACCGCCCGTCTGTGGAGCCCCGCCCTTCTCCTCAAATGGAACTTCAGAAGTGCTGACGCCAAGTTCCGCCCGTATGTTGGGCTCGGCGTCACGCGCGTCTGGTTTTCTGACGCGCAACTCACCAACGGCGCCTTTGAGTCGACAGTTCTGAAAGGTCCGACCAGCGTTTCGACGGACAGTTCCTGGGCTCCTGTGTTCAATGCTGGCTTCAACTATTCGTTCACCAAACATTGGTTTGCCGGCGTTTCCGTGTCGTATATCCCGGTCAGCACGACCGCGAACTTCACTTCGACTAACGTTGGTCCGTTTGGTTTGACGCTGCGAACACAAGCAAAGATCAGGCTCAACCCGATCGTGACTTACGCAAAGATCGGCTACGCCTTTTAAATTGGGCTGAAGTCGCCCAAGCCGGAAACCACCGGGCGCCGCCGAATGAGGGCGGCGTTGTAATATCGACTCTCTCCATTGAACCCGTAATCACGTCTTTGCGCTTGCGCTACACGAGAGCGCCGATCGGCTTTTCGGCGGCCCGCAGTAAAGCTCAGGCAACAAGTGGCTCAGACGTGCGCCCACGGCCGGTGCCGCTCTGTCGCCGTCTGGCACCGAGTTTGCGCACCTTCGATCGCCGCATCAGACGCGGCCTTCTCACCTCGTGACATCGATGCCGACGGAGCGATTATGACCGCCTTACCCAACACGCGAGACGCGCTCGAAACAACGTGGCACAGCGCCGGGCGCCACGCCCGGCGCATGGCCAGCCACAGTCGCAGCGCCGCCGAGGACATCGGCCAGGAAATCCGCGAGCTGCTCGCGGAGCTCGACGAAACCCTCTCCGACGCCACACAATCCGACGCCGCTACGCTGCGCGAGCAAATGCGAAAACGAATCGATGCGGCTCGCGCAAGGCTCGACGGCGCACACGATACGCTCCGCGCCCGTGCCGCCTCGGCTGTCGCAGACGCGAGCACCTATGTGCGGGAAAACCCGTGGGAGGCCGTTGCCGTCTTCGGCGGCTTGGCGCTCGTCGCCGGCTGGATCGTGGCGCGCAACCGCTGACAAAGAGGCCCCCGAGGGATACCGCCGCGCTAGGCTCCGAAGGTCACTCTCAACGCTTCTGGGCTCAGACGCGCGCGATATCCCGATGCGGACGACGATGCATGGCGGCATAGTTGCATGCCGTATCACGCAAGATCCGAAATGCAAGTGCTAGGGCTAGGGCTAAGCGCGATCGATGAAGTCCGCACCAATCAGATCGATACGGTCGGTGCAAATCGTGTCGACGCCCCACTCGGCGACGAGACGCGCCCGTGCGGGATCGTTGACCGTGTACGCGAGGATGAAAAGCCCCGCTGCCTTGATCTCGGCAACGAGCCGGGCGCTGAGGTATCGGTGGTCGGCATGTAGCGAGACGCATCCGAGCGCCGCGGTGAGTGCACGCCAGTCCGCCGGAACGCGGCCGAACAGCATGCCACGCGGAAACGCCGCTGCCGCATCACGCGCGGCAGACAGCGCATCGAAAGAAAAAGACGACAAAAGCGGGGGCACTGCCGCTTTTGCCCAGAGCCGAGCCGACTCGAGGGCCACACGGCGTCCCGTAGCGGCCTCGCGCCCTGGACATGGCTTGATCTCGACATTGGCAGCCACGTCGTGCGCCAGACAATGTGCGGCGACCTCATCGAGCCTCGGCATGCGCTCTCCCGCAAAGCGCACGTCATACCAGCTCCCTGCGTCAAGCGCTGCAATTTGCGCGTACGTCATGCGGGCGGCCGGACCAGATCCGTTCGACGTCCGATTCACCTTATCGTCGTGCAGAAGAAACACTACGTCGTCGGACGAAAGCTTAGCATCGAATTCGATCATTCGATGGCCCAGCCGCGTGCCGGTATCGATCGCCGCCAGCGTGTTTTCAGGGGCAAGCGCGCCGCCGCCACGGTGCGCCGTCACGCATGGATAGGGCCACTCGTTCGTCTTCGCCATGTTCGTCACGACGTTGCCGCTCCCTCGTTGCCGTTTGCTGATTGCGCTTGTTGGCCCGTCTAGTTTTCGCTGATGAGGAAGAGGCGTTGGTATTCCTTCAGCGCATAGCGATCGGTCATGCCCGCGATGTAATGGGCGATAAGCCGCGGCTGCACGGCCGGATCATCGGCGATGTAGCCGGGCGGCAAAAGCCTCGGATCTTCGCTAAAAGCCTCGAAGAGGCCCGTGATGACGCGGCGCGCCTTATTGGCCATGCGCATCACGCGGTAATGCCGATAGAGGTTCCTGAAAAGAAAACGCTTCAGCTCGGCTGCTTGGGCCGCGACGATGTCGCTATGCGCCACGAGCGGCGGAGCAGCGCGCACGGCCTCGAGCGAATCGGGCGCATATTCGGCGAGATTGGCGCGCGTCGTATCAATGAGGTCAACGATAAGGGTGTTGATGACGCGGCGCACCGTCTCGTGCACGAGCCGGCGTCCGTCGAGCTGTGGGTGCACGCGCTTCGCTTCGCAAAACTGTATCTGCCATAGCTCGACGCCCGCAAGCTGCTCAATCGTCAGCAGTCCTGAACGAAGGCCGTCGTCGACATCGTGATTGTTGTAAGCGATCTCGTCGGCAATGTTTGCGATCTGCGCTTCAAGCGATGGGCGCTTGCCGGACAAGAAGCGCTCTCCGAGTTCGCCGAGCTTGCGTGCAGTCTCGCGCGAGCAGTGCTTGAGTATCCCCTCGCGCGTCTCGAAGCACAGATTGAGGCCGTCGAACGCACCGTAATGGGCCTCAAGCTCGTCGACGACGGCGAGGCTCTGCCGGTTGTGCTCGAATCCACCGTAATCGCGCATGCAATCGTTGAGCGCGTCCTGGCCGGCATGGCCGAACGGCGTATGACCCAGGTCGTGCGCCAGCGAAATCGCCTCTACCAGATCTTCGTTGACGCGCAGATTGCGCGCGACCGACCGGGCAATCTGCGCCACTTCCAGACTATGCGTGAGCCGCGTCCGGAAGAGGTCACCCTCGTGATTAACAAAGACCTGTGTCTTGTATTCGAGACGACGAAAGGCAGTCGAATGGACAATGCGGTCACGATCGCGCTGGAACTCAGTGCGGGCAAGGGGGGGCGGCTCCGGGTAGCGCCGACCGCGCGAGCTCGAAGAACGGGCGGCATAGGGCGCGAGATGGGCTTCAAGCATCTCCACCGTCGGCGCGCTCAATGCGCTGGACGACGGTTCGTCGCACCGCTCGCCGCTCAACGCGCCCATCGATCCGTCCTGCATCGGGCTCTGCTTCACGTTCGTCCCCCTTTTACCTGGGCCGCGCCACGTCTGGCGTGACGCTTGCCATCGCGTTGCCTGCGGCTGTGCCTGCCGCTACCGATCAGGCAATTAGACGCTGGCCGAAAGCGTTGCGCGCAACGCGTCCTCAGGCGCGCTGTCCATCAACGGTTCGCCGATGCGCTTGAGCAACACGAATTTGACGGTGCCCGCCTCGGCCTTTTTGTCGCTTTTCATGAGATCGATGTAGCGCGTCTCGCCAAGCGCGGGCGCACGAATCGGCAGCCGCGCCGCCGCCACGATGCTGACAAGGCGCTTGCGTGATGCGTCGTCGAGATGGCCAAGGCGCACCGAGAGGTCGGCCGCCATGGTCATCCCGCAGCCGACGGCTTCGCCATGCAGCCATTCGCCGTAGCCGAGGCCCGCCTCGATCGCATGGCCGAACGTGTGCCCAAAATTGAGGATCGCACGCAAGCCACCCTCCCGCTCGTCGGCCGAAACGACCGACGCCTTGATTTCGCAGCAGCGTTTGATCGCATGCGCCAGCGCCTCGCCATCACAGCCATTGAGCGCACCGATATTGGCTTCGATCCAATCGAAGAATGGCGCATCGGCGATGGCCGCCGTCTTGATCACTTCGGCGATGCCGGCTGCGAGCTCGCGCTCGGGCAGCGTTCTGAGCACGGCGGTATCGGCCACTACCGCCAGCGGCTGGTAGAACGCGCCGATCATGTTCTTGCCGAGCGGATGGTTGATGCCGGTTTTGCCGCCCACCGACGAATCGACTTGCGAGAGCAGTGTTGTAGGCACCTGAATGAACGGCACACCGCGCATGTAGCAAGCCGCCGCGAAGCCCGTCATATCACCGATTACGCCACCGCCCAGTGCGATCAGCGTCGTCTTGCGATCCGCATGGGCGGCAAGCAATGCATCGAAAACGCCATTCAGCGTTTCCCAGTTTTTGTGAGCCTCACCGTCTGGAAGCACGACAGTGGACACCTGCTTGCCAAGCGGCGCGAGCGCAGCGCGCAGCTTTTCGCCGTACAGCGGCTCGACGGTCGTGTTCGTCACGATCGTCACGGCCGACCCCGCGATATGCGGAGCAAACAGCTCAGTACGGCCGATCAGATCTGCGCCGATATGAATGGGGTAGCTGCGTTCGCCTAGATCGACACTGACGGTAATCATAAATGTGCTTTCCGAGTAATGCCGGCCATCTCGAGTTGCATGAGGACCATGTTCACCAATCCGCTGACGGAAGGCCGCCCCGTATCCACCACGAAGTGCGCGCACTCGCGATACAGCGGATCGCGCAGCTCATACAGTGCCTCGAGCTTGGCCTTGGGATCCTCAGTCTGAAGCAAGGGCCGGTTCTTGTCCTTGCGCGTACGCAGCCACAAATCATGCGGACTCGCCCGAAGGTAGATAACCAGACCTCGCGTATGAAGAAAGTCCCGGTTTTCCGGGCGCAACACCGCGCCCCCTCCCGTCGCCAGGACGATAGCATGGCGCGCCGTCAGTTCAGCGATAGCCTGCGCCTCGCGCTCACGGAAACCGGACTCGCCCTCCATTTCGAAGATGACGGGGATACGCGCACCGGTGCGCGCCTCGATTTCGTGATCGGAGTCGAAAAACGGGCGAGCGAGCCGCCGCGCGACGGCGCGACCCACGGTGGTCTTGCCCGCCCCCATGAGTCCCACGAAAAAAATGTTGGTGTCTGCGCCCCGCTCTTGCAACGGATTTCCTCTGATGTTCGGAGAAGTTTCGTGGCGCAGCTTACTGGCAAAGTCGCCGGCTTGTCGAGTGCGCCAATCGGCAGCCCGTCTTCTCATCCACGCGCTGGCCCCGCCTTTGCCGAGGCGCGCCAAGCCGCTCGCCGATCGGCATTTCAATCAATAGGCAGATCGACAACACGTGGCGTAATGAAAACGGCAAGCTCGCTCGATAGCTCGCGCTGGGTCCGATGACGGAAAAGTGCGCCCAAAACCGGTATTTTGCCCAACAGCGGCACGCGCGTCACATCGTTGCGGTTCTGAGCTTCATAAATGCCGCCGATCGATACCGTGCCGCCGTCCTCCACCTCGACGCGCGTGCGCACGCGCCGGGTGTCGATCGCCGGACCCGCCGCTGTCGCTTCACCAACACTATCCTTGGCGATTTCCAGATCGAGAATGACGCGCCCGTTGGGCGTGATCTGCGGTTCCACGTCGAGCTTGAGAGTCGCACGGCGAAACTGCACACCCGATACGCCGTTGCGCACCTTTGCCTGATAAGGCAACTCCGTGCCCTGCTCGACCGTCGCCTTCGCTCGATCGGCCGTCACGACGCGCGGGCTCGATACGATTTGGCCGAGGCCCTCGGCCTCCAGCGCGGAAAGCTCCGCCGTGACAAGGCGTGTCGCCTGCGCTGCAAAGAGCGTCAGACCGACGTTTGCGGCATCGAAGCCGGCCAGCGCACGCGCTGAAAGATCGTGCACGAGGCCGCCGTTGCCTGCGCTCAGCCCCCTTGCATCGGCGGGCGCGCCATTGCCATCGGCCTTTGCACCCACCGTGCGCAAAAACAGTCGCGCGCCGAGATCACGCGAAAACCCGCGCGCGCCCTCCACAATGCGCGCTTCGATCAGCACCTGCCGGTTCGGCTTGTCGATCTCCGCGATGAGCTCGGCCACCTGGGCAAGCCGGGCGCTGAGGTCTGTCACGAACAAGAGATTCGTGCGCGGATCGGCCATTGCGCCACCGCGTTTGGACAGCACGCGCTGGGAGCCAGGCGCGGTCAAGAGCCGCTGCACATCCTCGGCGTGCGGATAGCGTAGAACAAACGTGCGGCTTGCGAGCGGCTCCAGATCGGCCGCGCGCGCATGCGCCTCAAAGCGTTGGCGCTCGCGCGCGGCGAGCTCGGCCAGTGGGGCCACCCAAATGACATTGTCGCGCTGCGACATCGCGAGACCGTTGACGTCAAGCAGCGTATCGAACGCCGTGCGCCACGGCACCTGGTCGAGGTACAGCGACACGGCGCCTCGCACTTTGTCGCTGGCGACAATGTTCAGCCCTGTAAATCGCGCAAACGCTTGAAGGACGTCGGCAAGCTCGGCGTGCCGGAAC
>NZ_DATJJF010000065.1:0-2672 GCF_035492435.1 Trinickia sp.
CGAACGTATCGTCGTTTGCAGTTACGTTTTTCCCATTGATTAACGAGGTGACGGGTCCTCGACATGCCCTAGCCGCTTCGCAACCCCTGTCGAAACCAGGTCGCCCCCGCGGTTCGTTGCTCACAATATATGAGCCAAAGACTAATTTTACAATAGATCGACGGTCGCGTCCTCTGTTGGCAGCGATCACGAGAGGCCGCGCAACTTGGTTAGCAAGTGTGTCGGCGCTCGATGCCCGGAGCGTCCGTCATGCAATGTCGCGCAGCAACTTCTGAAGCTCGGCCGGCGATTGAACGACGTGCTGCGCGTGCCACTGCGTCGGCGGGATATCGTTGCCACAGTAGCCGTAGGCTGCCGCGACGGTCTTCATGCCGGCGGCAAAACCGGCTTGCACGTCCCGCAGATCGTCGCCGACATAGACAATGCGCTCGGGCGCGATGTCCAACTCTCGTGCCGCGTGCAGCAATGGTGCAGGATGCGGTTTCGAATGCGGGGTAGTGTCGCCACTCACCACGCAGCCGGCACGCTCCTCGAGCCCCAGCTGCGCGACTAGCGGCTCGGTGAGCTGCGCGACCTTGTTCGTGACGATGCCCCAGCGCACGCCGCGTGCGTCGAGTTCGTCGAGCACCTCGGCGATGCCGGGGAACAGCGTGGTCTCGATGCACAGATCCGCTTCGTAGTTGGCGAGAAACTCCTCGCGCATCGACGCGAATTCATGATGATCGGGGCCGATGCCGAATGCGCCGCCGATTAGCCCACGCGCGCCCGCGGAGGCGAGCGGACGCAGCTTTTCGAGTGGGACCATCTCGAGCCCACGGTCGTGGCGCATTTTGTTGACGGCAGCCGCGAGATCGGGCGCCGTGTCGGCTAGTGTCCCGTCGAGATCGAAAAGCACCGCTTGGCAAAGACCGAGCGTGTCTTCGTTGTCTTCACGTTGGGGCAGGGGAGTCGGGTCGCTCATTGTTCGGGTCGGTGCGGCGGAGTGGGACGGGTGCAGGGTTCAGGCGTCGCGGCGGCTGGCGAGCATGTAATTGACGCTCGTGTCGGACGACAGCATGAAGTGCTTGCTAAGCGGGTTGTAGACGATGCCCTTGATGTTGGCGGTGCGCAGGCCGGCCGCGCGCACGAAGCCCGCCAGTTCCGACGGACGGATGAAGCGCGCGTAGTCGTGGGTTCCCTTGGGTAGCATGCGCGCGATGTATTCGGCGCCGATCACAGCGAACAGATACGACTTCATATTGCGGTTCAGCGTGGAGAAGAACACCCAGCCACCCGGCTTCACGAGGGTCTTGCAGGCTTCCACGATTGCGGCAGGCTCGGGCACGTGCTCGAGCATTTCCATGCAGGTGACCACGTCGTAAGTGCCCGGTTCGCGGGCCGCGAGCGCCTCGGCGGCGATTTCCTCGTAATCGACGGTTACACCGCTTTCAAGACTGTGAAGATCCGCGACGCCCAGCGCCTGCGTCGACAGATCGATTCCCTTCACATGGGCCCCCAGGCCCGCCATGGATTCCGACAGAATGCCTCCGCCGCAACCAATATCCAGCACCTTTTTTCCCGGGAGATGCGCGTGGGCGTCGATCCAGCCCAGGCGGAGAGGGTTGAGTTCGTGCAGCGGCTTGAATTCGGCATTCGGGTCCCACCACCGATGCGCGAGGTCGCTGAATTTCTGTAGTTCGTGGGGATCGGCGTTGGTCATGGCGAATACTGCCTCGATGAGGGCGGTGAGCGGACGCTCGAGGATAAACCCTGAGTATATAGGGCAAGAGACGGGGCGGCAAAAGTCCGGCGGGCGGACCGGTGGCAGCTTCCGTCGCTCGCGGCGGCCGGGTATGCCGGTGCCGCGAGCGGTGTGCGTTATTTGTCACGCCCGTCACGCGGGTGCGGCGCTGGCGCATAAAAAAAGCCCCGCCAGAGCGGGGCTTTCGATACTGCGGTAACGTGCAACTTACTGCTTCGGCGTACCGACAACTTCGACTTCCACGCGACGGTCCGGTGCGAGGCAGGCGATGAGTTGCTTGCGGTTCTTCTGGTTGCAACCGGTGGTAACCGGGTTGCGGCGGCCCTTGCCTTCTGTGTAGATACGGTTGGCTTCGACGCCCTTGCTGACCAGGAAGGCCTTCACAGCTTGAGCACGACGCAGCGACAGACGGTCGTTGTACGCGTCCGTACCGATGCGGTCGGTGTGGCCCGTAGCGACGACGACTTCGAGGTTGATGCCTTGAATCTTCGATGCCAGTTCGCCCAGGCGTTCCTTGCCAGCCGGCTTGAGGATTGCCTTGTCGAAGTCGAACAGCGCGTCAGCTTGATACGTAATCTTTTGGCTGGTGATAGCCGGTGCCGGAGCAACCGGAGCCGGCGGGGTCGGAGCCTGAGCAACCAGCGCGCCGTCGCACTTTGCGTTGGCGGTTGCCGGCGTCCAGAATGCATCGCGCCAGCACAGCTCGTTCGTGCCGTTCATCCACACGTATTCGCCGGTACCATTCACCCAGTTGTCGTTGGTAGCTTGTCGCGACGCCGGCACCGACTGTGCCATGGCGGATGCAGCCATAACTGCGGTAGCTGCAATGAACGCGAGCTTTGAAAGTTTATTCATATTTCTCCTCTCGAAATTGAGATTACCGCAGGTTTACTGCGAGCCTGTTGACGAAGACAAGTCATACATTGCTCGA
>NZ_DATJJF010000066.1:0-4156 GCF_035492435.1 Trinickia sp.
GCAGTGAGGCAGCCTGCTCCTCCGTGCGCTGGGACAGATCGGTGTTGCCGGACGCAATCTCGCTGACTCCCGTATCGATCGCTTGTGCGCCCCGGCGTACGGTGTCGACAGTCAAGGTGAGCGCTTCTTGCATCTGTGCTAGCGCTGCGGTCAGTTTGCCGATCTCGTTGTCGCTTACCGATTCGATGCGGCTGGACAAATCGCCGCGCGCGATCCGTTCGAACTGGGCAATCGTTGCATTCACCGGATGCACGATCGCGCGCATCAGCACGACGCGCGCAAGCCACGAGCCAATGAACGAGAGCGCGATGCCAATCGCCACGGCAATGCTCACGAGGTAGAACCGCGCCTGTGCATCGCGGTAGCGCTGCGCTTCGCTGTCGATGTGAAACCGCTCGAGCGCTTGCATCGCCTTTTCGTAGTCGCTGTAAAGCGACGGGAGATGATGCGATTGCAATTCGAGGAACGCGTTGTGGTCGCCCGCTTTCAACGCGGCCATCGTGGGCTCAATGCCGTTGCGCAAGAGCGCAGTGCGCTTGTCCTGCATTTCCTGAAATAGTCGCGACGCTTGGCCGTCCTTGCCTGCAATGCTCAGGTAGTGATCGATCGAGCCATTCGATAGCTGCAAATATTTGTCGAACCGACCTAGCACCGCGTTGGCGCCCATTTGATCGTTGAGCTCGTTGAGTGACGCGTACGTCGCGAGTGCGAGCCGCAGGCGCAACAGTTGACCTGAACTGCCTTCGAGATCGGCGACAGCGGGGGTGTCCACCATGTACATCTGTTGCAGCGACACATTGCTCGCGCGCAGCGAGAGCAAGCCGGCTGCAGCGCCGACCAACAGCACGACAGCGAAAAACAAGATCAGCGCGGTAAGCCAGGCGCGAATCGTCATCTTTTTCAACATCTGTCATCTCCGTAATCCGGACGCACGGGCAGGTGTTTATGCCGATCGATCCGAACGGGCTTGTCAATTTTTAGCAGTGGACGCGCGACCAACCGCCGATCATTGATTGACGACAGAACTTTCAGAAACCTTATACAGAGAAACCCGCATTAAGTCGTAGGCGGACTGCTGGCGTTGCAGTGGGGTGGGGGCTCCTGTTGTACAGGCGCCCCCGGGAAGCGCGCTCAGACAAGTTTGCCGAGCCCGCGTTCCTCCACTTCACTGCGCTCGGGTTCGAGCGTGCGCTCCGGCTTCATCACGAATGTGAGGACGATGCCGAGTGCCATGAGCGCCATCGAGACGATGAACGGCAGATTCCAGTTTCCAGTGCGGTCGATCAGCCACCCGCCAACCACGGGACTGACGATTGCAGCAAATGCAGAGCCCGTGTTCATGAGGCCGCTTGCGATGCCCGAATGCCTTGGTGCAATGTCCATCGGGACGGACCACATCGGCCCGATCGTCATTTCATTGAAGAAGAAGCCGGCACTCAGGCACAACGCAGCGAGCGTGACCGACATATTCGAAACCAGCATGATCGGCGCAAGCGAGAGCAGTGTGAGAAACATGCAGACGGCGATCATCACGTTGCGTGCCTTGCGGACGTTGCCGGTTTTCTTCAGGATCGTATCGGTGATAGCGCCTCCGAGCCAATCGCCGAGCACACCTGCGAAAAATACCCCCGAGGCGAACAACGCAGACTTGCTGAGCTGCATGTTGTAGTTGTGCAGGAAATATTGCGGGATCCAGCCGAGAAAGAGCCAGAGCACCCAGCCATAGCAGAAATAGACGGCCGTCACCGGCGCCATCCTCGTACAGAGTTGCCGCCATGGGGTTTTTGCGCGTTCCTTCGAACCCGAGTAGTTGGCGAGCTTGGCGCATTCGCTGTCGGTGATGGCAGGGTGGTCGCGCGGGTTGTCGCGGAAGTACCAGATCCAGATTATGGCCCACAGGAAGCTGAAGATCCCGGTGACGAAGAATGCGCCGCGCCAGCTTGTTGCAACCATGAGCCAGACGATGAGCGGGGGCGCTACCGCGTTGCCGATGCGTGACGCGGCGTGCGTGATGCCCTGCGCAAAGCCGCGCTGCTCGGGTGGCATCCAGTTTGACATCGCACGGGTGGCGGTCGGGAAGGTTGCGCCTTCACCGAGCCCCAGCAAGAGCCGCGCGAAGATCAGCGACGCGAAGCCGCCGGCGAGGCCGGTCAGCACGGTCGCACCGGCCCAGATCACGCCGCACAAAGCGAGCGTGCGGCGTGGGCCGATGCGGTCACCGAGCCAGCCACCGATGATTTGAAATACGAGATACGGATAAGCAAATGCGGAAAACACAAGGCCGATCTGCGTATGCGTCAAATGCAGTTCGGCACCGAACGCGCTTGCAGCGGTGCTGACATTGACGCGGTCTACATAGGTGATGAAGTACATCACGCATAGCAGCAATAGCACGCGCATCGTGGCTCGACGAAACATCATCGCCTCCTTCTTGGTCGTTCTTCACTGAGAGGGCGCGAACGCATGCGCCCGAAGCAAACTCGCTCCGATTTGGTTAGGAGTCCTGCTTAAATCGGAGGGGGCCCGACGTGGGCGATTAGATTCAAGGAATCGAGGGTCGGTGTGAACGTGCCATTTTTGTCTCCTATGACTTTTGAAGTTGTGTGGGCGGATCTTTTGTCGTCCGCTTTGATAAAAAAATGTTGCGGGCTCAACCCTCCGGTAACGCCGCAGCAAGCACACGCGCGACATGCAGCGCTTCCCTCTTTGCGCCGTCGGCGATTTGGTGTCGGCAACTCGTGCCGTCGGCAACGACCAACGCGTCGCCCGCTTGTCGTACCGCCGGCAAGAGCGATAGCTCGGCCATTGCCATCGATGCATCGTAATGTTCGGCCTCATAGCCGAAGCTGCCTGCCATGCCGCAACAAGACGATTCGATTACCGACACTTCCAGTTGCGGAATCCAGCCCAATACGGTTTGCACGGGACGAAACGCGTCGAACGCCTTCTGGTGGCAGTGACCATGCACGTACGCCTTTGAATGCGCGAGTGGCTTAAGGTCGAGACTCAAGCGCTGCATGGCCTTCTCGCGCACGAGGAATTCTTCGAAGAGAAACGACGCGTTTGCGAGACGTTTCGCTTCGTCGCCAAAGCCATAATTGAGAAACTCGTCACGCATCGATAGCAGGCATGACGGCTCGAGCCCGACGATCGGGATGCCGCGCTCCACGTACGGCAGTAGCGCATCGAGCGCGCGGCGTGCCTCGGCTTTGGCCTCATCGACGCGGCCGGCTGAGAGAAACGTGCGTCCGCAACACAGTGGGCGCTGCTGCTGGCTTTCGTTGAGGTGCACCGTATAGCCCGCGGCCTCGAGCACCCGCTGGGCGGCGCGCGCGTTTTCGGGCTCGATGTAGTTGTTGAATGTGTCGACGAAGAGCAGCACTTCCTTGCCGGCGGGCGGTTGCGCGTTGTTCGGCGTCGCCGATGATAGGAACGAGCGCGTGAACCGTGGGAAGGCGCGCTGGGGCGCCAGGCCCAGCCATTTTTTGACGCCCTTTGCCAACCCGGGAATCCGTTCGGCGGCGGCGATCGCGGCCACGAGGGCCGGCAGGCGACTAGCAACGGGGGCGTAACGCGGCAAGTACGCCACGAGCCGATCGCGCAGGCGCATACCGTGGCGCGCGTACCATGCGGCGCGTGCCTCGATCTTGATCTTGGCCATATCGACGCCGGTTGGGCAGTCGCGCTTGCAGCCCTTGCACGACACGCACAAGTCGAGCACGTCTTTCACGTCGCGGCTCGCCAGGCCTTCGTGCCCGGCATCGCCGAGCTGGCCCGAGAGCGCAAGCCGCAACGTATTGGCCCGGCCGCGCGTCACATGCTGCTCGTCGCGCGTTACGCGATAGCTCGGGCACATGGTGCCAGCATCGAACTTCCGGCAATGGCCGTTGTTGTTGCACATCTCCACGGCTTTTGCGAGACCAGCGCTCGCGTCGCCACCGGAGCCCGCAAGGCCTTCGATGCCCGAGATCGGATCGCGTGTGACGTTCCACGCCGACCAGTCGAGTTGCGGGTGCCATTCACGCTCCCGATAGCCGGGTGCAAACCGAAAGTTGGCGGCGTCGTCCATCTTCGGCGGCGCGACGATGCGGTTCGGGCTCATCCGGTTTTCGGGATCGAAGAGCGTCTTGATCTCGCGAAATGCCTCGTTGATGCG
>NZ_DATJJF010000067.1:0-3117 GCF_035492435.1 Trinickia sp.
TCTACTCGACGCCTCTCGCGCGGTCTTCTGCAAACCGCTTGCGAAAGGCATCGAAGGTCTGCGTTTCGATCGCCTCGCGCATCTCAGCCATCAATTGCAGGTAGTAATGCAAATTGTGAATGGTATTCAATTGCGCGCCCAGAATTTCGCCGACGCGGTGTAAATGGTGCAGGTAACCGCGGGTGAAATGGCGGCAGGTATAGCAGGAGCAGCTTTCGTCGAGCGGGCGCAGCGAATTGCGATGCTGCGCGTTGCGAATCTTGATGTCGCCGAAGCGTGTAAAGAGCCAGCCGTTGCGCGCGTTGCGCGTCGGCATCACGCAGTCGAACA
Source organism: Trinickia sp. (assembly GCF_035492435.1). Taxonomy (GTDB): domain Bacteria; phylum Pseudomonadota; class Gammaproteobacteria; order Burkholderiales; family Burkholderiaceae; genus Trinickia. The sequence continues at coordinate 331 of NZ_DATJJF010000067.1, forward strand.
TGTCGATGCCGGCTGAGACGCCCGCCACGAGATCCTCGGGGGTGCCGACGCCCATCAGGTAATGCGGCTTATCGGCCGGCAGCCGCGGGCCGACGTGCTCCAGCACGCGCAACATGTCCTCCTTCGGCTCGCCAACCGAAAGGCCGCCGATCGCAAGACCATGGAACCCGATCTCGGCGAGACCCGCGAGCGATTCGTCGCGCAAGTCCTCGTACATGCCGCCCTGGACGATGCCGAAGAGGGCATTCGGGTTTTGCAGCTTGGAGAACTCGTCGATCGAGCGCTTCGCCCAGCGCAGCGACATACGCATCGACGCGGCGGCGTCGGCGTGCGACGTCGGCACGTCGTTGGTCGCGTACGGCGTGCATTCATCGAACTGCATGACGATATCCGAGTTGAGCGTGCGCTGAATCTGCATCGACACCTCGGGGGACAAGAAGAGTTTGTCGCCGTTGATGGGCGAGGCGAAGGCCACGCCTTCCTCGGTGATCTTGCGCAGATCTCCGAGCGAGAAGACCTGGAAGCCGCCGGAATCCGTCAGGATGGGCCGCTGCCAGCCCATGAAGCGGTGCAATCCACCGTGCGCGGCCACGGTCTCGAGACCCGGGCGCAGCCAAAGGTGAAATGTGTTGCCGAGGATGATCTGCGCCTTGATTTCCTCAAGCTCGCGCGGCTGGATCGCCTTGACCGTCCCGTAGGTGCCGACCGGCATGAAGATGGGTGTCTCGACGACGCCATGATTGAGCGTGAGCCGTCCCCGGCGCGCTTGGCCGTCTGTCGCCAGCAGCTCGAATTTCAGGCCGCCGAGATTGGCGGGTGCGGTGTTGTGATCGACGTGGAAATGACCCTCGGTCATTGAGCGACTCCTGTTGCCACCGGGAATGGGCGTTTCGTCAGATCGGGGCCGGCGCGGCAAGCGCCGGCTCGCGATCGACAACCTTGCATGGGTGTGTACGCCGCCAAGCCCATCCCAACGGCGGCTAAAAACGCAAAATATTGGGCAAGCGACTGGAACAGCGGGAAATGCATGCCTACATGGCGGACGGCCCCTCTGGCTGCGCGCGGCGCGTCAGCAGCATCGCATCGCCATAGCTGAAAAAGCGGTAGCGCGCGTCGACGGCGTGACGGTAGGCTGCGCGTATCGGCTCCATTCCGGCGAACGCAGACACAAGCATCATCAGCGTCGATTTCGGCAGATGGAAGTTCGTCACGAGGCGGTCGACCACCCGGAAACGATAGCCTGGCGTGATGAAGATGTCCGTTTCCGCGGAGCCGGCCGTAAGGGGCCGCCCGGCGGCTTCGGCGTCACGCGCAGCCGCTTCGAGCGCGCGCAGCGATGTCGTGCCGACTGCGACGACGCGCCCGCCTCGCGCGCGCGTGGCCGCGATTTTGTCGACAAGCACCTGCGGCAGTTCATAGCGCTCGCTGTGCATCTTGTGCTCGACAATGTTTTCTACCCGCACCGGTTGAAAGGTGCCGGCGCCGACATGCAGCGTCAACGTCGCGCGATCAATGCCGCGTGCATCAAGCTGTGCCAGGAGGGCCTCGTCGAAGTGCAGTCCTGCCGTCGGTGCCGCCACCGCGCCCGGTTGGCGTGCATAGACGGTCTGATAACGCGTTTCATCCGCCGCGTCGGGATCGTGGCTGATGTAAGGCGGCAGCGGCAAGCGGCCATAGCGCTCGATCAGATCAAGGCAGGCCTCGGGAAAATGCAGCGTGTAGAACGGCTCGACGCGCTCGCCGACGGTCACATCGAAGGCGTCGGCCAGCCGTAGCGTGGTGCCCGGCGCGGGGCTCTTGCTCGCGCGAATCTGCGCGAGCGCTACACGCTCGCCCGTCACTCGCTCGACGAGGACTTCGATTCTGCCGCCCGTCCCCTTCACGCCGAAAAAACGTGCCTTCAAAACTTTGGTGTCGTTAAAAACGAGCAGATCGCCGGGCGTGAGACACTCGACCAAATCGGCCACGTGTCTGTCGACGAGACGCGCAGCCGCGTCAGGACTGTCGCCAGAGGCGACTTCGAGCAGCCGGCTTGCACTGCGCTCGGGCAGCGCCGTCTGCGCGATCAGGTCGTCTGGCAGATTGAAATCGAAATCGGAAAGCGTAAACATATCGCGTTGATCGGCCAAGAGCAGAGCAGTCGACCGCAGTCAGCGCTTTAGCACTTACTGCGGTCCCCCGCAGCGCTATGATCGCGGAAAGTCGGTCGCATGCCGCACGCGCGAAGCCGTGACCAAATTCGATATTGTACTTGCGAAGTTGCCCATGCCCTTATCCCGTCCCCGCTCGCCCGGGCTTGCCGAACATGCCGCGAACCCGGTCGTCGATGCCACCGGCGCTGACGCTCGCGCGTCAAAGCTGGCCGCGCCGCCCGCAGCGGACGAGGGTAAGGCCGAAACGACGACGCTCGGACCATCCCGGCCGGTATCGAAGCCAACAGCGAAGTCCAAGTCAAAGTCCGTATCGGACTCGGGCTCAAAGCGTGCAATGACACACGCCCAGAGCGACAGTGACGCCCCCGCGCCCGAAGCGACCCAAGAGGGGGATTCGGTGCCCGCCGCCGAATCGGCGAGCCGCCGCACCGCAGCGTCTTCGAAAACCGCCAACAAGCTCGCCAAACTCGGGTTGACGCGCGACATCGATCTTGTCCTGCATCTGCCGATGCGCTACGAGGACGAAACCACGCTTACACCGATCGGCGAACTGCTGCCGGGCGAGACGGCGCAGACAGAGGGCGTGGTCGTCGACAACGAGATTGCCTACCGGCCGCGCCGCCAACTCGTGGTG
>NZ_DATJJF010000068.1:0-4619 GCF_035492435.1 Trinickia sp.
CCGGACTCGATGCGCCGCGCCCCGAGCCGCGCGTGGCGCCCCCGTCGAGCGTGCCAATCGCACAGGATCTGTCAGCCTGACTTAGCCAGACAACGTCAATCCGTCGTGCCGAGAATAACGCTCGACGCTTTGAATACAGCGACCGCCCGGCTTCCAGTGGCAAGCCCCAACGTTTGGACGCTTTCGTTGGTCACGATGGCCGTTACTGTGACAGTGGAATCCGGGCTGCCGGAAGCGTTGTCCAATTGCAACGAGACTTCCGAATTGACCGCGCCCTGCGTGACGTGCGAGACCGTCCCCTGTAACTGATTGCGCGCAGAGATGCGCATCCGCCCACTGCCTTCGTCGACGAGCAGCATGACCCATGACGCCTTCACCAGAGCAACGGCGGCCTTGCCCGTTTCGAGGCCCAGCGTTTCGGTGCTTTCATGCGTCAGCACGGCGCAAATGCGCTGGCCACCCGGCAATGTCAGCGTGACCTCGTCATTGACGGCACCACGCGCAATCGATTCCACCGTCCCGTAAAGCTGGTTGCGCGCACTCGTCTTCATGCCGATTCTTCCGATCAAAGCCCAATCGCCCGCAAAATCCTCGATGGCTGAGCTCGCGCGCTCGATGAACTTTCGATGCTCGCACTCGAGCGCACGGTAGGTCTCGATTAAACGGCGCGCGCGCGCCGTCAGCGTCGTGCCCCCGCCTCCTTTGCCGCCGGCTGCCCGTACGACGAGCGCAACGCCGGCCAGGTTGTTCATCGCGTCCACCGCATCCCAAGCGGCCTTGTAGGAGAGGCCGACGACCTTCGCCGCCGCGGTGATGGAGCCCGTCTCACCGATCGCAGCCAAGAGCGCGATGCGCGCCGCACTGGCCAGTGTCTCGCCGCCTGCCTGCAGCCACAGCGAGCCGCCAAGCCCGAGCGGCCCCGCGCTTGCAGCGCTTGCGCCTTCATTGGACGATCGGTCAGGCAGCGGAAATGAACGTGTGGTCATAGGCCGGTGAAATGCTCTTCAAAGCTATAAACGATGGGTGAATTTCGGCTTGCGCAGCTTGCCCAAGAGACGCTCGCCTTCCTGCGCCGCCGAGCGGTTGACGGCCTCGCCCCAGCCGCGTGCGAATCCGCGCTGATAGGGCGTGACGGCCAAACCCCCGTCGTCGAGAAAGCGCTGCGCGGCGACCGTATCGGAAACCTCTCCGAGCACGCTCTGGATGCGGCTCAACCGTCGTGCCAAGTTGCGGCGTCGGCCCGGCGCGACCAGCAACTCAAAAAACTCGAGCGTATAACGCAGCCGCTTGGCCTCGATGCGCCGCTGATGGCGTCCGTTCGCGTCGAGCGACGCCAGCTTGGGCTCGGCAGTGAGCCGTTCGAAGCGTCGTCGCACACGCTTTGCCACATAGCGCGCGAGCGAGCGTTGCGCCAGCTCTGGCGGTCCCGCCGTAAAGTTATGGGCGGCGAGCCACGAGAGCCATGCGAGCGAAAGCGCTGCATAGCGGGGCGAACGCAGCACCTGCTGCAGCCGGTCTCGCGCCTCGAGTCGCCCCGCATCGGCCGCCGCGATGATACCCGACCACGCGGCGGGCTCGGTGTCGGCATTGATGAGCATGGGCAACGTCGAGTCGACAAGGACGTCGCCATCCCGCACTTCGCCGAGAATTTGGCCGAGCCATTTGAAACCCGGCGCGACTCGGGTGCGCCAGTCGTCGTCGACCCAGCGCGGAAAAGTCTTGAGGAGCGTCTTTGCGCGCCGGAGCGCCACGCGCATCTGATGCACGAACTCAGTCTGTGCACTCGTGCGCGCCCCACACTCGTTGCCGAACCATTGCTGCGCAACGTTGCCCGCGATGGCGACGAACGCCTCGTGAGGCGTGCGAGCGCCGGCCAGATCGACGCGCGTCGCGCGCACGGGCTCAGCGCCAGACGCGTCGCCCGTGGCGCGCGCGTATACGTCAATGAGCACGGGAAAGGCAGGCACTCGTTCGATAAGCCAATGCGCGGCCACGAAAAGTGCGCTGACCGCCGCTTTGACGGCCCCATCACACGACGCGTCGACGTCGGATTTCTTATCCACATCGAGCGTGCCGTCGTCGCATAGCACCGATAAACGCAATTCACAAAAGGCTGGCCAATGCCCAGACCGGGCTGATCCGCGTGGTGCCGCCGGGTCTCTTTGCGTCGCTTCGGTGTCGAGCGCATCAAGCAAGATGATTTCGACCGCACGGCCATCAGGCCCGCGCCATTGAAAACCCGTGCAGTACGCCGCCAACGCAGGCGCTGGACGCCACTCGTCGCTCTCGCTGTCGCCCAACTTGAAGTCGGGCGGCACCGCATCGCTTTGCGTGAGCGGCACGCCGGGTGCAAGCTGCACGTTGCGGGTTGTCCGACGCAGCGTCACGCCGGGCGAGAGGGGTCTCGCATGCGAGACCGTCACGCGACGCGTATCTGGCCATTCTTCCAGAACGACGCGTTCACCGCGCCCGCGCCGTTCGACGATGCGTATCGTGATCGCCTCGCGCGGTTTCGTCACTGCCATGTCGCGGGAACGTTCGAGCGCGTTGGCAACAGCGCTGCCGACCGATGGCCTGTCCAGGTGGTGATTGGCCGAATTCGAGCGCGCGGCCCGCTCGTCGCACCATTCGCTGGCAGCATTCGGCTCGATCTCAAGTACAAGCTCGACGGCGCGGGGCATCGTTTTTCGCCCTTTCGGAATTCGATGCGAACGATATTACATCGCCTGAGCAATGCACAGCGATGCGGTGTCGCGGCGGCGCGATGCAATGACTCGCGCCGTCACGCAAAGCGCAAATGCTTCGGTTACGTTTTGACGTACTGAGCCTCTCCGAAACCGAACGACCAATTTTCCGGCCGTACTTCGACCAGATTGATGAAGACGTCTTCCTGGCGCACCCCAGGGCGCTCGGCGAGTAGTTCAACGATGCGCCGGTATAACGCCTGCTTTTGCGCAACCGTTCGGGTATCGCTGACCGTCAGTTGAATGACGATGAAATCGTCGCTTCGCTCGATACCGAGGTAGTGGCGATTGTAGACAAAGTCGGCGGGGGCGTGCTCGGTGAGCAGCATGAACTGATCATCCTGCGGCACGTTGAATGTTTCGACGAGCGCTTGTTGCAAGCCGTCCGTCAAAGCCTCTCGATACTGCACGGATTTACCTTTGGGCAATGCGATGCGCGCCAGCGGCATGGTGACCTCCTTTCATATCGATTGCCGAATTGGCAGACGGGAAAGCGTTCGACGATCGGGCTTTGATGTTGACCCCGCGTCCGGCCCGGCTCATGCAAGACCCGTGCGCCCACCGCCATTCTCGCATCAACGTTGCGTAGATCGAGTGGGATGGAAGACGTTGCCGGGCCCGCGGCGTCAGCTACACTGAATGCTTGCTCCGCTCATTGCTTCGTCATGGCGCATCTTTTTTTCGCCGCATCGATCCAGCGGCATATCCGCGTTCCAGATCGCGAAATCCAGGCGAACTCCGTCGATAAGGCGCTTGCTGCCGTCTTTGTCGACGAGCCGAGGTTGCGCGGCTACATACTGGACGATCAAGGTGCGCTGCGCCGCCATCTCGCCGTTTTCGTCGACGGGCGCCCCGTGCGGGATCGGCAACACCTCTGCGATCCAGTCGATGAGGAGAGCCGCATTTACGTCGTTCAAGCACTGTCGGGCGGCTAAGGCCAGGCAGTCCTATCACCAGCCAGGAGATATGGGTCATGAGCGATCGACTGCTCGTCGGCACGCACAAGGGATTGTTCGAATTCGATTGGGACGATCGCGCGCCGTTGGCCATGGATTCGAGCAGGACTCACTTTCTCGGCGAACCGGTCACCATGACGCTCGAGGATCCGCGCGATGGAACGCTCTACGCCGCACTCAATCTCGGGCACTTCGGGGTCAAGCTACACCGCAGGCTAGCGGGTTCGCGCGATTGGGAAGAATGTGCGGTGCCCGTGTACCCGTTACAGCCGGCGCACAACGGAACGACAGAGAACGGTTCGGGCGAGGCCCAAGCAGAAAGGCCAGACGCGACAACTGTGCCCAGCTGGACGCTCGAGCAGATCTGGTCGCTCGAGGCGGGCGGGCCTGACGAACCCGGCGTCCTATGGGCGGGCACAATCCCTGGCGGACTCTTTTGCTCGAACGACGGAGGCGAAACCTGGACGCTGAACCGCCCGCTGTGGGATAGACCAGAACGCAGCGAATGGATGGGCGGAGGCTACGACCATCCCGGCATCCATTCGGTGATCGTCGATCCGCGCGACAGCCGGCACGTCACGGTGGGCGTATCGACGGGCGGGGTTTGGCAAACCTACGATGGCGGCGCGAGCTGGCGCTTGACCGCGCTCGGCATGCAAGCCGACTATATGCCGCCGAAGCGGCGCGAGGATCCGAACGTTCAGGACCCGCACCGCGTCGTGCATTGTCCGGCGCAGCCGGACACACTGTGGGCGCAGCATCACTGCGCGATTTTTCGATCGACGGATGCCGGCGAAACTTGGCAGCGCATCGAGGCGCATCCGTCGAATTTCGGCTTCGCTGTCGCCGTCGATCCGCGAGATGCCGAAACCGCTTGGTTTGTGCCGGCCGTGAAGGATGCTTGCCGGGTACCCGTCGA
>NZ_DATJJF010000069.1:0-5033 GCF_035492435.1 Trinickia sp.
CGCCTTCGACGTGGCGAGCCCACTTCTGTGCCTGTTGCTTCGTGTCGAATGTGCGATAGACCGGCTTGTATCCGCGCCGACGAACTTCGGCTCGCCAGTACTCGCCACGCTGACTGATGTATGCCATACCAGACTCCATGCGAAAGGTTGAGATCGCTTGGTCTGGATTCTTCCGTTCCGGCAGTTTTCCGGCAAAGGCCAGTTTTTGCCAGCTGCCCACGCCTGCTATAGACGAAAAAAAAGCACCGCGATCGCTCGCAAGTGCTTGATTTTCAACTACCAAATTCTTTGGTGGGGCGTGAGTGACTCGAACACTCGACCTACGGATTAAGAGTCCGCTGCTCTACCAACTGAGCTAACGCCCCAACAGACCGCAGATTATGCAGCATCTGCAGCGACTTGCCTAGTCCCCGCGCGATTTTTTTTGATCCGTCCCCGTAGCGCTCGGTCGCGGCTTAGCCGGGAGACTCACCCAGCTACGTTACACCTACCGCCGCCGTACAGCCGTCAACGCTTCAGAGTTGGCGACACTCGACGTATCCCCTCCATCGAACGCCAGAATATTCTCGAACGCCGCGGTGAAGTAAAGCTCATAACTCTCGCGCTCGACATAGCCGATATGCGGCGTGCAAATCACGTTTTCCATGCGCAGCAAACCATAGCCCTGCAAGATCGGTTCGCTTTCAAATACATCGATGGCCACCATGCCCGGCCGATTTTGCGACAGCGCGTTGACGAGTGCGTTTTCCTCGAGCAGCTCAGCGCGGCTCGTGTTGACCAAAAGCGAAGTGGGCTTCATGCGCATCAGGTCTTCCTGCTTGACGATGCCGCGCGTCGTGTCGTTGAGGCGCAGATGCAGCGATAGCACATCGCTCTCCTCAAAAAACGCTTCGCGCGTTGTGGCCGTCTCGTAGCCGTCGGCCTTCGCCGTTTCGAGCGAATGCTCGCGCCCCCAAATCAGGACGCGCATGCCAAACGCCTTGCCGTAGCCGGCCACGATGCGTCCGATCTTTCCATAGCCCCAGATGCCGAGCGTTTGGCCACGCAGCACTTGCCCGAGCCCGAAGTTCGGCGGCAGCGCCGAGGTCTTGAGCCCGGACTGTTGCCAGGCGCCCTGCTTCAAGTTGGCAACGTACTGCGGAATGCGCCGCTGGGCGGCCATGATGAGCGCCCACGTCAACTCAGCCGGCGCAATCGGCGAGCCGACGCCCTCGAGTACAGCGATACCGCGCTCGGTGCACGCGGCAAGATCGATGTGACTGGAGACTTTCCCGGTCTGACTGATCATCCGCAAATGCGGACACTTGTCGAGCAACTGCGATGTCACGCGGGTTCGCTCGCGAATGAGGACGAGCGCATCAACTTCTGCCAGACGGCTCGCTAGTTGGCCCAAGCCACGCACGGTGTTGTTGAACACCTTAACATCGTGGCCTGAAAGCAGCTTGAAGCAATCGAGCTTACGGACGGCGTCCTGGTAGTCGTCGAGAATGGCAATTTTCATAACGGAGGGTTTAGCAGTGCACGGTGAATGCTGAATCGCGGTGTATCCTTGGCGCTTCCGACCTGTCATAGGTAGGGGCTGGCATGAGCGATGCAACGATCGTCGTTACGATGCTCGATGCTGCTGTCGCTGGGCAGAACTCTCTCTTTTTATCAGCTTGTCGCTACCACGCGCAAGCTGCAAGGCGGCTCGCGCCCTTTCTCACGCATCGCGGCCGAGCGCCCTCGCGTGAGCTTTCCACGCCAGCAGTATCAGCGAGCGCCCACCTTCCCCCTTTAAACAACATAAAACGGAGACAGGTCGATGAACGAAATCGCCATGGATAATACGGCCGCTTGCACGGTGCCCGCTTACATCACGCATAACGCGCTGCGCGAGTGGGTGCAGCGCGTTGCTGCCTTGACCAAGCCCGAGCGTGTCGTATGGTGCGATGGCTCGCAAGAGGAATACGATCGGCTTTGCGAGGAGATGGTGGGGTCGGGTACTTTTAAACGCCTCGATTCGCAAAAACGGCCGAATTCCTATCTCGCGTGTTCCGACCCTGCTGATGTGGCACGCGTCGAAGACCGCACGTTCATCTGCTCGAAGGTGCGCGAAGACGCGGGGCCGACTAACAACTGGGTGGACCCCGCCGAGATGCGCGCGACACTCGACGGGCTCTTCGACGGCGCGATGCGGGGACGCACGATGTATGTCGTGCCTTTCTCCATGGGCCCACTGGGGTCGCCCATCGCGCACATCGGAATCGAGCTGACGGATAGTCCCTACGTCGTCGTCAACATGCGCATCATGACGCGGATGGGGCGTCAGGCTCTCGAGGCGCTTGGTAGCGACAGCGATTTCGTGCCCTGCGTGCATTCGGTCGGAGCGCCGCTCGATCCGGGCGCGCGCGATGTCCCCTGGCCCTGCAACGACACCAAGTACATCGTTCATTTCCCCGAATCGCGCGAAATCTGGAGCTTCGGCTCCGGTTACGGCGGCAACGCGCTGCTCGGCAAGAAGTGCTTCGCGCTGCGTATCGCGTCCGCGATGGGCCGCAGCGAAGGCTGGCTCGCGGAGCACATGCTGATTCTCACCGTCACCTCGGATGCGGGGCGCAAGTATCGCGTCGCAGCGGCCTTCCCGTCGGCGTGCGGCAAGACCAATTTCGCCATGTTGATTCCGCCGCCGGCTCTGAGCAATTGGTCGATCTCGACAATCGGCGACGACATCGCGTGGATCAAGCCCGGCAAGGATGGCCGTCTCTATGCCATCAATCCGGAAGCGGGTTACTTCGGTGTGGCGCCCGGCACGAGCGAGAAAACGAACTTCAATGCCATGGCGACGTTGAAGGCCAATGTGATTTTCACGAACGTGGCGCTGACCGATGACGGCGACGTTTGGTGGGAGGGCATGACAGACGAGCCGCCCGCCCATCTCGTCGACTGGCAAGGCAACGACTGGACGCCCGAAATCGGTCGGCAGACAGGCCGTAAGGCGGCACACCCGAACGCACGTTTCACGGCGCCGGCGGCGCAGTGCCCTTCGATCGATCCCGATTGGGAAAATCCGGAAGGCGTACCGATCGATGCTTTCATCTTCGGCGGCCGGCGCTCGAGTACGGTGCCGCTCGTAACCGAGGCGCGCAATTGGGTCGAGGGCGTCTATATGGCTGCGACGATGGGTTCGGAAACGACCGCGGCGGCAGCGGGCCAGCAAGGCGTTGTACGCCGCGATCCGTTCGCCATGTTGCCGTTTTGCGGCTACAACATGGCGGACTATTTCGCGCATTGGCTCGAAGTGGGCGAGCGGCTCGATGCGCTCGGCGCCGAGCTTCCCAAGATTTTTTGCGTCAATTGGTTTCGCAAAGGCGCGGACGGCACGTTCGTGTGGCCCGGTTTCGGCGAAAACATGCGCGTTTTACGCTGGATAGTCGGGCGAATTGAGAAAGCGGCCACTGGCGTTGACCACGCGTTCGGGATTTCTCCTCGCTACGAGGATATCGACTGGACCGGGCTCGATTTTGGACGCGAACAGTTCGAGCAAGTCATTTCGGTCGACGAGGCGGCTTGGCGGCACGAGCTGACCCTGCACGACGAGCTTTTCGACAAGCTGCGGCACCACTTGCCCGCCGCACTCGCCCAGGTCAAAACCCACATCGAAGAGCGGCTGGACGCCGCGCAGTAACCGCCCAGTGCATTTGCTGTTCTTTCCTTCTGTCCGGCCTGGCCGCGCCTGGCGTATGGCAGCCGAGTCAGGCCGGCACAGCAATCGTCGATGTCGCCCATACCTCCGGGAATCCGGTAAAAGGCATGGGCTTCGCCCAGTCCCACGGGAGTTTGTCCGTCATAATCGTCACTGATTCAAGGTGCTATTCGTAGGAAGTGTGGGGAACGACAAACGGCAATGTCCCTTTTTCGAAGCCAAAAAAAAATAGCCTTTCGATGAACAAACTCTGCACCAAATCCAGAGTCGTAGGACAATTACGTATTGGCTTGGGATTTTTTTTCTGAGCAGTAACAAGCGGCAGGAGTCGTCAATGGATCATTTGCAGTCAATGCGCGTGTTCGTGAAGGTCGCGGATTTGGGGAGTTTCGCTCGTGCGGCAACTTCGATGGATATTTCCAACGCGGTTGCCACGCGTCATGTGGCAGACCTCGAATCCCGCCTCGGCACGCGGCTCTTGAACCGCACCACCCGCAGTCTCTCGCTCACCGAATCGGGACAGGTTTATCTTGAGCGCGCTCGTCAGATTCTCGACGAACTCGAAGACGTCGAGCAAATGGTTGTCGCGCGTAATCATGAACCCGTCGGCACGCTGCGCATCGTTGCGCCCGTCGTCTTCGGATTGCACAACCTGGCGCCGGTGCTGCAAACCTACGTTCAGCGCTACCCCAAGGTCATCCCCGATCTCACGCTCGTCGATCGCGGCGTCGATCTCGTTGAGGAAGGCTTCGATGTGGGCATCGTCATCGCGCAAAACATGCGCAGCGCCAGTATCGTCACGCGCCGCCTCACCACCGGCTGCATGATCGTCTGCGCCACGCCCGCTTATCTTGAGAAGCATGGCGTACCGACGCGGCCGGAGCAGCTCGCCGAACATCCGTGCCTGAGCCTGCCGTCCGAGTACTGGGGCGAGGAGCGCGTGTTCACGGGGGCGGACGGCGAAGTGCGCGTACGGCCTCAAAATGTCATCGTTTGCAATAACACGGAGATGCTGCGGCAGTTTGCGCTGCTAGGCATGGGTATCGCGATACTGCCGAGCTATCTCATTGGCAGCGACGCGAAGCGCGGTCGTCTCGTGCGCGTGCTCGGCGACTACAAATTGCCGAAGGTCGAAATCAATATCGGCTATCCGAGCCGGCGCCACCTTCCCGCGAAGGTGCGTACTTTCATCGACCATCTCGTCGATCACTTCAATCAGACCCCGAACGGGACGCTCGGCGAACTTTGGCTCAATGGCCGACAGTCCTTGCCATTTGGGCCGGACAGCGCCGATATCGACGAGGACGACACGGACGTTGGCGCCCAATCCTTCAACGGGCGGCACGAC
>NZ_DATJJF010000070.1:0-14818 GCF_035492435.1 Trinickia sp.
TCGGGATAGCGATGCATGGCGCTCCTCACGTAGGTGGGAACGATGGCGGGCACGAGTCGCAAGTGCGCCGCTCGATCGTCATGACGCACGGCTCGAAACTATTGTGACAAGGGTGCGTGCCGAATGCACTCGCTCCCGAAAAAAACTTGCGCGTGTATGTGCGTCGCCTTCGGTCTCGGGCAAACGTGCCGAAAAGATCCAACGAAAGGGGCGGCGTTCAGTGCCGGGCTGCTTCGCAACTCGTGCGGCTGCGTAGCCAAGCGACCCAAATCGATGTGCCTATTGATAGGGCGCATGCCGTGGACGGGAAAGCAGAAAACGCCGAGCGGTCGGCCGGCCGGCTCATTACGCTTCGAGGTTGCCGGTGCACGCCGGCTTGCTCACCGCTTTGCCAGTCGCCCGCTCCAATCGGGCGCACCTCTTTTAGTCGTGCGCGGCGGCTTCCCAGTTGATGTCCGCGCAGAGCACCTGTAGCCCGTTCGGCGTATGCACGGCGATCGACGCCGTGACGCACAGGTGCGCTTCATTGATCGAAAGATAGGGCGTCGTCAGATGCACGTGTCCCGGGGCACGCAGCGCTGCGATGAAATAGTGGCGCCGCTCCCAGCTCGCGCCATCCGAGTGCAGCAGCGGCCGGAAGCGCTTCGCACGGCGCGATACGCGCAGTCCTTGCGGCACGAGGTTGTCGCCGATCTGCCGGCCCTGCGCATCGAGTAGGAAGCATCGCGCGGATTCAGGCAATGCAAGGAGAGACTGCGTCGCGACCTCGACGGGCTGGCCCGCGATGACTTGCTGGCACGCATCTTCGAGCGCTGCGATGTAGGGCGCGAGCCGCTCGGCTTGCGCGTGTTCGCGCTCTGTCACACGCTCGCGCAACGCGGCCGACAGTCCATCCATTGCAGCCGCGGCCACGCGCGGCTCGACCGGGTCTGTGCTTGGCCGGGCGAAATGTGCACCCTGGACGAAGTCGACGTTTGCCTCCAGCGCGATCAGGGCTTCGCGTTCGGTAGACAGTCCGCCCATCAAAACGAGCTGCCCCGACTCGTGCAGCAGCGACACGAGCCCCGGCAACATGCGCTCGATGTGCGAGTGCTCGCTCGCCTGCTGCAGGATGACGCGATCAAGCGTGACAATGTCGGGACGCAGATGCCAGACGCGGTCGATATTCGAATGCTTGGCGCCGAACCCGCCCAGTGCGATCAGGAAGCCGGACTTGCGAAGCGATTCGACGATCCCGGCGAACCGGCTCGTTTCACCGCCGGCTTGCTCCGACACTTCCAGCACGACGCGCTGCGGCGGCACGCCCAGTGCCTTCAGGCCGGCGAGCAATGCGTCGGCATAGCTCATGTCCATCAACGCGGCCGGATGCAGGCTTAAAAAAAGCCATTCATCATGGCTGTCGAATGCGCCGAAGTTGCCGAGATGCAGCGATTCCGCGAGCCGTCCCAGCTCGAGCAGATCGCCGCGGCGCGCCGCCTGAGTGAAGACTTCATGCGACGGCACCTGCTGGCCGTCCTCATCGTGCGCGCGCAGCGATGCGTGGTAGCCGATCGCACGCCGATGCGAAACGGAGAAGACCGGCTGAAATACGCTGAATACCGTGTAGCCGCCATAAACGACCGTATGCCGTGAGCCGGCTTCGCCTGCAACAGGACGCGGCGGTTGGAAGCCGGGAGGATCAAGATCGATCATGGTCTTCTGGGGTGGCCGAGCGCGCATTACGACGCGCGATGCAAATGCAAATAGTTATTACTTTACCGCATAAATACGCAAGAACCATGCAAGAGATTGGCTTCCCCTCGCTCGCGCACCGCAGCCGGCCTTCCGTGATGCTTACAGCCCCATGTGCCTGCTTAACTCAGGCGCCATCGCACCTTGGCGTGCACGGTTGCGGTGCGACGCATGCCCGGCTGTGGTTCCGCACTGTTGTGCGCCATAACCTTGGGACTCTCCTCTCCATGTCGCAGTGCCATGCGGCACGCTTTCGCTCAGAGTATGATCGGCCCGGTTAGGAGAGGGTGCCGCGCATCTCATGCGCGTTGTGCCGGCGTATTTCAAACTGATTCGCGGAACGACGCTCAGCAGGGACACTGCGTTCCGCGCGAATGATCACTGCCAAGGAAGGAGATTCGCCCGATGGGCAACGAAGCCTATGTGACACTGCCGGATGGCGAGCGCATCGCAAAGCTGGGACAAGGCACGTGGGAAATGGGGGAGCGCCGAGCGGTGCGCGCAGCGGAAATCGCGGCGCTGCGCGAAGGGATCGAACTCGGCATGAACCTTATCGACACCGCTGAGATGTACGGTGACGGTGCGACCGAGACCCTCTTGGGCGAAGCGCTCGCGGGCCTGCGCGATCAAGTGTTTCTCGTCAGCAAGGTCTATCCGCACAATGCGAGCCGGCGAGGCGTCGTCGCCTCGTGCGAGGCAAGCCTTAAGCGACTGAAAACCGATCGGCTCGATCTCTATTTGCTTCATTGGCCCGGAGGGATTGCGCTCGAAGAAACGATCGAAGGATTCGAGGCATTGCATCAGGCGGGCAAAATCCGCCATTGGGGTGTGAGCAACTTCGACCTCGACGATATGGACGCACTCGTTGCGGCGGGCGGCTCGGCGTGCGCGACCAATCAGGTGCTCTACAACGTCGCGCGGCGCGGGCCCGAGTTCGATCTGCTGCCGTGGATGTGCGAGCGTGCCATGCCGGCGATGGCCTACAGCCCAATCGATCACGGACGACTGCCGAAACGTTCAGTGCTCGACGAAATCGCGGCAGCACGCGGCGTCAGCACGACCAGCATCGCACTCGCGTGGGTGCTGGCGCAGCCGGGTGTCTGCGCTATCCCTAAGGCTGGCAGCGTCGAACACGTGCGTGAGAACCGGCGCGCCTTCGATATCGAACTGACCGACGCTGAGCGCGCTGCGATCGACGCTTACTTCAAGCCACCGCGTAGCAAGCGGCCCCTGGAAATGCTTTGATCTGATCGCCGAAATGCCAAAACGGCGGCGCGCGCAGTACGCCACCTGCGTGACGCTGCCGTTTGGTTGTCGCACGGTTTATGTGCCTCGGGTGCGCACGGGCAATTGCGAGACGGGAATGTGGCAGCGGATCAGATGGCCGTGACCGGCGTCGACGAAGGATGGGTCACGCTCTTCGCATATCGTCCCTATCTTCATGGGGCATCGCGCCTGGAATGCGCAGCCCGAACACGGTTCAGTTGAATCCCCACGATCCCCCGACAGACGAATACGTTGTCGTAACGCGTCGTCCGTGTCGGGTGTAGGGATGGCCGATAGCAACGCAGCCGTGTACGGATGGTGGGGACCGTCGAACACCTCTTCGACTGCCCCGATCTCCATCAAACGTCCGGCGTAAAGCACGGCGATTCGATCGGAGATATATCGCACGACCTGCAGGTTATGCGAGATGAACAGATAGCTTGTTCCACGTGTGCGCTGAAGATCGACCAACAAATTGAGAATGGCGGCTTGCACCGATGCGTCGAGCGACGACGTAGGCTCGTCGCAAATGACGATGCGCGGCTCGCCCGCGAATGCGCGTGCGATCGCGACGCGCTGCTTCAGTCCGCCCGATAGCTGCCGTGCGCGCATAGGCAGGTAGTGTTGCGGCAACCGCACAGCATCGACGAGGGCGGTAAGCCGGGCAGTGCGCGCGGCGCCTTGTAGTGCGTCGAGCTTCGAGAGCGCGCGGCCGATCAACCGCTTGACGGAATGTGCGCGATTGAGTGCCGAGTCGGGATTCTGGAAGACGACTTGCAGCGACTTCACCTGCTGGTGGTTACGCTGGTTGACGCGCGGCGACAAAGTCGTGCCGTCGAGCTCGATGAGGCCACCGGGATCGGGCGGGACCAGCCCACAGATTAGTTTGGCCAGCGTGGTTTTGCCGCTGCCCGATTCGCCGACGAGTCCAAGTGTCTCGCCGGCCGCAATCGTCAGCGACACATCGTCCAGAGCCCGCACCGCATATCCCGAGCCGGTGTACGTTTTTGACAAGTGTTGAGCACGCAGACGCGGCGGTTCTTCCTCAGGCGGTAAGACGTGCCGCTGCATAGGCGTCGCAACAGGCCCGGGTCCGCGCGGGGCATCCTTATACGGGGCCGATGTCTGCACATGTCCGTAATGATGGCACCGTGACATCCTCGCTCCGTGCGCCGCGGTGAGTTGATACGGCGGCGGCGCGTGATGTCGGCAGTGCTCGTCCGCCAAAGGGCAACGCGGTGCATAAACGCAGCCATGGAGCAGGGCGTCATCGGAAGGCGGAAGGTTGCCGTCAATCGTCTGGAGACGCTCGTTGTTTTTGCTACGCCCAGCTCTTGGCTCGCAGCTTGTCAACGCAGCCGTATAAGGGTGGCACGGGGCGTCGAGCACATCTTCGCTCGCGCCTTCTTCTACGAGCCGGCCCGAATACAGGACGCCGACGCGATCACAGTTGCGGCGGATGATCCCGACGTTGTGGCTGATGAAAAGGAGAGCCACCTCGAATTCCTCGCGCAGCTGCGCAATGAGATCGAGCACCTCGGCCTCGACCGTCGCATCGAGCGCTGTCGTCGGCTCGTCCAGAATCAGCAAGGCGGGATTGGACGCCAATGCCATGGCGATCACAACGCGCTGCTGCATGCCGCCCGACAACTGATGGGGGTAACGCTCCATCACTTCCTGGGGGGCCGCGATGCGCACGCGGTGGAGCATCTCAATGGCCTGTTCGCGCGCTTCGGCGCCCGCAGCCCGATAGGCGAATCCCACGCGGCCTCGCGCCGCGCCGAATGCTTCGGACAACTGAAGACCGATCGTCATCAAGGGATTGAGTGCGCGCGACGGATCCTGATACACCATGGATACTGTCGTTGCCCTCATAAGCCGCAGTGCCTTCGCGTCGAGCGTCGCAGTGTCCGTCCCGGCGATCGCGATGTGCCCGGCCATGATCTTGCCGTTGCTCGGCAGATAAGAGAGCGCGGCGAGCGCGATCGTCGACTTGCCACATCCGGATTCGCCGACGAGCCCATACGCCTCGCCGCGGCGCACGCGAAGCGTCACGTCGTGCAACACCTCATGATTGCGTCCGTGCACGCGATACGCCACCGTCAAACCGGTGACGGCGAGCGCATCACCGTCGATGCGCTGCACGACATCGCAGTGGGAGAGTGCCTCTCGCGATGTGGCATTCATGATGCGAGCGCTCCTTGCACGCTGTCGGCGATCAGATTCACGCCGACGACCAGCGTTGCGATGGCGAGCGCATTGAAGACGACAATCCACCATGCGCCGCCCGCCATCAATGAATATGACTCAGACAATGCGAGTCCCCAGTCTGCGGAAGGCGGCGTGACGCCGAAGCCGAGGAATGAAAGCGTGGCGACGGCGAAGATCGCAAAACCGAGGCGAACCGTGGCCTCCACGACGATGGCCGGCAACACGTTGGGGAGCAGCTCCACGAAGGCGATGTAAGGCACCGTCTCGCCCCGCAATTGCGCGGCTCCCACATAGTCGAGATGACGCTCGGCACGCACGGCAGCGCGCACCGTGCGTGCGGTCATCGGCATGAACGTGAGCCCGATGACGAGGATGACGGTCGCGCTCGATCCGCCGAGCGCGGCCAGTGCCGCTAACGCGACGATGACGAGCGGCAGTGCCAGCAGGGCATCGATGAGACGGCCCGCAATACGATCGAACCAACCGCCGACATAACCGAGGACGAGTCCGATTGCCGTGCCCGCGAGCGTCCCTGCAAGCGTGGCAAGCGGCGCGATGTATAAGACGTCGCGCGCTCCGACGATGACGCGCGAGAACACATCGCGTCCCACCTGATCGGTGCCGAACCAATGCGCGCGACTGGGCGCGATGAGTGAGTCGAGCGGATCGGTTGCGTAAGGGTCATAGGGGGCGATGAAAGGGCCGATGAGCGCACAGCCCGCCCAAAACGCAACGATCAGCGCGCCAACGACGAAGCTCGGAGAATGCAGCAGCCTGTGCAACGAGTCGATCCAGGGCGCCCGCTCGTGCGATGTGGCGAGCGACGCGTGCGATGGGATTGAACGACTCATCGCGAGCCTCCTGAGCGAAGTCGCGGATCGAGCGCGACGAGCAAGGCATCTGCCACGAAATGCGCCACCGTATAGACGATACCGACAGCCAGCACGCCTGCTTGCAGCATGGGAAAGTCCCTCGCTGTGGCCGCGTTGTAGATCAATGAGCCGATCCCCTGGTAGCGAAAGAGCGTCTCGACGACGACGAGTCCGCCCACCATGTAGCCGAGTTGTGTGGCAACCACCGTGATCGTTGGCGGCAGTGCATTAGGCAGGACATGGCGCATGATGACGACGTGACGAGGCAGCCCCTTGAGGGTGGCCGTGCGTGTGTAGTCGGCATCGAGCGCCGCGACGGTTCCCGCGCGCGTCATGCGCGCAATGTAGCCAAACAGCACGAAAACGAGCGGTAGCGCGGGAAGGAGTAGATGCCGCAGCACTTCAGTGAGTGTCGATCCTTCGGGGTAGGTGGCCTCGATCGGCAGCCAGCGAAGCCAGACACCGAACACGAGGATCAGCATGATCGATGAGACAAATTCAGGCACGACACTCGCCGAGAGACCCGCGATCATCAATGCGCGATCCAGCCAACGTCCCGCTCGCAGCGCGGCCCACACGCCGCCCGCGATCCCGAGCGGCACGACGATGACAAAGGCGAGTGCCGCGAGCTTCGCGGAGTTTGCGAGTGCTTCTACAACGAAAGGTGCGACGGGCGCACGAAACGCATAGGACGTGCCCATGTCGCCTCGCACGAGATGGGCCATCCAGTCGCCATACTGCACGAGCACGGGCCTGTCGGCACCCAACTGCCGATTCAATGCCGCCACTGCGCGCGGATCGGCAAGTGGTCCGAGTATCGCGCGGCCGACATCGCCGGGCAAAAGTTGCCCGAGCGCGAAGACGAGTGCCGACAGCACCCAGAGCGTGAACAGGGAGAGCGCAACGCGTGCGGCAAGCGTGCGTGCGATGCGCACTACGTTGCCGCGCACGATGTGAGTCCGCGATGAGGTACCGATGAAAGGCATGCTGTTGTTACGCGAGATTCGTCTCATGCGCTGCCTCACGTTGAAACACGCCGGCCGATCGGGTCGTTGCCGTCGATGGCGCCTGCGGTCAAAGGCGTGGCAGCCCGTTACCGGTCAAGGCTCGCCCGATCGAAATAAAGCTGCGAAATAGCGGTGAACCGAACGCCCGTCAACGGCTTGCGCACCGCGATCAATTGATCGAAGAAGTAAGGAATGATGACGGGCGTTTCCTCGAGCAGTAGCGTCTCGATCTGACTTGCGATGCGCTTTTGCGAGCGAATGTCGAGTGCGCCGATGAATGCTGCGACGAGCGAGTCGTACTCGGGATGGCGAAAATGCGCGGCATTCCATGCGCCACGGCTCGTGAGCGGTGCATCGAGAAACAGGTTGGGTACACCGCGGTGCCCATAGTCCGTGATGCCGACAGTCGAATCGAGCCAGTCCGATTTTCCGAACGTGCCTGCGCCGTAGTACAAACCTTGGCTCTCGATCTTCAGATTCAAGCGCATGCCGATTGCTTTGGCGGCGTTCTGCACGAGCACAGCAAGATCGGGAATTTCCATGAACTTCTCGGTCGTCAACGTCGCCTCGAGGCCATTGGGATGACCTGCCTGCGTAAGCAATTCTTTTGCCTGGGGCAAATCGATGCGACGTTGCGATACGGATAGATCCGATGAGAGGAATACCGGTGCGAAAGGATGATCGTTGCCGGCGACCGCGTGTCCCTTGAATAGCCCCTTGGCCAGTCTGTCTCGGTCGATTGCGAGCGCAAGGGCTCGGCGCACGCGTTTGTCGTCGAAGGGGGGCTGATCGCAACGCATATGGAGCTGTCGATGCGCGCTTGAGCGTGCGGCTTGCACGATCAATTGCGGGTCCTCGAGAATGCCGAGGCCCCCTTGCACACTGAAGTTGCCCATCACGTCGGCCTGTCCGCCTTGCATGGCCAGAACTTGTGCCTGCTGGTCGGCATAAAAGGCAAAGTGCACACGTTCGGGCAGGGCAATGCTGCCCCAATAGTAGGGATTCCTGACAAATGAGGCGGCTACCTTTGGCTGGTAGCGTTCGAGCTTGAACGGACCTGTACCGATGAAGCTTGCGTCATATCCGCCTTTGAAACGGGCGGGAAGGATCACTGCGTTGTAATTGTCGGATGAGACGTAATAAGCAAAGTTACCGTTCGGACCGTCGAGGTGGAACGCGACGGTGCCGGCATCGAGCGCTTGCGTGCCGCCTTTCGACAGGACGCCCGCGAAAAGCGAGAGGGCGGCAGAGCCGCTCGCGGGATCGGTGAGCCTGTCGAAGGTCGCCACGACATCGTTGGCCGTCAGCGGCTGGCCGTCATGAAATTTGACGTTGGGGCGCAGCTTGAATGTCCAAATGTCGCCCTTCGCGTTCGCTTGCCACGAAAGCGCCAGTGAGGGCCTGAGCGGTACTTGCGCCCCTTCGTTGTCGATGAGGAACTCGCCCGTTTGCGCGATCAGCGCGAGGCCGGCCGGATCGGCGAGCGTGAGCGGATCAACTGCGCCGGCGGGCGTCAGATGCGCGACGCGAATCGTAGCGCCTGCGCCGGACGCGGCTTGCAAGCCCGCTTGCGCACAGGCGCGGCGCGGCAGCCCCACCTCGCCGGCTGCGAGAGCGATGCAGGAGAGCCCCATTGCACTCGCATAGCGCAGCAACTCCCGCCGTGACAGGCGCCGCGCGAGGTACTCGTCGATGGCATGGTTGCCGAGTTCGCCAGCATGGCGGCGAGCGGCTTCAAGCGGGACGGCCAAGTCGATGACAGCTTTCATCGTGCGTTTCCGGTCGAATTCCGGCTCTCGCGCGCTGCCAAGGCAGCGCGTGCATTGAGCACACGGACACGAAGCCGCGCCGTGCGGCGGCTACTTCGCCTTCGTGTTGATGACGACGTCGGACACGTGCGGCGGCGCCTCGGTGTAGTGCTTGAACTCCATCGTGTAGGTGGCGCGTCCTTGCGTCAGCGAGCGCAGCGAAGTCGAGTAGCCGAACATCTCGGCAAGCGGCACCTCGGCGCGTACCACCTTGCCTCCGCCGCCGGCGATGTCCTCCATCCCTTGCACAATGCCTCGCCGGCTCGAGAGGTCGCCCATCACGTTGCCCATGAACTCTTCGGGCGTCTCCACTTCGACGGCCATCGTCGGCTCGAGCAGCGTGGGCTTCGCGCGGCGCATCGCTTCCTTGAACGCGATCGAGCCAGCCATCCGGAACGCATTTTCGTTGGAGTCGACATCGTGGTAGGAGCCGAATGTCAGCGTTACTTTGACGTCCACGACGGGGTAGCCGGCGAGCACGCCGCTTTGCAACGCTTCCTGAATGCCCTTGTCGACAGCCGGAATGAACTCGCGCGGGATGACGCCGCCCTTGATCGCATCGACGAACTCGTAGCCTTTGCCGGACCGCTGCGGTTCGAGCTTGATGACGGCGTGGCCGTACTGGCCGCGCCCGCCCGACTGCTTGATGAACTTGCCTTCGATGTCCTCCGCCGTGTTGCGTATCGTCTCGCGGTATGCGACCTGCGGTTTGCCGACCATCGCCTCCACGCCGAACTCGCGCCTCATGCGCTCGACGATGATTTCGAGGTGCAACTCGCCCATGCCCGAGATGATCGTCTGGCCCGACTCCACGTCGGTCCGCACACGGAACGATGGGTCTTCCTGCGCGAGACGGCCAAGCGCCGTGCTCATTTTTTCCTGATCGGCTTTCGTCTTCGGCTCGACAGCTTGCGAAATCACCGGGTCGGGGAAGCTCATCTTTTCGAGGATGATCGGCTGCGCCGGATCGCATAACGTGTCGCCCGTCGTCGCTTCTTTCAGCCCGACGGCGGCGGCAATGTCGCCCGCGTAGACTTCCTTAATCTCCTTGCGATCGTTCGCATGCATCTGAAGTATTCGGCCGATGCGCTCGCGTTTGGCTTTGGTCGGGTTGAGCACCGTGTCGCCCGAGTTGACGACACCCGAGTAGACGCGAAAGAAAATGAGCTGTCCGACGAACGGGTCCGTCATGATTTTGAAGGCGAGCGCCGAGAACGGTTCGTCGTCGCTTGGGTGACGCTCCGCTTGGTTGTCCTCTTCGTCGTGGCCGAGAATCGCGGGCACATCGACGGGCGAGGGCAGGTAGTCGATGACGGCATCGAGCATCGCCTGCACGCCCTTGTTCTTGAACGCGCTGCCGCACAGCATGGGCACGATCTCGTT
Source organism: Trinickia sp. (assembly GCF_035492435.1). GTDB lineage: Bacteria > Pseudomonadota > Gammaproteobacteria > Burkholderiales > Burkholderiaceae > Trinickia. The sequence goes on from NZ_DATJJF010000070.1 coordinate 10,279, forward strand.
GGCAATCGTGCGCTTGCGCAACCCGGCCTTGATCTCGTCCTCCGAGAGCGACGTGTGGTCCTCCAAATACTTTTCGAGTAAGGCCTCACTTGCTTCGGCTGCCGCTTCGACCATCTTTTCACGCCATTCTTGCGCGGTGGCGACGAGCTCTGCCGGGACGTCGCGGTATTCGAACTTCACGCCCTGGCTTTCTTCATCCCAGATGATCGCTTTCATCTTCACGAGATCGACGACGCCCTGAAAGTGGTCTTCCGCGCCGACGGGAATCTGGATCGGCACTGCGACGCCCTTGAGCCGTTCGCCGATCTGGCGCTGCACGCGAAAGAAATCGGCCCCGACGCGGTCCATCTTGTTGACGAACGCGATGCGCGGCACCTTGTACTTGTTTGCCTGGCGCCAGACTGTCTCCGACTGCGGTTGCACGCCGCCCACCGAGTCGTAGACCATACATGCGCCGTCGAGCACACGCATCGATCGCTCCACTTCGATCGTGAAATCGACGTGGCCCGGCGTATCGATGATGTTGATCCGATGCTCGGGATAGTTGCCAGCCATGCCCTTCCAGAACGCGGTCGTCGCGGCCGAGGTGATCGTGATGCCGCGCTCCTGCTCCTGCTCCATCCAGTCCATGATCGCCGCGCCTTCGTGGACCTCGCCGATCTTGTGGCTCACGCCCGTGTAAAAGAGGATGCGCTCGGTTGTCGTGGTTTTGCCGGCATCGATGTGAGCGCTGATGCCGATGTTCCGGTAGCGCTCGATGGGAGTCTTTCGGGGCACGTCGATCTCCTTGCAAATGGACACCGTAGGCGAAAACGGGCGTTCCGGCCCGCGTCGTGCAGCGCGTACATTTCGTTTGCAAGGATAGCGCCTGCCAAGGGCTTTTGCAGCGTCCGGGTGCGTTCGCTTGACTCTAGCCAGCCGGCATTGCGATTCGGGGCGGTGGAAAACGGTTGCGGCGGGTGAGACGCTTATGGCGTGGCGAAGGCCGCGCGGCGGGCGTTGAAGTCGCGCCACCGGCTTCGCGCACCGCCAAACGGGCGCTGCGCGAAGTTGAAGGGCGGGGGCAGAGGAAGGCGGAGCTCGGGAGCGTATTCGTGCTTTCCCTACTGGGGCTGGGGCAGCCCCTGAATCTTCATGCCTGGCGTGATGCCCTTTGAAGTAAACCAGCCTTTGCTCATCTCGAGCGCATAAACGCCGTTATTGCGAGGGCAGTGGTTGTTCGTTGTTTCAGCCGCCATCTCATCGATGTCGGTGACGGTGCCGTCGGCGCGCATGAATGCGATCGACAGCGGGATCACCGTGTTTTTCATCCAGAAGCAATGGACGGCGTTCTCACCGAACACGAACAGCATGCCCTCGTTGGGTGCGAGCTGCGAACGGTACATGAGGCCCTGCTCCCGATCGGCATCGTTGGCTGCGACTGCTGCGTCGATGACGAACATGCCCGCAGTGAGCTTCGCACGCGGGAACTCGGACGGGTCCTTGGTGCCGGCAGGCATTTGCTGGGCACTCGCAGCGGCAGGCGCGAGCGAGGCGGACAAAACGGCGGCGGGCACAGCGATGGCGGCGATGGCGCGTGCAATGCACGAGCGAAGGCGAACTCCCACGACATACTCCTTGCTGGAAAGATCCGCGCATGTTACGCGAGCGGCCGTTGCCAATGCAAAACGAAAAGCAAACGGAAATGCACGAGCGCAGAAAAACAAAAAGGCAGGCGCCTTTCGGCAACCTGCCTCGCAACGCCGTTGAAAACGGCTGATGCTTCTTTCTTTTCGAAAGACTTACATCGAAGCGCCGGAAGCGGCAGCAGCGGATGCAGCCTTCTTCGTGTGCTTCTTAGCGTGGTGCTTCGATGCCTTCTTTTCCGTCTTTGCAGGAGCGGATGCAGCAGCTGCCGGAGCCGAAGCTTGTGCGAAAGCAGCCGTTGCGAACAGGCCAGCGATCAGAGCGGCGATCAGTTTCTTCATGTCTTACCTCAGCTTTAGTTAATTAACCAAATGACCCGGTCAATGAGTCATGTCGGTAAACGCGCCATCCACGTTTCGGTTGACAGCCGCATCGGACAAATCTGCGACGCGGCGGCGAGCGCATGCGATCCGCTCTTCGCGGAAAACCGCGCAAATGCCGGATAGCTCATGAGCGGCATCTGTGTCCAATAACGCACGACACGCAGCGTCGGTTGACCGGGTTGCGAGACAAGTCCCGTCCCTCAGCGTCCCTCAGCGTCTTTCAGGTGGACGATGTCAAGAATGTGTCAGCGCGAAGAGCCGATGCCCTGCCAGGGCGCCGCGGCAGGCAAGGATCGCCACGCGCCGGGGTCGAGCTTCAAATCGAAGAGATCGAGCGAGCCGATCCCAACGCGCACGAGCCGCAGCGTCGGAAACCCGACGGCCGCGGTCATGCGGCGCACCTGACGGTTCTTGCCCTCCGTCAGCGCGATCTCGATCCACGCTGTCGGGATGGCTGCACGATATCGAACGGGGGGCACACGCGGCCATAGCCATTCGGGCGAGGGGATTGCTGCAGCGCGGCACGGGCGCGTCACGTAATCGCCGAGATCGACGCCGCGTGAGAGGGCGGCGAGCGCTGCCTCATCGGGTACGCCTTCAACCTGTGCCCAGTAACGCTTCACGAGCTTGTGACGCGGCTCGGCAATGCGTGCCTGCAAGACGCCATCATCGGTGAGCAGCAGCAAGCCTTCGCTGTCGGCGTCGAGCCGTCCCGCGGGATAGACGCCGGGTACATTCACCCAATCCGCGAGCGACGCTCGTGTCTCATGCGCGGAGAACTGGCAGATGGTGCCGAATGGCTTGTTGAGGGCAATGAGACGCATCGGTGGGGGTATGAGTTTGCGGACAAGGCGAAATGCGAGAAGGAGGCGAAGGCGAAGGCGAACAGGGCGCGACAAGCGTCACATCCATCGCCTTGCGGTAAGCCGGGGCCGCGTCCGCCGTCTATGGCAAAAGGCGGAATCTTAATGCATAATACGACGCGCCAACTCTTCTGTCTTATATAAGACCTGAGCTAGAGCAGCTGCGTTGCTCGGTCCATGCCGCGAACCGCAGCCGTATTGCATTGCAGCGGATGCCTTGACGTTCAAGCGTTTGCGGTCGCAGTCCTGGCCGCGCGGGGCTAGAATAGCGAGCCTGGCCGCATTTATGCGGTGCCGTCGATGCCGGCAGCGATGCGAACACAGAAGGCGTAAAGCGAGGTCGAGGCGAGATGAGTGGCCCCGTTTCGCAGTTTCCGCTTGCTATCCCTGCACAGCCCATACTGGAGTCGATCATGCCGTACCAGCACATCAAGGTTCCGACGAGCGGTGACAAGATCACCGTCAACCCGGACTTTTCTCTCAACGTTTCCGACCAGCCGATCATTCCGTTCATCGAAGGCGACGGTACAGGCGTCGACATCACGCCGGTGATGATCAAGGTCGTCGATGCGGCCGTCGAGAAGGCGTACGGTGGCAAGCGCAAGATTCACTGGATGGAAATCTATGCGGGCGAGAAGGCCACGAAGGTCTACGGCCCGGACGTCTGGCTGCCCGAAGAGACGCTGGAGGTAGTGAAGGATTACGTCGTTTCGATCAAGGGCCCGCTCACGACGCCCGTTGGCGGCGGTATCCGCTCGCTCAACGTCGCGCTGCGCCAGCAACTCGATTTGTACGTCTGCTTGCGCCCCGTGCAGTACTTCAAGGGCGTGCCCTCGCCGGTGCGCGAACCGGAGAAGACCAACATGGTCATCTTCCGTGAGAACTCGGAAGACATCTACGCCGGCATCGAGTGGTCGGCCGAATCCGAGCAGGCAAAGAAGCTGATCCAGTTCCTGCGCGACGAAATGGGCGTGAAGAAGATCCGTTTCCCGGAAACGTCGGGCTTGGGCATAAAGCCGGTGTCCCGCGAGGGTACAGAGCGGCTCGTGCGCAAGGCGATCCAGTACGCGATCGACAATGACCGTCGCTCGGTCACGCTCGTGCACAAGGGCAACATCATGAAATTCACGGAAGGTGCGTTCCGCGACTGGGGCTACGGGCTGGCGCAAAGCGAGTTCGGCGCCGTGCTTGTCGATGGCGGCCCGTGGATGAAGGTCAAGAACCCGAAGACGGGCAACGACATCGTCATCAAGGACGTGATCGCCGATGCATTCTTGCAGCAAATCCTGCTGCGTCCGGCCGAGTACGATGTGATTGCGACGCCGAACCTGAATGGCGATTACATCTCGGATGCGCTGGCCGCGCAAGTCGGTGGCATTGGTATCGCACCGGGCGCGAACATGTCGGATTCCGTGGCGATGTTCGAGGCGACGCACGGTACGGCGCCGAAGTATGCAGGCAAGGATTACGTCAATCCGGGCTCGGAGATCTTGTCGGCGGAAATGATGCTGCGCCACCTCGGCTGGAAGGAAGCGGCCGACATCATCATCTCGTCGATGGAAAAGTCGATCAAGCAAAAGCGCGTCACCTATGACTTCGCGCGATTGATGGACGGTGCGACGCAGGTCTCGTGCTCGGGCTTCGGTCAGGTGATGATCGAAAACATGT
>NZ_DATJJF010000071.1:0-4733 GCF_035492435.1 Trinickia sp.
GTCAATCGCAGTAATCGCGTGGACGAGCTGGACCGCGAAAAAACTCTTGCCATCGTTGCCGGCGTGGCGATGATTAGCGCGTTAGCAGGGGCGGCGTTGATGCTCGCACGCCGGGAAGCGGAGGAGCGCGAACAGACAACCCAAGAGAACATTCAGTTGCAGAGCGATTTGCACGAGCGTGAGTCCAACATGCGACAGCTTATCGACTCGAAGATCATCGGCATCGTGACATTCGATGTCGACAACCGCTTCTTCGACGCCAACGATGCCTTTTTGGACATGGTGAAATACAGCCGCGAGGATTTGATTTCGGGTCGGCTGCGCTGGACGGACATGACACCCGCGGAATGGCGCACAGTCAACACTGAGCGGATGGCCGAGCTCAAGGCCTTTGGCACCTGTCAGGCCTACGAAACCGAGTTCTTTCGAAAGGACGGCAAACGCGTTCCGGTACTCGTCGGCGGCGCGGCGTTGATGGGCAAGCGGGCGCAGGGCGTCGCCTTTGTTCTCGACTTGACGGAGCGAAGGCGAGCCGAAGCAGCGTTGCACGAAAGTGAGCGGCGATACCGGGAGGCGATGACGGAGCTGTCGCACGCCAATCGCGTGACGATGATGGGGCAATTGACCGCATCGATCGCCCATGAAGTCAACCAGCCGATCGCAGCGGCAGTCACCAATGCGAGCGCCGCAGTGCGCTGGCTCAACGCGCAGCCGCCCGAACTCGATCAAGCTCGGGAGGCGATTGAGCGCGTCGTCAAGGACGGCGGGCGAGCCGGCGATGTGATCCACCGCATTCGCGCGCTTGCCAGAAAAGCTCCGCTAGGTAAAGAAACGCTCGATGTCAATGGAGCGATCCTTGAAGTTGTGAGCCTGACTCAAGGTGAGCTTGTCAAACACAATGTCTGCGCGCATACAGCGCTCGCACCAGACTTACCCAGCATTAAGGGAGACCGTGTCCAACTGCAGCAAGTGATTCTAAACCTGGTCGGCAATGCAATCGAGGCGATGAGCGGAGTCGCCGACGGAAAACGAGAGCTATGGATCAACACGAAGAAGAATGAACCGGGCTACGTGCTCCTCGACATCCGCGATTCTGGGCCGGGACTGGGTGAGGGCAACCCAGAGCAGGTTTTCAACGCGTTTTACACGACAAAGGCGAGTGGTATGGGCATTGGCCTTTCAATTTGCAGGTCGATCATCGAAGCCCATGGAGGACGAGTATGGGCGACGGCAAACGTGCCACGCGGCGCTGCATTTCAGATCCTCTTGCCCACTCAAGATGCGCAAACCGAGGTGCAAGTGGCCATTGCGCCGAGCGGTGATGGCCTGCTTGCGTCAGGGTTCGGTGGAGCGCGGTCCAGATCGCCAGAATGAGCCCTGTATCGTTAGCGGAAATACTCGCGCAGATGGCGTAATGGAGTCGACACACCCTGGCTGGTCGGCTTCCAGTTACAAGCGTTCGTTGCGTGTCACTCGACCGCAGTTTCGTTGGCACGCACGCCCGTTGCGGAACGCGCGCTACGGCCTGGCACGAAGTAGTACACCGCTGCCGCTGCCTGCAACGCTATCAACGCAATCCAAACGCAGCGGTGCGCGGCCACCGGATAATGGCCTTCGTTTGTCGGCCAATGGCCAAGCACAACGCCGATCGTCGTTTGCAGCACAAAGATGCCGAGAAACATCACAAGCGTGAACGAAGTGTTGATGCGACCGATCATGTGAGGCGGGAACTGCTTCGCAAGCACTGAATACGTCAGGATGCCCGTGCCTCCCAGCGCACCATACGCTGCCCACAGTACCGGTTCGGGCGCCGGTATGCCGGTTGCGATCACGAGTTGCACAATCACGAAGAGTGACATGGTGATCCCGGAAAACAGATACACCGACATGCCGTTGCGCTCCGCCACTCGCGCCAGCGCGCCAAAGCAAACGTTGCCAGCGATGAATGCCGCGCCAAGCACAGAGACAAGCGAGGCCGCTCGCGCAACAACGACGTTCGCGCTTTGGCCTGCGTAGGTCACGTCGCGCAAAAACGCACCAACCCACAGTGACTGCATTGCGTAAAAAACGCTCTGCGTGAGTCCCGAAAATGTGGCGACTTTCCAGAACAATGGACTGCGCAGCACGAGGCCGGTACCCGCGAGTTGCTCACCCAACCCTCCGCGCACTCGTATATCGGGTTCGGCAGGCGCGAAGAGGAAGACTGCGCCCGCGCTCGCAGCCGTCATCACTGCAAGGCCGATGCTGATAGTGCGCCAGTCGGTCAAAGACAAGAGCCACGAGAGGGGCGCACCCACAGCGATGCCGCCAATGCCGCCGATTGCCATCACGATTCCGTTGACAAATGTGAGCCGATCAGCGGAGAAATGCTGGACGGTCGCCTTGAATGCACCGCCCAGGCATGCCGATACGCCGACCCCGATCAGGAAGCGGCCGGCCAACATGAATCCCAAGCCCCCTGCGATCCCGAACATCAACGCACCGGCCGAGGCAATGAGCAATAGACCAGCGACGACGCGCCGCGGCCCGAAGCGGTCAAGCAACAAGCCGGCCGGGATTTGCGCCGCCGAGAACCCGAGGAAGTACAAACTCGTCAACGCGCCCAAGCTGGCGGCTGACAGGCCGAATTCTTGACTCAAAACGGGCGTGAATCCGAGGTTGACGCCGCGAAACAGAAAGGATACGAAGTAGCCAAGGGAGAAGACGGCCACCGCACGAAAATGATTCAAAGTCATGGGAATCGAGGCGTATTTGGGAGCTTAGATTATTGGCAATTCCGGCAGCGCATGCCAGCGAGAGATACGAACGGGCAATGTGAGTAAAATTTGACGTCATGGCTACCAGCTTTCCCCCACTGCAAGCGCTGCGTGCGCTTGAAGCCGCCGCTCGGCGACGCAGCTTCAGCCGTGCCGCAGAAGAACTGCATCTGACGCACAGTGCAGTGAGTCATCATTTGCGAGCGCTGGAGCTTCAGCTCGGAGTCGAGCTTTTCCATCGAGCGGGTGCGCGCATGATCCCCACTGCGGTAGGGGCACAGCTTGCCGAGCGCGTCCGGCACAGCCTCGACGACCTGCGCGACGCCCTTGACACCGCACGTCGCGGCGCGAATGGCGTCGCGCGCCTGCAGCTGAGCGCGATGTCGGATCTCTTGTCGGTATGGCTGATTCCGCGGCTCGGCAACTTTTACGATCTGCATCCACTCATCGACCTGTCGCTCCATATGCACGCGGATGTCGCGCCGCCTGATCCGTACTCATTCGACATCGGCATTTGGCACCGCCGCGTGGACGAGCCCGGATTCCAGGCTCGCAAGCTCCTTGATGATCAAGTGATTGCCGTATGCAGTCCGGCATTGCTCGCGCGCTATCCCGATTTCAGTATCGACGATTTGCCAAACATGCCTTTGATTCGTTTCACGCACCGCTCCTGGCGTGATTTTTTTGAAGCTGCCGGCGTGGACGCAAACGAGCCGCAGCGTGGGCCGATATTTGACGATGCCGGACTTATGCTTCAGGCGACGCTCAGTGGCCAAGGGGTGTCGACTACACGGCTTCAACTCGCGCGCGACTATCTCAAGAGCGGCGAGCTGATTCAGTTAGGACAGGTGAGCATCCCCGCTTCGCTGGAGTATTTTTTTACGTGGCGCGAGGGGCATCCACGCGAAGCGGCGATTTTGCAGTTCTATCGGTGGATGAAGGGGCAACTGGCGCTCATGTGACACGCCAACCATCCTGAGCTAGATGCTGCTCTGTAAAGTCCCGTGTTGGTCTCCCTACGCTAGCTCACGCATCACATCGCAGCGTGCATGAGTAACGACGACTGCGTTGCGTGAAAGCGCGGACGGGTCGGGGGAATCTTCTGCACCGCAGCTCTTCCGAATCACCGTGGTTGAAACGCGATGATTGCCATTCCAACAAGCGAAAAGGCCACCCCAGAGCAGTCCCAGACTGTGGGCTGTATGCCCTCGACAAGCCAGAGCCAGATCAGCGCGACAGAGATGTAGACACCGCCATACGCGGCATAAACGCGGCCTGCAGCAGCGGGGTGCATCGTCAGCAGCCAAGCAAAGATCGCAAGCGACAGCGCGGCCGGAATCAAGAGCGCAACGCTCTTGCCCTCCTTGAGCCACAAATAGGGAAGGTAACAACCGACAATTTCAGCGATCGCTGTAGCGACGTACAAACAGATGGTTCTCATTTCCTGCTGGCGATTTGATGTTCACGAAATGTTTACATGAATAGTCTCGCCGAAACAGCCTTCGGGCACAGGGCGCTAGCCGCACGCAATGTCACCGCCGCCCCGAATCATCGAGTAGCGCTGAATGTCGATCTGCAGAAGGCGTCACCGCCATGAAATTTGTCACTGCCTCATAGGCGCTCACGCTCATCGGTCGAAGCCGAAGCTGATAGCACACACGTCGCGCTACTCGACAGCGCAAACTGAAACCCTTTATTTCAATAAACGAAGCCACAAGACCGCGCACCAGTGCGACCATATGCCGCGTAAGACCAAATGAGACGAAATGCCGCATTCGCCAGACCGAGCCAATCGTGTCGATCGAAGTGGATTGCAGTGTTCATCTGTAACTTGCGAGGAGTGGTAATTACAATGAAAGGAACGAGAGCTGCCCTGATTACAGTCATGGCAGGTATCTGGGCGACAGGGGCGCACGCACAAAGCAGCGTAACGCTGTACGGTCTAATCAATGTTGGCGTTTCGTATATCTCGAACCA
>NZ_DATJJF010000072.1:0-15114 GCF_035492435.1 Trinickia sp.
TGCGAGGTGTAGCCGGTATCCACAACGGCGATCACCACGTTCGAGGAACCGGTCGTCACATCCCATGCGGCGGCGACGTTCGCCCCGCCGGCACGCGCGCTGTAACCCCATTGCCGCGGATAAAGCGGATCGGTGGGCTCGTCATGCGCACGCATCCGATAGTCGGGCTCGGCATATTCGATTTCCGGTTGATTTTGCAGGCGCTCGGCGAGCGAGGCCGCCTCGGCAGCATCGACGGGTGCGGAAAGCTCAACGACATGCGCCGCGCCGGACATGGCGTGGGCATGGACCGCGCCAGGTGCCGCGCGACGCGCCCGAGCCCATGAGCCCGCACTGCCGGACGCATCGGCGGGCGTGGCAAGCAGCACCCGTTCCACGACGCTTTGCAGCAAAGCGGCTGACGCGTCCGCGTCCGTCGCGGTAGTGCGTCCTCGGCGCTGGGGCTTCGCCCTGATCGGTCCGCGCTCTTCTTGCAGCTTGACGATGAGCCGGTCCACACGCATGGCCTGCATAGCCGTAGGCGACGAGCTCATGTTGTCCCCTGTTGTTGCGAGGTCGGGCGATTCGGCGGATTCGGCGGGGGCAGCCAGCACAGCGAGCAAGACAGACATGGGCAAGATCGTCAGCAACGCGGTACAGACTCGATTCGGATACGGCATGAGGACCTCCTTGTGCTTTGTAGGAAGCATCAAAAAGCCACATGACCCTATCCCAAAAATTTTGGATCGAAACCTAGCAGGTCGGTTTGGCAAGCATCGGAAGTTTTGAAATTGCTGGGCTCGGCGGCATGAAAACGCTTCGTTGGCGAGCGGGTCGCCGCGGCTCGGGGCCTCGATGGCGTCGACTGCCTTGGACTGGTCCAGGTGCCTTGACTGTCTCAGGTCGTAATAGCGAGGGACGCTGCCAGGTTCCCGTTTGTTTCAGGTGTGCTCGCGTGCGCGTGCTGCGCGGCTAGGTCCTTCTCCGTAAGCCGTCGCGTTACGTCACGAGCACGCGAGCGTTACCGCGCGAACCGCCACAAAGCGCGTCGATTAAAATCGTGCGCGTCTTAGCCATGACTGCACAGTTAAGGCGTGCCACTGACAATGCTCGGCATTCCTTGTTCACTCGATTGTTTCCGCCCTTCATGGGCGATTTTCCGGCACATACCGATGAATTCGCCCGAGAGCTATCACCGATATTCGCAGGACCCCGCTTCCGAGCGTGCCAAGCCGACTGCGCAAGGGGCGCTGGCCCTGACGCTGGAGGCTGCGTATGCACACTTCGGCGAGGGGAGGCTCGATGAAGCGGCACAACTGCTGCGGTCGGTCATCGATGTCGAACCGCATCACGGCGATGCGCTAGAAGGGTTGGCCTATATCGCCGTGCGCCAGCGCGATGCCAAAGCGGCGGCTGACTATTTTGATCGTGCGCTAGCACAATTGCCTGCCACATCGGCACGGTATGCCGACGCCGGCACCGCCAATCAGGCGGCCGGCCGGCATGAGCGCGCTGTCGAGTGCTTTGATGAGGCACTGGCGCTCGCGCCGCGCACGGCCGCCCGAGTGCCGCTTCTGCATGCGGCGGCCGAGTCGTCGAGCGAATTGGGGAATCACGAACGCGCGCGTCAGAGTCTGACGCAAGCACGTGACCTCAACCCGGGCGTATGGCAAAGCCACTACAACCTCGGACGGGTGCTGGGGCTAGCCGGCCACTATGACGAGGAGGTCGCCGCCTATCGACGAGCGATCGAACTGCAGCCCGATTGCGTCGTGGCGTACGTGAACCTTGGCGTCGCTCTGCGCGATCTGCGTCGCTTCGACGAAGCGCTGCGCGTCTTCAAAAAAGCGGTGCAAATCGATCCGAACGATGCGGGTGCCCGCACCAACCGGGCGCAGACGAATCTGCTGCTCGGCGAGTTCGAGCATGGCTGGCGCGAGTACGAATGGCGCTGGCGCGACGGCGGCCAGTTTCATTCGTTCGGGCCGAATGCCTGGCGCGGCGAGTCGTCGCTCGAGGGCAAGACGCTCTTGGTGTTCAACGAGCAAGGGTTCGGCGATACATTGCAATTCGTCCGCTTTGTCGATCCGCTCGTGGCGAGCGGGGTACGCGTGGTGTTGCGCGTACAGGACGCGCTGTTGCCGCTGCTGGCGGACTACCCGGGCGTGGCCGCCGTGGTCGGCGAAGGAAGCGAGCTGCCGCCTTTCGATCTGCATTGCGCGCTGCTGAGCCTGCCTCATGCGCTTGCCGCGTATCGTTCGCCGATTCCTGCCTCGACGCCCTATCTCCAGGCCGACCCGGCGCGACGCCGCGCCTGGCAAGCGCGCCTCGGCTCGACGGGGGACGCCCGGCGAATTGGGATTGCGTGGAGCGGCAGCACATGGCATACGAACGATCGCAACCGCTCGATTGCATTGAGCGCTTGGCAAAGTGCGCTCGAGTGCTACGCTGGACGTGCGGAATTCGTTTCGCTCGTCAACGACGTGCGTGCTGGCGATCAGGATGCGTTATCGCGTTTGCCTGTCGTCGAGGTGTCCGATGGGCTAAATACGTTTGCCGATACCGCAGCGCTGATTGCCGAGCTCGATCTCGTGATCTGCGTCGACACCGCTGTTGCGCATTTGGCGGGCGCGCTGGGTAAGCCGGTTTGGATTTTGCTGCCGTATACACCGGATTGGCGCTGGCAGCTCGAGCGCTCGGATAGCCCATGGTATCCCAGCGCGCGACTGTTCCGGCAAGCCGAGCGCGGCGATTGGAATTCGGCAATGGCGCAGGTACACGAAGCGCTCGCGGCGTTCCTGCGGTAGCGCTGAGACCAGAGCGTCCGGCGCTCACTGGCTGGTAGGTCCCCTCGAGGCTCGTCTCGAGGCTTGGCCTGAGCGTGGTGCCTCGTCAAAACTGTTAGTTTTCAGGAACAGTTGGCTCCGCTAGCCTCCTGGAGGGAGCGCTGGCTCTTTTCGCCTCCCAGGCGTCCCAGCGAAGAGTGAGAGCATGCTCGAATCCCCTAAACCCGATGCGAATAAGCTTCGGACGGCCCATGTCAAACCGGCATCCTCGCAGGCAGGGGCCAGCACTGGTGCGGCTGACTCAGGGCTTCTTAACGAAGGCTCGACCCGGAGCGTCATGTTGCCAGGGGGTGTGCGAAACAAGCGTGGCGCGGGCAGTACGGACAACGCGCCGGCTCCCAAATCCGTCTATGGCGATCCCGTACCTTCTTCGCGGATTGGAGGTCAAACAAGCGCGGGAAGTGGCAAATCAAGGGTAGTGCCCATCCCCATCAAGGCGCTCAACGGAAAGGCTTTTCTGCGCGTAACCAACAGCCATCAACTTGAGGACATTCCGCCCGCGACCGAAGAGTCATCAAGGAAGGCGTTCAATATGGAAGAGGGCGGAGCGAGGCACCTCTTCGACCCGTTCGACGGACTCACCTATCCGGCAAAAGACATAAGCCGAGGCGTCTATCATGTGATCTCTGATGAGATACGCCGAAGTCGGGCCTGGGCCGATCGGGATGAAAATCCCGAATCTATTCGCATTGCATCAGCCGCTTTTCCGGGTGCTATGGGAATCATTGCCTCGAGGCAAGAGTATAGGAACGAGGGCAAATTACCCATCACCAGCCGTGATGCCGTATCGATCCCGGTGGTGCTCCTAGGGCACATGTTCCACGGCGGGAAGCAACCCATCGTCCGCAGCCGGTATGAAAACCCCAAGACGGGACGCAGCGTGACCTACGCGTTGGATTTCAGCGATGTCTTCAAGGCAATCAAGGTCGCGGGCAAATCTGCTGAGATGCCGAGCGCAACAGAGGTAAAGCGCATCCTTGCCGACTGGCAATCGAATCCAGTCCACTCGGAAGACTCATAGCGATGCGGTTTGACCGCGTATGCGCCACGCTCAGCGGACGTTGGGTCTGCGGCAGATGGCGCGCTGTTCGCGCGCATGCCGCAGACAGACCACGGCAACTAGGGCCGCATTACACGCTGTACTTTCACTGAACCGACGCAGCGCCAAAATTCTGCCGCCCGAACGGACTGACCTGATATCCGCTCACATTCGCGCGCGTGATCGCCGCTGCCGTCGGGTAGCCGAGCGGGATCCACAGTGCCTCGTCGTGGATGATCTTCTGCGCCTGCGCGTAGGCCTGCGCGCGCTTGCGTGGGTCCGTGCTCGTGCGTCCCTGCGCGATGAGCTTGTCGAGCAACGGATCGCAATAGCGCGCGAAGTTGATCCCTGAGCCCACGGCATTGCAACTGAAGAGCGGCGTGAGGTAGTTGTCGGGGTCGCCGTTATCGCCGGCCCAGCCCATGAAGAGCAGGTCGTGCTGGCCTTGTTTCGCCTCCTTGATGAGCTCACCCCATTCGATGACTTTGATGTCGGCTTTCACGCCGATCTGCGCCAAATCGGCTTGCAGCAATTCAGCGCCAGCCCTCGGATTGGGATTGAGGACGCTGCCGTTCGGGCGTACCCAAATCGTCGTCGAAAAACCGTTCGGCAAGCCTGCAGCAGCGAGCAGTTGCTTCGCCTTGGCCGGATCGTGTGAATAGGGCGCGATCGATGTGTCGTAGCTCCAGGTGTTCGGCGGGTACGGGTTGGTGGCAGGCTCGGCCGTGTTGTCGAAGACGGTCTTGAGATACGTGGGGCGATCGAATGCGAGATTGAGCGCTTGCCGCACTTTCTCATTGTCGAGCGGTTTCTTTTGCGTATTCAACGCGACAAAGGCCGTCATGAACGCCGGCGTCTCGACAACTTTCAGCGCCTTGTTGGCTTTCGCGGCAGCAACGTCCTGCGGCTTGGGTGAGAGCGCAATGTCGCATTCGCCCGTTCGCACCTTTTGCGCGCGGACGGCGGCGTCAGGCGTGATCGCATAGATCAGGCGGTCGGCCTTCGGCTTCGGCCCCCAGTATTGGGGATTGACGTCGTACCGGATCACCGCGTCCTTGGTGTAGCTTCTCAGCATGAATGGGCCTGTGCCGATCGGCTTTGCATTCATGTCCGTTTCTCTACCCGCCTTTTGCAACTGGCTTGCATACTCTGCCGAGTAGATCGACGCGAAGCCCATCGTCAGGATGGGGAGAAACGTCGCATTCGGTTCGTTGAGTTCGAACCGGACGGTGGCATCGTCGACCTTTGTTACCGCTTTAAGGAGCTTGGCGAGCCCGATCGATTGCGCATGGGGGAAGCCGTTCGGCCCGGCGACCTTGTGCCATGGGTTGGCGGGGTCGAGCATGCGCGTGAACGTGAAGACGACGTCGTCGGCAGTAAGGGTACGCGTTGGTGCGAAGTAGTCGGTGTGCTGGAAGTGCACGTTCGGGCGCAAGTGGAACGTGTAGGTCAGACCGTCGCCGCTCACGTCCCATCTGTCGGCCAGTGCGGGCACGACCTTCTTCGCGGCTTCGTCGTAGGACACGAGCGTGTTGAAGATCACGTCCGCCGACGCGTTCGTCGTCACGAGCGAGTTGAATTGGACGACGTCGAAGCCGTCGGGGCTCGATTCCGTACAGACGATGAGCGGCTTGGCGTGCGAGAGCGCCGGCGCAACAGCGGTAACGGCGGCGATCAGCGCCGCGATCAGTTTGACACGCATGAAATCTCCGAAGGCAATACGGGGTCGGGCTGTTGATGTTCGTTCTTCCGCCCGGCCCACGGGCGAGCTTAGCGGAAGGACGGTGCGCGAACAACGACGGATTCGGCAACAGGATATGTCGCGGCAGCGGGGTACAGGCTTTAGGCATGCATCGAGGCGGCCGACGGCGGCCTATCCGGCAACGGGCGGCCGCTCGTGCGAGGTGCGGCCTCGGGGCGGCGAATCGGAGGAAGAGGGGGCGAGATCCAAGCCTCTAAAACTTGTCCCAATCAGATTCAGCCAAGGCAACTCCGGACGATGCGGTGACGGCCGGAGTAGCGTAACGGGACATTGCGCGCGTTGCCGAAAGGGGTCTTGCCGGCTGCCTCATCGGAGCCCCCGGCGGCGTCTCGAACTGAAGCGCATTGCCCAGCTTAAAAACCGCCACCGCGTCTTGCAGCGCTTTCGCTTGTTCGGCCATCGATTGCGCAGCGGCCGAGGCCTCCTCCACAAGCGCCGCATTTTGCTGCGTTACCTGATCCATTTGAACAATGGCTCGATTCACTTGCTCGATACCGGTCCGCTGCTCCTGCGCTGCGGTTGAAATGTCGGCCATGATGCCGGTGGTGTTGCGTGAGGCCTGCACGATTTCCTGAATCGTACTGCCCGCGTCCTCGGCGAGTGTTGTGCCGCTCTTGACCCGTTCGACGGACTCGCCAATCAGCTCCTTGATTTCCTTGGCCGCGCTCGCGCTACGCTGAGCGAGCGTGCGCACTTCGTTGGCAACGACCGCGAAGCCTCGTCCCTCTGTGCCCGCCCGTGCGGCTTCAACAGCAGCGTTGAGTGCGAGGATATTGGTCTGGAATGCGATACCTTCGATCACGTTCGTGATCTCGGACACTTTTGCCGAACTGTCCGAGATGCCGTGCATCATCTCGATGACGCGGGTGACGGCTTCACCCCCGCGCTCTGCAATCGCCGAAGACTGTACGGCCAGCGCGTTCGCGTGCGCCGCATTGTCCGCGCTTTGACGCACTGTCGCCGTCAACTGCTCCATGCTCGAGGCCGTTTCTTCAAGGGATGCGGCTTGTTCCTCGGTACGCTGCGACAAATCGATGTTGCCCGAGGCGACCTGTTGCGTCGCACTCGATATCGATTCGCTCGCATGCTTGACCCCGTACACGATGCTCGCCAGTTGCTTAACGGCCCGATTCAGCGACTCAGCCACGATGCCGATTTCATCGCGGCGGGCGACGGCGACCCGCACGGTCAGGTTACCCTCAGCCAGCGCATCCGCCCCGTCCACGACCGACTGCAGCGGCTGCATGATCGAGCGCGTCAACCATGCGCCCATCGCGATTGCGATCACAAATGCGGCGGTAGATACGACCCAGACTACCGCGCGTGCCACCGTGTACGCGCGCATGCTGTTCTCGACGGCGGTGTCCATGGCGCTGCGCTCATGCGCGATCAAATCGTCTTGTGCTTTAAATAAAGTCAATCGCAGCGGGACAACACTAACCAGCGTTGCGCGCGCGCCATCGATGTCATGGGCGGCCAATTTATCGAGTACGGAATTCAGGGTGGCGACGTAAGGCGCTCTCGCCTGTTCTACGGCATCGACAAACGCATGCCCTTGCGTTGTCACCACACCTCTTTCAATCGCATGGAAGGTGTCAGCCACAGAGGCGAGTTGGCCGTGGGCTGACTCGATGTCGGCTTGTTGCGCGTCGCTCTGCTCATAAAAGGACCGGTAAACAGTCAGTGCTGAACTCGCAGCCCCTTCTCTCATCTCGTGTGAGAGCTCGACGTTTCGCGCGTAATGGCTGGTGATTTCATGGATGTCCGTATTCATCCGCGCCATGAGCAATAGGGCGGTAATGGAGATCGCCATCAAACACAGCAGGATCGCGCCGAAGGTTACGGAGAGTCGCGTTCTAATTCTCATTCGTTCTACATCAGTTGTTAAAGACAAACTCTGCTACGAGTCAAAGCTTTTTAAAGTTCGCCAGCGGCGAATTCCCGCGCGGCTTCGAACAGGTTCGCGATGGGGGCGGGGCGATGGCGCAGGTATCCCTGGGCAAAGTCGATGCCGATGTCTTGCAGGATGGTCTCGACGGCTTCGGTTTCCACGAATTCCGCAATCGTTCGTTTTCCTGTTGCCCGTGCAATCTCGCCGATGCAGCGTACGGTGGCTTGGTCGACCGGATCGTCGGCCAGACCCTTGATGAACTGACCGTCGATCTTCAGATAGTCGACGGGCAGCGCCTTCAGGTACCCGAAAGAGGATAGGCCGCTGCCGAAGTCGTCCAGCGCAAAGCGCACGCCGCGAGCACGCATCGATGCGAAGAAGCCATGCGCTTCGGTGAGATTGGTGATTACCGCGGTCTCAGTGATCTCGAAGCACAGCTTGTGCGGGTCGAAGTCCAGACAGTCCAGCAGGTCACAGACGTAGCGGTGAAAGTCGCGATCGCTGAGCGATTGCCCCGACAAATTCACCGATACCGTGGCGAGACACGCGCTGTGATGCTTGTGTTGCGCCATGAGTTCGAACACCTCGCGCACCACCCATCGATCAAGGCGCGTAGCCATCTGAAAGCGCTCGGCCGAAGGCAGGAAGAGACCCGGCGAGATCAGTTTTCCGTCGTCATCCACCATGCGCAGGAGCACCTCGCCATGCAGGGCAGTGCCGTCGTCTTCAAGAGCAACGATGCGCTGCCAGTGCAAGGCAAATTGTCCCTTGTCCAACGCCTCCTCAAGGCGACGCGCCCACTGCATGTCGCCGCGGTGCGATTCGATAACTTCGTCGGAAGCCGTGTAGATATGCGCGCGGTTGCGGCCTGCGGCCTTCGCGGCATAGCAAGCGCTATCCGCCGCCTGCAGGACGCTTGCCGCCGTGTTCCAACAATGGTCGAACAAGATGAGTCCGATGCTGGCGCCGATATGAAGATGTCGGCCTCCCTCGCAAAAGCGAAACGCATCGAGCTCTTGGCAGATCTGCTCGGCAATGCGTTGCGCGTCTTTTGCACGACGCTGCTCGAGGAGAAGGCCGAACTCGTCGCCGCCCAGGCGTGCGAAGGTCTCGCCTTCGAGGACGAAGCGCCCGATCAAGCCCACCGTCTGCCTAAGCAACCGGTCGCCCGCCGCATGGCCGCCGGCATCGTTGACGAGCTTGAATCGGTCCAGATCGATGTACAGGAGGGCATAGCGCCCCCCGGATACGCCTGCGTTGTGCACGGCGGCGTGTAAGCGGCGCTCAAACTCGTCGCGGTTCAAGATGCCTGTGAGCGCATCGTGAGTGGCGCGATGGAGCACTTCGCGATGCAGGCGAACCCGTTCCGATACATCCCGAAAAACCAGCACGGCGCCCATGGCGACGCCCGACGTATCTTTGATAGGTGCGACGCAGCACTCGATGCAATATTCCTGGCCGTCGCGGGCCAGCAATGTCGCTGTGTCGCCAACTTCGATAGCAGGGCGTGTCGAAGCCGTCAGGGTACTCGTCGTGCTCAAGCGCGTGGCATCGTCTACGAGTCGAAAGACCTCGTCCGCGGGCAAGCCCTTGGCTTCTTCATTCGACCAGCCGGTCAGCCTTTGCGCGACCGGGTTCAGATACTCCACGTTGCGCTCGCGATCCAGAGCAATCACCCCTTCACCGATGGAGTCGAGTGTCACGCGCAGGCGCTCGTGCTCGGCGACGAGCGCTGCCTGTGCGCGATTGCGTTCGGTTACGTCTTGCAAGACGGACACTGACATCAGACAGCCTTGCTCGTCGCGCACTCTGATGGCCGAGACCACGACGTCTGTCGTGGTGCCGTCCTTGCAGACCAACTGGCGTTCAACGTCCGCAAGCCGGTCAACCCGAAATAATTCGAGAATATCCGTGCGCGTGAAATGCTCGCGAGCCGTGGGCGGAAGAAAGTCAGTTAGGGCACGGCCGATGACCTCATGGCGTGCATATCCCGTTTTGGCGAGCCAGGGATCACTCACGTGGATCAAGCGGCCATCTGAATTGATCGAGTGGAGTATCGCCGGCGTCGATTCGCACAGCCATTGCGAGGGTGGTGCCGCGGGCTCGCCGCCGTGAACGACCTCGGCCCACTGATCTGCCGTAGCTTCACGCGAGTCAACCACGCGCAAGTGGTCGCCGGCTGCCGGGAGGCGCTGCGTCCGATCGTCTGTGCCCATAATCTAATTCGATTAAAAATAGATTATCGGCACAATTTGGTGATAGCCTAGGGAAACTACTTGGTGTGCGACGAAATGTCGTCTTATCGGAGCCTGTGCGCAGGGATGTAGGCAACTACGCATCTGTCGATGCGCCGTGTCATCGAGCGCAAAACATTTCGCTGATGCCCGGCGCGAGGCGAGACGCATGCGCGTGTGTGCGTGCGGGTGGATGAGTGGGCGATACCGGCGGCGTCGACGGTTCCCTCTGTCGTGCGGGTATTGCCTTAGGAGGCCGCTTCGCGTGGCTTCCTGGGCGCTTTCTCGAACACGCGGTCGTAAAGGGCGCGCGGCAAGGCACGAAGCAACGTCGCCGCAATGCGCATCTGCCACGGAAAGACGGCAAAACGAGTCTTGCGCTCAATCGCTCGAACTGCCTTTTCGGCAAAGCGATCGGCGTCCATCAGAAACGGCATCGGATAGGGGTTGCGCGCCGTCATCGGCGTACGGATATAGCCGGGCGCGATCGTCACGACGGCCACGCCGTGCGGGCGCATTTCAACACGCAGCGCTTCCAGATAAGCGAGTGCAGCGGCCTTCGAGGCGCTGTATGCGCCCGAGCCTGGCAATCCACGCACGCCCGCCACGCTTGCGATGCCGACGAGCGTGCCCTGGCGCGCGGCAGCCATGCGCGCGGCAAACGGCTCGAACGTCGCCGCCATGCCGAAGCAATTGACGTCCATGACACGCCGAAAGGCCGCGAGATCGCCTTGCCCTGTAAGGACGCCTTTGCTGATGCCGGCATTGGCGATAACGACGTCCGGCAGGCCGTGCTCCGCGATGAACTGCTCGGCTGCGGCGGCCACCGCATCGGCGTCACACACGTCGAGCGCATAGGTGGTGACGGTACAGGAGGACGCGGCGCGGCGGCATTCGTCCGCGAGGGCGGCGAGGGCATCGCCGCGCCGCGCCACGAGCCCGAGCTTGGCGCCGGCACCCGCGTAGTGTCGCGCGAGTGCCATGCCGATGCCGCTCGAAGCGCCGGTCAGAAAGACCTTCAACGGTTGGACGCGGTTCATGGGAGGGCGCTCAGTGCGGACGTGTCGGCGATTGCCGGCGTGAACGGATTCTCATCGAGGTCCGTTAGCCCTTCTTCGCACGCACTTGGCCGACAAGGTAGTCCATCACTTGCAGCGTGCCGGGCAGGCTGTCGGTCGATGCCGGGCCTGTCACATACTTGCCTTGCACGACAATCGTCGGCACCCCATCGATCTTGTAATCCGAGACCATCTGCTGAACGCGGTTCAAATTGCTTTGGACCGAGAACGAGTTGTAGGCGGCGAGGTACTGCTTCTTGTCGACACCTTGCTTGGCCAGGAAGTCGGCCTGGGCTTCGGGCGTGAGGAGGTAGTCCTTGTTGACGTGGATTTCGTGGAAGATCGTCGGGGTCAGCTTGTCGGCGAGCCCAAGCGACTCGAGCGCAAGCATCATCTTCGAGTGCGGGATGAAGTCGTCGCGGAAGGCGACGGGCACGCGCTTGAACACCACGTCGGCAGCTTGTTTGCTCTTCCACTGCTCGATGTACGGCTCAAACTCATTGCAGTGGGGGCAGCCGAACCACATGAACTCGAGCACCTCGATCTTGCCGGCCGGGACGTCGACAGGCTGCGGCGAAGGCAGCACGGTGTAGTCCTTGCCCGCGACGGGCGCGGACGGAGATGCCTGAGCGACGCCAAGCATGGCGACGCCGACGGAAAACAAGAGTGTACGGATAAGCTTTTTCATAGGGGCTTTTTGGTTATCGGTGATCGAAGAGCTCGATGAACGCGCGGCCGTTATGCGTTCGTCGAGCCGTGCCAGGCACGGCTGTCGTCACTTGAGACTGCCGCCGCCGACCGTTGGTTCAGCGGCGGCGGCTTCGCTGCGGCCACGCGAGCCCTATCTTACTGTTTCGGCGGAATAACGGCCGTGTCGATGCCCGCTTCGGAAAGCCGCTGGCGTATCGTGTTCATTTCCTCGAATTTCGGGAAGGGGCCGATTCGCACACGGTAGTAGGTCGATCCGCCCGCGGCGCGTTGCGTCACCCTCGATTCGAAACCCTGGAACGCCAGGCGTGCGCGCTGCTGCTCGGCGTCGGCGGCGGTCCTGTAGGAGCCAACCTGCAGGAAGTAACCGGCCTCCTCATGCAGATTCGCTCCGTTAGACGGCGCGGTCGAGGGGGTATTGTTCGCATGCGGCGCGCTCACGCTGCCGGGCGGGGGCACGTTCGCGAGTACAGGCGGCTTGTTCGCCGAGTCGTTGCCGTTGTGGGCCTGCACCGGGGCCCGAACCTGGGGCTCGGCCTGTTCCGCCTGCTGGTCGGGCGCCGTGCCGTTGGGCGGCGGCGTCGAGCCGGCGCTGGGCGGCACTTCGACGATCTGGGGCTCTTGCAGCATGCCCGACGGTGGGTTCGGGTTCGTCGCAGGAGCGGCCGATTGACCGGGTGCCGTGTTGGGCGGTGTGTTCTGCGCCGTTTGCGGCACTGGTTGGCCGGGCGACTTGCCCTGCAGTGCGCGGTTCGGGTCGAATTGCTGATCCACGGTGCCCGTGCTCGAGGCGGCGGGCGCGGGGACTTTCTCGACGAACGGCGTCGGCGCGCGCGTGATGTAGAGCGCTACGACGACGGCGATGGCGAGCCCGACTATGAGGCCCAGCACGATACCGAGGAACGTACCCCCTGTCTGCTTCGATTGGTTCGGTTGTGATGCGCTGCGTGGAGAATTGCGGCGGCTCGGTTGTGCCATTGTCTGAATCACCTGCGAAAAAGATTGGGGAATCCCAAAAACGCGAGCGAGCGCGGCGTCAGAGGCCGCGCGGACGTGACGAATACGGCGTACGCGGTGGATGTGGCCATCGATTATAGCGATGGCCACGCACGGCATGCCTGCGGCTACATCTTCATCGGCGACGATACGCCGAGGATTGCCAGTCCGTTGGCCAGCACTTGGCGCGTTGCCGCGATGAGCGCAATGCGTGCCTCGCGTGGTGCGCGTTCGTCAACAAGCACGCGCTCGGCATTGTAGAACGAGTGAAATTCACCTGCGAGTTCGCGCAGATAGAAAGCGACCGCATGCGGTGCCAATTCGGCGGCGGCATGTGCGAGCACCTCGGGATACTCGGCGAGCTTGGCAAGGAGTGCGCTCGCGCGTGGGCTCGTGAGCGGCGTCACGTCGACCGAGGCCAGCGCGGCCTCGTCGCCGCCAAAGCGCGCTTGCCACTCGTTCAGCACCGAGCAGATGCGTGCATGCGCGTACTGCACGTAATAGACCGGGTTCTCGTCGTTTTGCTTCAGCGCGAGGTCGATGTCGAAGACGAACTCCGTATCGGCCTTGCGCGAGATCAGGAAGAAACGTACTGCGTCGCGTCCGCGCCGGATCGTCGCTTCGTCGAGCAGCTCGGGCGACGTTTCGGAGCCGGGTGTCGCACCGCCCGACCATTCGATGAGATCGCGCACCGTCACATAGCTGCCGGCCCGCTTCGAAATCTTCACCTCCTGCCCGTTGCGCATGACCGTCACCATCTTATGCAGCACGTAGTCAGGGTAGCCTTGCGGGATTCCGATGTCGAGTGCTTGCAGGCCCGCGCGCACGCGTGCGATGGTGCCGTGGTGGTCCGAACCCTGAACGTTGATGACCTTCGTGAAGCCGCGCTCCCACTTCGCCACGTGGTAGGCGACATCGGGCACGAAGTACGTAAAGGTGCCATCGGACTTGCGCATGACGCGGTCCTTGTCGTCACCGTACTCGGTCGTGCGCAGCCACAGCGCGCCGTCCTCCTCGTGCGTCTTGCCGGCCGCGACGAGCGCCTCGACGGTCTTCTCGACGCGACCCTCGGTGTAGAGGGACGATTCCAGATAGTAGCGATCGAACTTGACGCCGAACGCCTGCAAGTCCATGTCCTGCTCGTGACGCAAATAGGCGACAGCGAACTTGCGGATTGCTTCCAGATCCTCGGCATCGCCCGCGCCTTGCACAGGTTCCCCGTCCGCCGCGGCAACGGTTTCGCCGTTTAGGTAGGCGCGTGCAATGTCGGCAATGTATTCGCCGTTGTACGCTGCCTCGGGCCACTCGGCATCGCCCGGTGCCAAGCCGCGCACGCGCGCTTGGGTCGATATCGCCAGGTTGCGGATCTGCACGCCGGCGTCGTTGTAGTAAAACTCGCGGTGCACATCGTAGCCTTGGGTGGCGAGCACGTTTGACAACGCGTCGCCGAGCGCTGCCTGGCGCCCGTGGCCGACGTGCAGGGGGCCGGTTGGATTGGCCGAGACGAATTCGATCATGACGTGCTTGCCGGCGTGTCGGGAAGCGCGACCGAAGGCCGGGCCCTCGTTCAGCACCGAGCCGACAACGGCCTGCTTGGCGCCCGTTGTCAGCCGCAGGTTGATGAACCCGGGGCCGGCGATCTCGGCGCCTTCAACAAGCTCGCGCGCCGCCGGCTGAGCGAGGAGCGCGTCGACGATCTGCTGCGCGAGCTCGCGCGGGTTCTTCTTGAGCGGCTTGGCAAGCTGCATCGCCACGTTGCAGGCGACATCGCCGTGGGCGGCCACCTTCGGCCGCTCGAGGGTGACCGACGCGCGCACGTTGGCGTCCCCGCCATCGACGTGGGTGGTGACTTGCTTCACGCTCTCGGCGAGCAAAGTTTCGAGGGTCTCTTTTTGTAAGGGCAGCATGCTGATTCTTGCGGTCGAATGGAGCGCTCGCGCGCGCAGTGGATCGGGGCGCCTCGCGCACCCCTTTACCGGATCGGTCGGCCGGCGCGAGCCGGATGGCCACCGCGCAGTGCGGCGGCAAGTTCGGCAATCTAGCCAGATTTTAGCAGGTGCTAATATGGTTAATCAGCAGCCCGCTTTGCGAGCCACGGCCGCGTGCGGCTATGCGTGCGGCTTTGAGCAGCGGTTCGCCGACGAAACCAAGGGTGAATGGCGGGTGCTTTCACCGGAACAACATGGGGAGCGGGTCATGCTTGTTACTTTCAAATGTCGTTCGGCTCCGGACGTCCTGATGCTGGAGAATTTGGCCAGGTACCTTGTCGGGATCGTCGGCAAGGATTTGGGCAAGCGCGGTGTCATCACGCACGATGAGCTCGATTCCGCCATTGCGAAACTCGAGTCGGCGATCGTGATCGACAAGAAGGAGTCTGAGCAGAAAGAAGGACATTTCCACGAAGGCGAGGACGGACATGAGCGGCACGAGCTGCCGATCGGTCTCGCGCAGCGCGCCTTTCCGTTTCTGGATATGCTGCGCGCAGCCAAGCGAGACAACACGGACGTGATCTGGGGCGTCTGAGCCCCGGAGACTCGCGGCGCGGCATTTGGGGGGCTGTCCGGCGCAAAAGACAAAGAACGCGTACCTACGCCCAAGCCC
>NZ_DATJJF010000073.1:0-9730 GCF_035492435.1 Trinickia sp.
CACCCCTTCCCATCCCGAACAGGACCGTGAAACGACTCCACGCCGATGATAGTGCGGATTCCCGTGTGAAAGTAGGTAATCGTCAGGCTCCCTATCCCGTCAAAAACCCCGCCCTATCCGGCGGGGTTTTTGCGTTTACGCGCGGCTGAAACCCTTAATCTTCTCAAGTGACCGTTTCAGCGCAAACTGTTCGCACAGTCCGTCGATGACGCACAGACTGTCGATGACGACGAGGCCCTCCCTCTGCTGTGGCGAGAATCCGTCGCCGCTGACGCGACGGGTGGCACCGCCCTGAGCAACAAGAATGCGCAGCCGAAAGATCAGGGCGCGGGGGTAAGCTGACTGCGGTATTTTACGAATCCGCGCTTTACATCCGAGCGGAAGCCCATCCGCTCAAAGAATCGATGAGCGTCTACGCGGGTCGCACTGCTCATTAGCATGATCTTTGAGCAATCTTCTCTCAAACAGAATCGCTCGACCTCTCGCAGTAGTTTCTCGCCCAGTCCCTTGCCCCGATGTTGCGAATCGACCGCCAGATTCTCCGCGACAGCAAATGGTTGATTCCCATACATAACGTCCAAGCACAAAGAAACCAACACCGTGGCCGTTCCTCGCCGTTCACTTCGCAAACGAAGAGCTTCGTGCACGGATCATCGGAGATTGCCTGAATGCGGCTGCCTTCCACCCGGACGTGCATGTCGCCAACCAGCTGTCGGTACAGTGCCCCGATCGCTGCGGCATCATGTGAACAAGCTGACCTAATTTCGGGGTAGTGGTTCATAAAAGGCGAAGAGGTCGCCGCGGATGGGATGACGGACCTTGGTGAGCCTCGCTCCAGGGACTTTCGCCCGCCAATCCCGCAAGCAGGCGATACCTCAAACTAAGCAACTCGCGAAAGGGACATGGAATTCGCAGGCACTAGCCGCACGCACGTAATCTCGGAGGGCGCAGCGAGCCGTTTGGGCGGCCCCCAATAGCCGGTGCCGCGGCTTGTGT
Source organism: Trinickia sp. (assembly GCF_035492435.1). GTDB lineage: Bacteria > Pseudomonadota > Gammaproteobacteria > Burkholderiales > Burkholderiaceae > Trinickia. Next base: position 997 of record NZ_DATJJF010000073.1, read on the forward strand.
AAATCCACAGATCACCAATGCGTGCCAGGCCAGCGGTGAACGGCTGTTGCAGCCGGACGAAAAAATTCCATGGGAAAAATTGGCCGCCGTGTGTGTGCCCGGAAAGCTGTAACGTATATCCGAGATTCGCGGCGGCAAGCGCGGTGCGCGGCTGATGCGCCAGTAGCACCTTAACGTGGGCCTCTGGCGGTGCATTCTTGAGTGCACCGGCGGGATCGCTCCGATGTATTCCGCTTAAATGCCCGGTTGAATAATCCGTCACGCCAGCCACAACGAATCGCGTGTCGTCGTGCTGGATGACGACGTGTTCATTCAAAAGCACTTTCAGGCCAAGTCGCCGAAATTCGGCTACCCATTCGTCGGCGCCGGAGTAATACTCGTGATTGCCAGTGACCAGATAAGCTCCATATCGCGCGCGGATCCCCGATAAAGGTCGTGTGTGCTCGGCGAGTTGAGCGACGCTGCCGTCGACAATATCACCGGTTATGGCTACGAGATCAGGCGCGAGCCGATTTACTTCGGCGACGATGGCTTCAACATATTGTTTTTTGATCGTGGGCCCGACATGGATATCGCTGATCTGCACGATCGTGAGACCAGCGAGCGCAGCGGGAAGGTCGGCGACAGGTACTTCGACCGTTACGACCTTCGCGCGCCGGCGGGCATTGGCGAAACCGATAGCGGTCGACAGCAGCGCAAGCGCCGGTACGGCCACCGCCGTAACGACGCCCCAATGATCAAGCGATGCGGTTCCCGGCTGGAGTACGTCAAGAACGAAAATCGATGCGATTGTTACCTCGCGCAGGAGCGTGAAGACAAGCAGCGACGAAAAGTAGCCCATCGCGAGCAGCCCAACCCAGGCAATCCTGTCGCCAAGCGGCTGGCGCTCGAATCGGCGAGCGAGCACACCAAGTGGAATGAGCACGCACGACGATATCAGCCAGAGCACGGCCAACGCCTTGACAAAGGGTTGTACGGGCCACTCCGGAATGAGTCGCCAACCGACGAAAATGTGCATCAAGACGCCAATGACGATGACGCGAGTAAAGAAGGAGGAGCGGCGCATAAGAGAAGAAGAAAGGGTGCGAGCGCGGACGGGCCCAGATAAATTAAGCCAAAAGCTATGTAATTCTACCGACGGTACCTGTTATTTGCCGGGAGCGCAGGCGCCGCATGTCTGGCCTCAATACCCGAGTATGGGCGTTCGGAATTCTTTGGCGCGGCGCCGATCTAATGGCTTTGGCCGGCGATTAATAAATCGAAAGCAACACAAACCCTGCTGTGCAACGACAGAGGCCAACATGAAAAGCACATCGGGGCTCGCACCATCTGGGGTACGAGGGCAGTCACATCATATTGCCTCTGACGTCGTTTGAAAGCGTCATGATGTGTACGGGTGAGAGGTTTGAGCGCGAAACCATTCGATGATGGGCGCCATTGAATGTCTTTGCTTCATCGGCACATTGCGGAGGGAGTGGCACGCAAAAATGGCCCACGCTCTCTCATTTGTACATGGATTTATCCTCACGGGCTTACATCAGATGATTGAAGATATGTTTGGGGGGATTGCGGAGCCCGAGCTGGATTGGTTTCCGCACTGGCTCGAGCCGGAGCGGGCAGCTTCAGCGCTAATTCATCTGATTGATGAAGTCATGTGGAAGCAGGATATGATCGGCACCCCCGGCGGTCCCAAGCGGTTGCCGCGCTTGACGGCGTGGCAAGGCGAGCCAGGCGCAGTCTATGTCTATTCCGGCATCCGCAACGAGCCGCTCGCTTGGACGCCCACCGTGCGCGAGTTGAAGGTGGCGCTCGAGGTGACCATCGGTGCGACGTTCAACAGCGTGCTCCTGAATCGCTACCGCGATGGCGCGGACAGCATGGGCTGGCATGCCGACCGGGAGCCGGAGCTCGGAAACGAACCCGTGATTGCGTCCCTGAGTCTCGGCGCGGCACGCAGGTTCGATTTGCGTCACAACGAGAGCGGGGCGATGCGCAGCTTCGAACTTACGAGCGGCAGCCTTCTCGTGATGCGGGGACAGACGCAGGCGCATTGGCGGCATCGCGTGCCGAAGGTGCCGGGCCTACGCGGCGAGAGAATCAACTTGACGTTCCGCTTTGTCACGCCGCGTTGACCTGGCATTCTGACCTCGCTCAGCTCTACGGCCGACGCAACGCCGTTTATGCGCATAACGAATATAGCGATTGGCATCTTTCAACCTAATCGGCTCAAAAGAGTAACGTGCCGACGTAACGTCAAGCGAGCTCTAATAGGGGGCGAGGGCTGGCCTTGAGAAGCCGAAGCCGGCTATAAGGTAGCGCGAGGTAGCGCAGGGTAGCGCACCCGCGTCATGGTGCGTTCGGTTCGGTAGTCAGTCGGAAGCTAACGCATTGGAATTCAAAGCCCGGCCGCACAGCTCGCGTTCGACGCCAAACGCGGCGGAAACCGCAACTCCATGAGTGCTCAACGTGGAAAAACGCTGTTTTCCGGCCTAACCGATCTTTTCTCGACAGCCTGGAGTCGCCATAAACCGCCCATCGGCGAGTGCTTGGGGGAGCAGGACCATTGAGCGGCGCCTTGTGCTGCAGCTACGCCGCGATCACGGTCAACGCGAAGGCCGCTCAGCGTGCAAACCGGCGTGTCCTCGCTGTGCGGGCAGAGTTGGACGACGCCGTTTTCATCACGCACATCACCCCATGGCGGCAAATCGATCCCTTCGTGCGATTCTCTCGACCATACCTGCTCTTCGGTATCAAGCCATAGCACGGCGTAATCATGATTGACGGTGGGATCGGGGCCGTTGATCAGAATCGTGAGTCTCATTGAAAGTCGCTCCAGATAAGGTTGGCGGTCTCCTCGCTCGCCCCTTTTTCCTGGTTGCTAAGCGATGCTTGCTCGTGCTTCGATTAGATTTCACTTTAGGAAAAATCGCCGACCTACGCCACTCGAACTTGTTCCGGTCAGCTGCCTTTATCGTGCAATGGCAATACGACGACGAACTCCGAGCCAGTTCCGAGCCCATCGCTGCGTGCGAAGACGGTTCCTCCGTGCATCTGAACGAGCCGTTGGACCACCGCCAGTCCGATGCCCAGGCCCGAGCGGAATGCGCCGTCGAGCGGAGTGACCTGCATATACGGCTCAAACACCTTTTCCAGGTGCGTTGCCTGGATACCTATGCCACTGTCTCGCACCGCGACGCGTGCCTCAACATCGCGCACATCGCACACAATGGCGATGTCGCTGCCGTCTTGCGAATACTTGATGGCGTTATCGAGCAGGTTCGAGATGATTTGGATGAGCCGCGTCATATCACCATGCACGAAAATACGGGCGTCGGGCAGCGTAACTCGTATCGAGTCGGCATGTGCATCGGCCGCCGGCTTGTTGATCTCGATGGCGCGCGCGATCACCTCGCTCAGATCGACGATATCGCGCTTGAGCTGGATGTGCCCCGTCGTGATTCTGGAAATGTCGAGCAAATCATTGATGAGATTCGTCAGATGATCGCACTGCCGTTCGATCACGGCTTGTGTCCATTGGATCTCCATGGGCGATCCATTGGTCGCCATCTTCAAAATCTGGGCAGCATTTTTGATCGGGGCCAGCGGGTTGCGCAGTTCATGTGCGAGTGTCGCTAGAAAGGCATCCTTGCGCCGATTGGCTTCGCGCAGCGCATCTTCGTCCGCTACGCGGCGCGTGATGTCTTCGAGCGTTCCGATAAAGGACGCTTCTGCGTCAACGTTGAGTCCCGTTCTGAATCTGCCGTGCATGTCGACGACGCGTACCGCCCGATCGTTGATGCGACGAACGCGGAAGATGCAATGAAATTCGGCCTGGTTGCTATGGGCGGCGCTGTAGCATTCGACGAAGTTTTCCCGATCCTCCGGGTGCACGAGTTCGTCAAGAAAGGCGTCGAACGTGAGCGGCCCCAGCGCAAAGGGTTGTCCGGTGATTTCGTACATGCGTTCGTTTTCCCAAACGCTAATGGGGCTCTCGATATCCCATTCGAATATGCCCAGGCGCGCTGCGGCCGCCGCCATGCGCAAACGCTCGTCGCTCTTATGCTGCGCCGAAAGTGCGCGGTCCCGTGCAGTCAGCGACTCGATGATGCGTTGCTCCTGCTGTGCGAGAAGCTGGCGGATCGCTTCGTAGATCGTGGCGCTGAAGAGGTTTTCGATGACTTTGTGCGCTTCGACCTGACCGGCGCGCGCCGCCGGGAGGGCGGCGAAGTACTCCCGCGCGGCATCTTGCACGCAGCGCTGAAAATCGTCGAGCTCGCAAAAAAGTTCGTCGAGCTGGTAGCCGCGCAGCCATCGTTCGCGGCCATGCTTGCGAGCATCCTGCTCGAGGCGAGCGCGCGCCACAGGAGATTCGCCGCGCAAAGCCGCGCATAGCTCAGCGTAAAAGGACGGCAGCGCGTCGATCAATTGGCGCGTGGTGAGCCTGCCCGCCGGCGCGATTTTAGGATCGGCGCGGATGGCTCGTAACCATCTTCGGGTAACGAGACCGCGCCTTCTCTCGAGAAACGTTGCCAGGTCCGGACATGATTTCGCATCGAGATGCTGCATGCGCTTCACCACCTGGAAAGAGCCGTTGCGCCACAGTATAGCCTTGCGGTAGGGGGGGCGCCGTGTCGGCGGCGTGAGAATTCTGGATGAGCCGCCTCCTTTAAAAGAGCCTATTCCAAACACCAGGAATGCGTGTAGGATACTGTATATCCATACAGTCTTTGTCCTATTATCTTTCATCATGTCTGCCGCGCTCTTTCATCCCGAGGACGTTCATCCGTCTCTCTGGCGCGCTTCCCAACTGGCTCGGGGGGGCATGCGCACGATCGATACGGGCTATGCGGCGCTTTCAGCCGAATTGCCCGGTGGTGGCTGGCCGGTCGGGGCACTCGTGGATTTGCTGATCCAGCAGCCGGGAGTCGGCGAGATCAGACTTTTGCGCCCGGCGCTGGCAGCCCTCGCCAAGCTTCCGATTGTGCTTGTGCAGCCTCCGCATCTTCCGAATGCGCCGGCTTTCGCCTATCTGGGTGTGCCGCTCCCGCAATTGATTCAGGTGCGGGCATCGAAAACGGCGGATGCGGCTTGGTCAGCCGAGCAGATATTGCGGGCCGGGACCTGCGGGGCGCTGCTGTTCTGGGCACCGCACGTGTCGACGGCTGCATTACGGCGGCTGCATCTCGTGGCTCAGTCGTCGGAGACGTTGTTCGTTATGGTGAGGCCGCTTGCGGCCGCGCAAGACGCTTCACCCGCTTTGCTGAGGCTGGCGCTGCGCCCGGCAGGGGACGGCATCAGCGTCGACATCGTGAAACGACGAGGGCCGACGCGTGCTGAGCCCCTCTCGATTCCTCTGCAACCCAGCCCCATTTTGTTCAGCCGCCATGCGCGTATTGCTCGCCGTCAAACTGCACCGACTCGAGTTGGAAGTGTTTCGGCCGAAGTGGTTGCCTGAACCGGCATCCGGCGCGGTCGTACTCGACAAGGAGAAAGTCGTCGTCGCAGACGATGCGGCGCGTGCGGCAGGCGTGCGTCTCGGCATGCGGCGTGGCGGCGTGCTGACGCTCGCGCCTCGCGCCGAAATCTATGAACGGGATGCAGTTAAAGAGGAATCGGCGCAACGCGAAGTCGCGATGGCGCTGATGCGGTTTTCGCCTGAAGTGAGCATGGCTGGCGATGCAACCATTGTGCTCGACGTCAGTGCGAGCCTGCGGCTATTCGGTGGCATTGCGCGATTGTGCCGGCAGGTGCAGGGCGTGCTGCGCGACGTAGGCCTGAGCGCGCGAATGAGCGCCGCACCCACGGGACAGGGCGCATGGTTTCTTGCTCAGCACGGCAGGCACCGATTTGTGAAAATGCGCTCGCTCGAAAGGGCGCTTTACGCATTGCCGTTGTGCACGGTGCCGGAGTTGCAACCGTTCGCCGAATGGTTCACTGGGCTGGGCTGCAACACCATTGCCGATGTCTGCCGCCTGCCTCGTGCCGGCCTCCAACGCCGGTGCGGCGTCGATGTGCTTGAATCACTCGACCGCGCCTTCGGTACCGCCCCAGAGCTATTTGAGTGGCTTACGCCGCCCCCGGTATTTGCCGCATGTAGCGAACTGCCGGATCGGGTCGAGCATGCCGAAGGCGTGCTGTTCGCTGCACGGCGTCTGGTCGCGCAATTGTGCGGCTGGCTTGTCGCGCGGCAGCTCTCGCTGTCGGCTGTGACGTTTTTTCTCGAGCACGAGCGTGGCCGGGAAGCGATTCCCCCGACGATGCTTGGTATCGCGCTCAGTGAGCCGACATGGAAAGAGGAGCATCTGATCCGATTGCTCAAGGAACAGCTAGGCCGTCTGGAATTGACCGCATCGGTGATCGCGCTTCGTCTCGAAGCGACGGACGTGACACCGGCAGCCCCCGCATCGGAAACACTGTTTCCCGAACCCGGCGGTTCGGCGCAAGACCATGCGCGTCTAGTCGAACTGCTTGTTGCGCGTCTGGGCAGTGAGAACGTCCTTCGAGCGGCACCCGTGGCCGATTATCGTCCGGAAGTCGCGAACCGTTGGGTGCCGGTGCACGAAAGCGTCAAGGCGGCGTCAGCACCCGATGCGTTGCCGCGCCCCACATGGCTTCTCGAAAAACCAGTGCGCTTGCTGATGCGTCAACATCGGCCGTTTTACGGATCGCCGTTGAGAATCGTGTCGCCGGGCGAGCGCATTGAAGCTGGATGGTTCGACGGCGCACTCGTGACACGCGACTATTTCGTCGCGCAAGCGGAGGACCGAAGCTGTTATTGGATATATCGCGAACGCGTCAGCAGCCGCGATTTGGAAAAAGAACCATGCTGGTTTCTTCACGGGCTTTTCGGATGACTTGCGATGGATACCGCTTTCACCGCGTTGCCGGAGTATGCCGAGCTGTTCTGCTTTTCAAATTTCACGTTTTTGCAGGGGGCCTCGCATGCCGAGGAGCTGGCTGAGCGCGCTGCGCAGCTCGGCTACGCTGGTCTCGCGATTACCGACGAATGTTCGCTCGCAGGAGTGGTGCGTGCGCACGAGGCCGCGAAAAAGGCACAACTGCCGCTGGTTATCGGATCGTACTTCAAGCTTGTCAGCGTTGACGGTTCGCCCTCGTTCGGTCTGATATTGCTCGCGCAGAACAGGGAAGGCTACGGCAATCTGTGCGAGCTCATCACACTGGCGAGGACGCGCTCATCGAAGGGGGAATATCGTCTGACGCCGCACGATCTTGCGCGGCCGGAAAGGCAATATGACCATCTGCGCGGCATGCCGGACTGTCTGGCGATTCTCGTACCCGGTTTTCCCGCCGACGAAGCCGCATTGCACGAGCAGCTCCGATGGCTCAACGAGATTTTTCCCGCCAGAGCATGGTGCGGGCTTGTTCTGCATCAGCGCGCCATGGACGATATTCATCGCGGTGTAATCGAACTTGTCGCGCAGGAGTGTGACATGCCGGTCGTCGCACTCGGACACGTGGCGATGCATGTGCGTTCGCGCAAGCTGCTGCAAGACACAATGACGGCCATTCGCCTCGGCAAACCCGTGCGCGAGTGCGGCTATGAGCTCGCACCTAATGCAGAGCAGCATTTGCGTCCGCGCCTGCGCCTCGCCAATTTGTATCCGGAGCGCACGCTGAAAGAAACGACCCGCATTCTCGCCCGCTGCACGTTTTCGCTGGACGAGTTGCGCTATGAATACCCTGACGAGCTGGTTCCGAACGGCATGACCCCGGCTGCCTACTTGCGGCAAGAGACTTATATCGGTGCGCATCATCGATTTCCGCATGGCATTGCGCAGGAAGTCCAAATGCAGATCGAGCACGAGCTCGATTTGATTCGCGAACTCCAGTACGAGCCGTATTTCCTGACTGTCTATGACATCGTGCGCTTCGCAAAAAGCCAGGGCATTCTTTGTCAGGGGCGGGGGTCGGCGGCCAATTCGGCGGTCTGCTACTGTCTGGGAATTACCGAAGTCGATCCGGCGCGCGGCAATCTGCTCGTCGAGCGTTTCATCAGCAAGGAGCGCGGCGAGCCGCCCGATATCGACGTCGATTTCGAGCATCAGCGGCGCGAAGAAGTCATTCAATACATTTATTCGAAATATGGCCGGCACCGAGCCGCGATCGCGGCTGCCGTCTCGTGCTATCGGCTGCGCGGCGCGTTGCGCGAAACGGGCAAGGCGCTCGGGGTCGATCCGCAGATCGTCGATGCGGTTGCCAAGTCCCATCAGTGGTTCGACGGCCGACATGATCTGCTCAAGCGGTTCGTGGAGTGCGGATTGGATCCGGAAACGCCGCTCACGCAGACATGGGCGACTCTCGCGATTCAATTGCTCGGCTTTCCGCGCCATTTATCGCAGCATTCAGGTGGCTTCGTGATCAGCAGGGGCAAGCTATCTCGCCTCGTTCCGATCGAGAATGCCGCCATGCCGGAGCGCTCCGTCATTGACTGGGACAAAAACGATCTTGAATCGTTAGGGCTCCTCAAGGTCGAGGTGCTGGCGCTCGGCATGCTCTCGGCCATCCGCCGCACACTCGATCTCGTATCCGAACGGCGCGGCGAACGGTTCGAAATGCAAGACATTCCGCCCGAAGACGCGGAGACATACAAAATGATCTCGCGCGCCGATACGGTCGGCGTTTTCCAGATCGAGTCGCGGGCCCAGATGTCGATGTTGCCGCGGCTCAAGCCGGCGGAGTTCTACGATCTCGTGATCGAAGTCGCGATCGTGCG
>NZ_DATJJF010000074.1:0-9856 GCF_035492435.1 Trinickia sp.
GGTCCCGGCCTCATACCCGGCTGCGCGGGCTGCCGCAATCGGCGTAATCGACGCTGGGCCTGACGGATCGAGCATGGCGGCAAGCACCACGGCGAGCATGAACGTTAGCCGGAGCACGCACCTGGGCGTGACGCTATCTACGAACCTGAGCACGCAACTAAGCACGATACCGGGCACAAAACTAAGCACGAGCCAACACGCCGGTTGCGCGCTAACGCGCAAACCGTCGTGTGAAGAACGGCGCACACATGGCGCCGCCCGTGCTTCAGGCATTCACCTCCCCCACTTCCTCTGCGCGATGGCAGGCCACTTGGCGAGCGTCGACTTCACGCAGTGCCGGCGCTTCGATCCGGCACCGCTCGATTGCATAGGGACAGCGCTGGTGGAACGCGCAACCTGACGGCGGATCGAGCGGCGAAGGCAATTCGCCTTGCAGCTTGATCCTAACGCGTCTGTCGGATTCGAAGATGGCCGGTGTCGCCGACATCAGCGCGCGCGTGTACGGGTGGCGCGGATTCGCGAAGATCGTTTTCTTGTCGCCCAGCTCGGCGACACCGCCGAAGTACATGACCATCACTTCGTCGGCGATATGCTCGACGACGGAAAGATTATGCGAAATGAACACATAGCTCGTCTTGAACTGGTCCTGGAGATCCATGAACAAGTTCAAGATTTGCGCCTGGATCGAGACGTCGAGCGCCGAGACGGGTTCATCCGCAACAACGATGCGCGGATCGAGCATCATCGCGCGCGCGATGGCGATGCGCTGGCGCTGGCCGCCCGAAAACATGTGCGGATACCGCTTGGCATGCTCGGGCCTGAGCCCCACTGTGCGCATCGTCTGCGCGATCCGCTCCGCACGCTCGGCGGCGCTCATCGGCGTGTTGATCACGAGCGGCTCGTTAAGCGTCGCCTCGACGGTCTTGCGCGGATTGAGCGACGCAAACGGATTCTGGAACACCATCTGGACGCGGCGGCGGAGTCCCGCGAGCTTTGCGCGGTCGGCCCCCGTCACCGCCTGGCCTTCTATGACGAGCCGCCCCGAGCTGGGTGATTCGATCATCGTCAGTTGCCGCGCCAGCGTCGATTTTCCGCATCCCGATTCGCCGACGACGGCCAACGTCCGGCCCCGCGCGAGTGAAAACGACACGCCGTTGAGTGCCTTCACGACGCCATGCCCCATGAACCCACGACGCACGGCGTAGTGCTTGGCGAGCCCTTCGGCGACGAGCACCTGCTCTTCGCTCGACGCGGCGCGCGGTGCCTCGGGTACTGCGCTCATCGTTCGTCTCCGTGTGTCTGCGTCGCCGTGTGTGTCCTCTGCAACGGCAGCGCATCGAGATTGAGTGGCTTGATGCAGCGCACACGCATCCCCGCGTCATGGGCATCGAGCGGCGCAAGCGCGGGCCGGCCTTTCGAGCAATCGTCGACGACGTGCTTGCAACGCGGGGCGAAGAGACATCCCGTTGGCCTGTCGTCGCGGCCGGGCACCATGCCGGGCAGCGCGGCGAGACGCTTTGCGCCGAAATTATGTTCGGGAATCGCGGCAAGCAATGCTTCCGTGTACGGATGATGCGGATTCGCGAAGATGTCCGGAACGCGGTTTGTCTCGATGATCTCGCCCGCGTACATGACCGCGACGCGGTGCGCAATCTCGGAGACGACGGCCAGATCGTGCGAAATCAGTACGAGCGCCATGCCGCGCTCCTTTTGCAGCTGCACCAGCAGATCCATGATCTGCGCCTGGATCGTCACGTCGAGCGCGGTCGTCGGCTCGTCCGCGATGAGCAGCTTGGGATTGCAGGCGACGGCCATCGCGATCATCACGCGCTGGTTCATGCCACCCGAGAGCTGATGCGGAAACGCCGACAGGCGATTTTTCGCATCGGGAATACCCACCTGATCGAGCAGTTCGAGTGTGCGTTTCTCGAGCGCGGCGCCGCGCAAGCCTTCGTGCAGCCTCAGCACCTCTTTGATCTGAAAGCCGACGGTATAGCTGGGGTTGAGGCTCGATAGCGCGTCCTGGAACACCATGGCGATGTCCTTGCCGACGACGCGCCGGCGTGCGCGAGGCGACGCATGCAAGAGATCGATGCCATCGAAGGTGATCTCGTCGGCCGTCACCACACCGGGCGGATCGATGAGGCCCATGACGGCCATCATCGTCACGCTCTTGCCCGAGCCCGATTCGCCGACGACGCCAACCACCTCGCCGGGCGCCACCGTCAGGTCCACGCCGTCGACGGCGGGTGCTCCGCCGAAGTTGACCGCCAAATTGCGCAGGGTCAGAAGGTCACTCATCTCAGCGTGCTCCCAAGCGTACTGAGCGTCCCTCGGGGAGCAACGAGCATAGCAACTGTGAGAATCGTTTCATGTCAGCTGATCCGCTTGAGTTTCGGGTCGAGCGCATCGCGCAGCCCATCGCCGAAGAGGTTGATGGCGAGCACGGAAATCACGATAGCGAGCCCCGGAAAAGTGACGATCCACCACGCATTGTCGATGTAATCGCGAGCCGAGGCCAGCATCGCGCCCCACTCGGCCGTCGGCGGCTGCACGCCGAGCCCGAGAAAGCCGAGCGCCGCCGCATCGAGAATCGCCGAGGAGAAACCGAGTGTGGCCTGCACGATGAGCGGTGCAGCGCAGTTCGGCAAAACCTGAGCAAACATGAGCCGCACCGTGCCGGCGCCTGCGACGCGCGAGGCCGTCACGTAGTCCTTTTGCAGCTCGGAGAGCGCCGAAGCACGTGTCAGCCGGACATACCCCGGCAGCGCGACGATTGCGATCGCGAGCATGGTATTGGCGAGGCCCGGGCCGATGACGGCGACGACGGCCACGGCCAGCAACAGCGATGGCAACGCAAGGAGCACGTCCATCAATCGCATGATGGGCGCATCGGCCCACTTATCGAAGAACGCGGCGGTGAGGCCGAGCACGATGCCAGGCAAGAGCGCCAGCACGACCGAGACGCAGCCGATCCAGATCGACATGCGCGCGCCGTAGATGAGGCGAGATAGTATGTCGCGGCCCGCCTCGTCGGTGCCGAGCACGAAGCGCCAGTTGCCGCCGTCTTGCCACGCGGGCGGAATCTTGACGAAATCGCGGTATTGCTCGATCGGGCTGTGCGGCGCGACGACAGGCGCCGCCACCGCCAGCAAAACGAGCAGTAAAACGATAACGCCAGCGACGACTGCACCGCGATTGCGCGAGAAGTGCGACCAGAACTCGCGCACAGCGAGCGCGCGGCCAGAGGGCGGCGTCCCCGCCTCAGGTATTGCATTTTGCATGTCTGCCATGTGGCTTGCCCCCTTCAGCGTGTATGGCGAATACGCGGATTCAGCACGCCGTAGAGCAGATCGACGACGAGATTGACGACGATCACCAACGTCGCGATCAACAGAATGCCACCCTGCACGACAGGGTAGTCGCGCCGGCTGATGGCATCGATCAGCCACTTGCCGACGCCCGGCCACGAGAACAGCGTTTCTGTCAGCACAGCCCCTGCGAGCAAGGTGCCCACCTGAAGACCGATGACGGTGACGACAGGAATCAGCGCGTTGCGCAGCGCATGCACGACGATGACGCGCAACGGCGAAAGCCCCTTGGCGCGTGCCGTGCGAATGTAATCCTCACGCAGCACCTCGAGCATCGACGAGCGGGTCATACGCGCGACGACGGCGAGCGGAATCGTGCCGAGCACGATCGACGGCAAAACGAGATGGCTGACAGCCGACTTGAACGAGCCCTCATCGGGCGCGAGCAGCGAATCGATAAGCAGGAAGCCCGTGACGTGTGGAATGTCGTACTCGACGGCGATGCGCCCCGACACGGGTGTCCATCCGAGCGTTACCGAAAACAGCATGATGAGGATGAGGCCCCACCAGAAAATCGGCATCGAATAGCCCGTGAGCGCCGTGCCCATCACACCGTGATCGAAGAATGAGCCTCGCTTGACCGCCGCGAGCACGCCGGCCGGGAGGCCTACGACGAGCGCGAAAAGCATCGCGCACAGCGAAAGCTCGACGGTGGCCGGAAAGCGCGAAAAGAACTCGCTCATCACACTTGTATCGGTGATGAACGACGTGCCCAAGTCGCCGTGCAGCGCGCGCCCGACATAATGCACGTACTGCATCGGCAAAGGCTCGTCGAGCCCCAGCCGATGCAAGGCTTGTGCGTGCAACGCGGGATCGACACCGCGTTCGCCCATCATCACTTCGATGGGGTCGCCCGGAATCAAGTGAATCAGCGCGAACGCGAGCAAGGTGACGCCGATGAAAGTCGGCACCACCATGCCGATGCGGCGCAAAACGAATCGGAACATGGTTCGTCCCTCTAACTTGCTGGAAGAAAAACGCGACCGGCGACGAGAGGCTTACCGCCTCTGTCGCCGGATCGGTTGCTGCGGTACTGCGGTACTGCGTGACCGCCACGGTAGCGCGAAACGATTACTTCATGCTGACGCCATCGAAACGCGAATAGCCGAGCGGGTCGATCTTCATGTCGACGACGTTCTTCGTGGTCGGTTGATAGACAGTCGAGTGAGCGATCGGCGAAAACGGCAACTGATCCGCGAAGATCTGCTGCGCCTCGCGATAGTACTTCGTACGCTGGTCCCGATCCGTCGTGGCACGTCCTTTCTGGATGAGATCGTCAAACGGCTTATAACACCACTTCGAGAAGTTGTTGCCGTTGACGGCTTCACAGCCGAGCAGCGTGCCGAGCCAGTTGTCCGGGTCGCCGTTGTCGCCCGTCCAGCCCACGAGCACCGCGTCATGTTCGCCCGCATGGGCGCGCTTCATGTACTCACCCCACTCATACGTGACGATCCTGGCCTTGACGCCGATCTTCGCCCAATCGCTCTGAATCATTTCGGCCATCAGCCGCGCGTTCGGATTGTAGGGCCGTTGGACCGGCATGGCCCAGAGAGTGAGCTCGAAACCGTTCGGAAAGCCCGCTTTGGCGAGCAGCGCTTTCGCCTTGTCAGGGTCGTAGCTCGCCGCCTTCAGGTTCTTGTCGTACGACCACTGCGTCGGCGGCATCGGATTCGTCGCAAGCTGCCCTGCGCCCTGGTAGACCGACTCCACGATGGCCGGCTTGTTGATCGCCATATCGAGGGCACGGCGCACATCGACGTTGCCGAGCGGCTTATGCTGAACGTTATACGCGAGATAGCCGAGGTTGAAGCCCGCTTGCGAAGCGAGATCGATATTCGAATCTGCCTTCAGCGAAGCCAGATCGGCGGGCTTCGGATAGACCATCACCTCGCATTCGCCGCGCTTCAACTTTTGCGTGCGTACGCTCGCATCCGTCGTGATCGAGAAGATCAGCTTCGAGAGCTTGACGGCGTCCGGCTTCCAGTAGTCGGGGTTGCCGTCGAAGCGGATCGTCGCGTCTTTCTGGTAGCTCCGGAAGATGAAGGGGCCTGTGCCGACCGGCTTCTGGTTGATCTCTGCGGCTTTGCCTTGCTTCAGCAGCTGATCCGCATATTCCGCCGACTGGATCGAAGCGAATTCCATCGCCATGTTTTGCAGGAACGGCGCGCTGACATCGTTCAACTCGAAGCGAACGGTATAGGGATCCACCTTGTCGACTCGCTTGATGAGCTTGTCGAGCCCCATGTCGGTGATGTACGGGAACGTCGCCGGATAGGCCTTGGCGAATGCCTGATTCGGATCGAGCATCCGCTCGAATGTGAAGACGACGTCATCCGCATTGAATTCGCGCGTCGGCTTGAAGTACGCCGTAGTCTGGAACTTGACGCCGTGGCGCAGATGAAACGTGTACGTCTTGCCGTCCGGGGAGATATCCCACTTCTCGGCGAGTCCTGGCTCCACGTTCGTGCTTCCACGCGCGAATTCGACCAGCCGATTGAAGACGGTGAAGGTATTGGCGGTGAAGTCGACGCCCGTTGTGTACTGCGCGGGATCGAAGCCGGCTGGACTGCCCTCGGAACAATAGACGAGCGTCTTATTCGGAATCGGCGCGGCGTGCGAGATCGTCGCCGTGCCGAGGAAGACCGCTACGGCTGCGGCTGAGAAAGCGGTGATTCGCGCAGCACGCAACAGCTGGAATGGCTTCATGCTTCCTCCAAGTCGTGGTCCGGCCCCGCCGGCTAGGCGGATATTACTGACCTTTAATTACCCGAACAAGCGGCCGAAAATAATTGGACCGGCTCGGTTCGGCGCAGGTGCCGAGGCCCTGGAGGCAAGCGTGAAGCCGCTGGGTTATTGATCGATCCCGTAGCCGAGCCGCTCGCAGATCGCCTTGCTGGCCGTGGCCGCATTGAGCGTGTAAAAGTGCAACCCCGGCACGCCTTCCTTCACGAGCCGCTCGCAAAGCTGCGTGACGATGTCGAGCCCGAATGCCCGGATCGCCTCTCTATCGTCGCCAAAACTCTCCAGCTGGCGGGCGATCCAGCGCGGCACTTCGGCGCCGCACATCTCGGAGAAACGCATGAGCTGTGCGTAATTCGTAATCGGCATGATGCCCGGCACGATCGGCACATCCACACCCAGCTTGCGTACCTCGTCGACGAAACGCAGGTAGGCGTCGCCGTTGTAGAAGTATTGCGTGATCGCGGAGTTGGCGCCCGCCTTGACCTTGCGGGCAAAGTTTTCGAGATCTTGCCGCGGCGAACGCGATTGCGGATGGTATTCGGGATAGCCCGCCACCTCGATCCAGAACCAATCGCCGTACTCGGCGCGAATGAAAGCGACGAGCTCCGACGCATAACGCAGTTCGCCCATTTCGACCATGCCGGACGGCAGGTCGCCGCGCAGCGCCACGATGTGGCGAATGCCGTTGGCGCGATAGCGATCGAGGATCGCACGCAGCGCGTCCCTCGACGAGCCGACGCAAGACAGATGCGGCGCGGCCTCCAGGCCATCCTTGGCAATCTCGAGGACGGTGTCGAGGGTGCCTTCCTGCGTCGAGCCGCCAGCGCCGAAGGTGACGGAGACGAACTTCGGCTTGAGCCGCGTGAGCTGCGTGCGCGCGGCACGCAGCTTTTCAACGCCCTCGGGCGTTTTCGGCGGGAAGAATTCGAAGGAGATTTCGATGGGATTCATATGCGTGCGACGTGACTTGGCCGTCAGCCGAGACTGCGATTGCCGAGAATCAACGCCGACAGCAGCCACGACACGATGCTATAGAGGATGGAGCCGAAAAACGCTGACCAGAACCCCGTCACTTCGAACCCCTTCAGCAATGACGACGCCAGCCAGAAGCACAGCGCGTTCACCACGAGAATGAAAAGGCCGAGCGTCACGATCGTCACGGGCAGCGTCAACACGATGAGTACAGGCCGGATAATCGTGTTGATAAGGCCGAGCACGAGCGCCACGACGAGTGCAGTGCCGAAGCTACGGATGTGAATCGACGGCACGAGGTACGTGATGATCAAGAGCGCAAGCGCGTTGATCACCCAGGTCAGCAGCAAAGTCATCTAAAGCTCCAATTGGTCCTGCGCCGAGGAGAAAGGGGCGGCGCGTTCGGCCATGCCGGCCGCATGCGGCACAGCATGTCACGATCGCGCCGCCGCCCTCTCCTTTACGCCTTAAGGCGTTCGGCTAAATCAGTAGCGGTAGTGATTCGGCTTGAAAGGCCCGCTCTTGTCGACGCCGATATAGCCCGCCTGATCATCCGTCAGCACGGTCAACTGCACGCCGATGCGCTCAAGGTGCAGACGCGCCACCTTCTCGTCGAGGTGCTTCGGCAGCACGTACACCTTGTTTTCGTACTGCGCGCCACGCGTGTAAAGCTCGATCTGCGCGAGCGTCTGATTGGCGAACGAGTTCGACATCACGAACGAGGGATGCCCCGTTGCGCAGCCGAGATTCACGAGGCGACCTTCGGCGAGCAGGATGATGCGCTTGCCGTCCGGGAACACGATGTGATCGACTTGCGGCTTGATGTTTTCCCACGTGTACTGACGCGTCGACGCCACGTCGATCTCGGAATCGAAATGGCCGATGTTGCAGACGATCGCATTGTGACGCATCGCTTTCATGTGATCGTGCGTGATCACATGATAGTTGCCCGTCGCCGTCACGAAAATGTCGGCCTTGTCGGCCGCGTATTCCATCGTCACGACGCGGTACCCTTCCATGGCCGCCTGCAGCGCGCAAATCGGATCGATCTCGGTGACCCAGACCGTCGCGCCTAGCCCGCGCAACGATTGCGCACAGCCCTTGCCCACGTCGCCGTAGCCGGCCACGACGGCAATCTTGCCGGCGATCATGACGTCGGTCGCGCGCTTGATACCGTCGACGAGCGACTCACGGCAGCCATAGAGGTTGTCGAACTTCGACTTCGTCACCGAATCGTTGACGTTAATCGCCGGGAACGGCAGCCGGCCGTCCTTTTCCATCTGATACAGGCGATGGACGCCCGTCGTCGTTTCCTCGGTCACGCCGCGAATCTGCGACAGACGCTTCGAGTACCAGGCCGGATCGACAGCGAGATGGCCTTCGATCGCCTTGTAGAGCGCGACTTCCTCCTCGTTTGCAGGCTTCGCGATGACGCTGCGATCCTTCTCAGCCTTCGAGCCGAGGATCAAGAGCAGCGTGGCGTCGCCGCCATCGTCGAGGATCATGTTGGCGAATTCGCCATTCGGCCACTCGAAGATGCGGTGCGTGAACTCCCAGTACTCGTCGAGCGATTCGCCCTTGAACGCAAAGACGGGTACGCCCGACTTCGCAATGGCGGCGGCCGCATGATCCTGCGTCGAGAAGATGTTGCACGAGGCCCAGCGCACATCGGCGCCGAGCGCCGTCAGCGTCTCGATCAGCACGGCGGTTTGGATCGTCATGTGCAGCGAGCCGGCGATGCGCGCGCCCTTGAGCGGCTGCGCTGCCTTGTTTTCGGCGCGAATCTGCATGAGACCGGGCATTTCGGTCTCGGCGATGTTCAGCTCTTTACGGCCCCAGTCGGCCAGCGACAGATCGGCGACGACGAAATCCTGGGATTCTTTCGATTCGAAGACAGCGGCGCTCATCACGCCCTCCTTTCTAAAAGGTTTCTAGAAAAAGTAGACGTGAGCGCCGTTCTATGGAGCCGCCTGCGCGCCACGAGGGCATGCGGGGGTCCGCTTGAAGTTTCCGAGCCTGGCGGGGTGCCCCGTCGCAGCGCTCCTCGGAAACGGGTTGGATTGTAGCAAAAGGATCGAAACCGCGACGGCTACCAACTCATGGAGCTGCGCGAGCCGCTGCCGGTTCAGCGTCAACCGAGCGCGCTGCCGAAGACCGAGCCGATGAGCGGCGCAATGAGCACCATGACCACACCCGCGATCATCATCGTCAGGCTCGCGATGACACCCTCTTCGCTGCCGATCTCGCGCGCCTTGATCGTGCCGATCGCATGGGCCGCCGCGCCGAAGGGCGCACCGCGCGCGATGCGCGAGCGCAGCGGCAGCAGCGCGAGGACGAACTCACCGAAGAACATGCCGACCAAGCCCGTTGCGATGACGAAGAGCGCGGTGAGCTGTTTCGGCGCATGGATCTCTTCCGACACGGCAAGCGCAAATGGCGTCGAAACAGACCGCGTCAACAGGCTGCGCGCAGCGTCCGGCGAGACATGCAGGAGCTTCGCCAACGCAAAGGAGCCACCCACGCCGACGACAATGCCGACGGTAACGCCGGCCGCGAGTGACAGCCAGTGACGTTTGATCAGTTCCCGATATTCGTAGACGGGTACCGCGAATGCGATCGTCGCCGGGCCTAGCAGCCACATGAGCCAACGGGTGTCGGCGAAGTAGATGGTGTACGGAATGTGCGCGATAAGGACGAGCGCCACGAGCAGTGCCGGCACGACGATGAGCGGCATCAGCCATGGCTTCCTGAAGCGGGCATAAACCCGCTTA